>NZ_JAHBRW010000001.1:3335394-3679692 GCF_018398315.1 Chelatococcus sp. YT9
ATCGAGGCCCTTCAGCACGAAGGGAGCGATGAGCGCCAGAAAGGCGAGACCGAGGAGAGCCGCGGCGAGAGGACTCTCGACCAGCGCGATGGGATCGCCGAGGCTGATCGCCAGCGCGCGCCGCAACTGCTGCTCCGCCATGGGGCCGAGGATGAGCCCGATGACCACCGGCGCGACCGGATAGTCGTATCGGCGCATGAGAAAGCCCAGGATTCCGAAGACGAGCAACATCGACAGCTCGACGACGGACGGCTTGGCGGCGATCGTGCCCATGGTGGCGAACACGAGAATGCCCGCATAGAGCCAATGCTGGGGAATGGCGAGAAGCCTGACCCAGAGGCCGACCAGCGGGAGGTTGAGGACCAGCAGCATCGTGTTCGCAATGAACAGGCTGGCGATGAGCCCCCACACGAGTTCCGGACGCTCGGCGAAGAGGAGCGGGCCGGGGTTCAGATTGTACTGCTGGAAGCCGGCGAGCATCATCGCCGCCGTTGCGGAGGTCGGCAGGCCGAGGGTCAGCAGCGGCACAAGCGTGCCAGCGGCGGATGCATTATTCGCGGCCTCCGGACCGGCGACGCCCTCGATTGCGCCCCGGCCGAATTCCTCCGGATGTTTGGATAGCCGCTTCTCCGTCGCATAGGAGAGAAAGGTTGGGATTTCCGCACCCCCGGCGGGGAGCGCGCCGATGGGGAAGCCGAAGGCGGTTCCGCGCAGCCACGGCTTCCAGGAGCGCTTCCAGTCCTGAAGGGTCATCCAGAGCGAGCCGCGGACCGGCTCCAACGTCTCCGGCGCATGTTTGTGTTTGGAGGCAACATAGAGTGCTTCGCCCACCGCGAAGAGCCCGACCGCCAGGGTCGTTACCTCGATCCCGTCGAGAAGGTCAGGCACGCCATAGTGCAGGCGGGCTTGGCCGGACAGCTCGTCGATGCCAACGAGCCCGAGCGCCAGCCCGATGAACAGGCTGGTGAGGCCCCGCAACGGCGAGGCGCCGAAGGTTGCCGACACGGTGACAAACGCGAGCACCATCAGCGCGAAATAGTCCGCCGGACCGAAATTGATGGCGATCTCAACGAGCCACGGCGCGAGGAAGGCAATGCCCAATGTCGCGATGGTGCCAGCGACGAACGAGCCGATTGCGGCCGTGGCGAGCGCCGGCCCGCCGCGCCCGGCCTTCGCCATTTTGTTGCCCTCGATCGCCGTCGCGAGGGAGGCGCTTTCACCCGGCGTGTTGATCAGGATCGCCGTTGTCGAGCCGCCGTACATGCCGCCGTAATAGATGCCGGCGAACATGATCAGCGATCCCGCCGGATCGAGCTTGTAGGTGACGGGCAGGAGCAGCGCGACCGTCAAAGCCGGGCCGATGCCGGGCAATACGCCGACGGCCGTGCCCAGAAACACGCCGATCAACGCGAATACAAGATTCATGGGCTGGATGGCGACACTGAGCCCATGCAGTAGGGAGGGGAAGGCTTCCATCGATCCGCTCTTAGAAGAGATGTTCGAGCGGCCCGCTCGGCAGGGTAAGGGTCAGGAGTTTGGCGAACACGAGATAGGCGCCGAGCCCGAGAGCAAATCCCACGGCGAAGTCGACGGCAAGGGCGCGACGCCCAAAGGCGCGCGACGTCATCGCGAACAGGACGGCGCTGGCCAGAATAAAGCCGCCACCGAGCCCGATGATCCCGATCACGGCCACGAAAGCCAGCGTGATAAGCGCGACCGGCCCCCAGTCCGCAGCTTCCGGTTCCACTCCTCCACCGCGCCAGGCGGTGTATGCGGTTGCAAGCCCCAGAACAAGGATGCCGAGGGCCACGACGTTGGTTGCCGCCTCCGGGCCGATGCGCGCATAGGCGGGCGCGGCCGGCATGTTGCCGGCATCAAGACGCAAAAGGATGGCGATGCCGAGCAAACCGAGCGCTATGAGCAGGCCGCTGATGTCGAGGCGTCGCCTGTGCTTGTCGTTCATGCCGACGATCCTGAGAGGCGGGGGGAGGCGAAGCCGAGGCGAGACGTGTCGATCTTCCGGCGAGATCCTGTGGGAGATGGTCGGCCGGCGTTGCCGGGGAACAAGAACCGCTGGCGGGCGATCCTGCCAACGTTGACGGCGGCCGGCACACCGCGCGAGGGGCGCGGCGTGCCCGCAGGCCCTATTGCGTGAGCCCGATCGTCTTCAGTACGTCGGCGATGCGGGTTTGTTCGTTCTTGAGGAAGCTGGCGAAGGCGTCCCCGGCGAGATACGAGTCATCCCACCCCTTCGCCTTCAAGGTGTCCTGCCAGGCTTGGGATTTCACCATCTTGTCAATGGTGGACACAAGGTTCGCCGTCTGCTCCTTGGTGAGGCCGGGAGGCGCGACGACGGAGCGCCAGTTGATGAGTTCCAGATCGACGCCCTGTTCCTTGAGCGTTGGTCCGTCGATATAGGCGACGCGTGCCGGCGCCGCGATGCCGATCAGCCGCAGCTTGCCTGCCTTGATCTGGCCCTCGAATTCCCCATAGCCGGAAACGCCCGCTGTCACCTTCGAGCCGAGAATGGCGGCAAGGGCTTCACCACCGCCGGAGAAGGGAATGTAGTTGATCTTGGTGGGATCAACCCCGACCGCCTTCGCGAATAGTCCCACCAGAATGTGGTCGGTGCCGCCGGCCGAGCCGCCTGCCCACGTCACCTTGGCCGGATCTGCCTTCAGCGCGGCAACAAGGTCCTGCGCGTTCTTGATCGGAGAATTTGCCGGTACGACGATGGCCTGATTCTCAGCCGTGAGACGGGCGATCGGCGTGACCTGGTCGAGGGTGACCGGTGATTTGTTGGTGAGGATCGCACCGACCATCACGAGGCCGTTCACCATGAGCTGGGAGCCGTCTCCCTTGCCGCTATTGACGAATTGCGCGAGCCCGACGATGCCGCCGGCGCCGGGGACATTGACGACCTGCGCGCCCTTCACGATCCCTGAGGTCGTCAGCGCCGACTGCACCGCGCGAGCCGTCTGGTCCCAACCTCCGCCCGGAGCCGCCGGAGCCATGATCTTCAGTTCGGCATTCTGCGCCGAAGCCGTTCCGCCTAGAGCTAGGCCCCCCGCCACAAAGGCCATGCTGGCCACTGCTGCCATGACGGCAAGCGAGCGCCGGTTGATCCGCGTGCGTGCAGCACTGCCGGTTCCGACCATGACATCCTCCCAATTCCGTGTTGGCAACTTCCTGTTGCGCGTAAAGTGACGGTAAAGCCGCTGCATTTTACGAGCAAGATGCAGCTTTATTCGCCTTAAGGCTATGGTCATCCTGTCCGGCTCGATAACTGGAAGGGTACGGCCATGCGTGCGCTAGCGCATGGGCACGGCGAGCGCTCTCGTTTATAGGACAGGGGGGCATCGTCGCGGCTGCGTGGGGCGCTGCCTCGGCCACAAGGATGCGCTGGATTGGAGCTTACGATGACGACCGGTGATTTCGATGTCGATCTCTTCGTTATTGGCGCGGGCTCGGGCGGCGTCCGGGCAGGCCGCATAGCGGCGGGCTATGGCGCGCGCGTGATGATCGCCGAGGAATCACGTGTTGGCGGTACCTGCGTCATCCGGGGCTGCGTGCCCAAGAAGCTTTATGTCTACGCCAGCCGCTTTCAGGATGCTTTCGCGGATGCCGCCGGCTTCGGCTGGAACGTGCCCGAGGCGAGCTTCCATTGGCCGACGCTGGTCGCCAACAAGGAAACAGAGATTACCCGCCTCGAGGGCATCTACCGCCGCAACCTCGCCAATGCCGGCGTCGAGATCATCGACAGCCGCGCGGTCGTTGAAGGGCCCCATACCGTGCGTGTCCTGGCCACTGGGGAGCGCATATCGGCCAAGATCATCCTGATCGCCACCGGCGCGCGTCCGTCGATGGAACCGGCGGTGCCAGGTGGCGAACTCGGCCTCGTTTCCGACCAGATCTTTGATTTGCCGGAATTGCCGCGCCGGCTGCTCATTATCGGCGGCGGCTATATCGCCGTGGAGTTCGCGGGAATCTTCGCCGGGCTCGGTGTGGAGACCACGCTCCTGCACCGCGGTTCGCGGCTTTTGCGCGGGTTCGACCATGATCTCGCCGAGGGGCTCGCCGCGGCTTATCAGGGGCGGGGCATCGAGCTCCTGCTGGAACGGCGGGTCGAGAGATTGGATCGGGCAGGCACTGATATCACGGCCACCCTGTCCGACGGCACGACGCGCCGGTTCGATCAGGTGCTGGTGGCGACCGGTCGCAAGCCGCATACCTCCGGCCTCGGCCTCGAAACCGTGGGCGTCGCCATGAATGAAAAGGGTGCTGTCATCGTCGATGGGGACGGCCGCACCAACGTGCCGTCGATCTATGCGGTCGGCGATGTGACCGACCGCGCCAACCTCACACCGGTCGCCATACGCGAGGGCCATGCCTTCGCCGACACCGTGTTCGGTAACAAGCCGACCGGCGTCGATTATTCCCTCGTCCCGACCGCGGTCTTTTCGACGCCGGAACTCGGCACGATCGGGCCGAGCGAGGAGGCAGCGCGGGCGCTTTGCCCCAAGCTCGTCGTCTACCGCACGCGGTTCCGCGCGATGAAGGCCACCCTGTCCGGTCGCGGCGAGCCGGTGATGATGAAGGTCCTCGTCGATGGCGAGACCGACAAGGTTATAGGCGTCCACATCATGGGAGAGGCCGCGGGCGAGATGATCCAGCTCGTCGGCATCGCGGTGACGATGGGCGCCACCAAGGCGGATTTCGACCGAACGATTGCCGTTCATCCGACGGCGGCCGAGGAGCTTGTGACTCTCCGCACTCCGGTCAGCTAACGGAAAAGCGCGCGTGGATCAAGGCGATCCAGCGCTTTGCGGAATCAATTTCGGAGGCGGACGGCAGTCGTCATGTCGTCTGCGGCTCGATCTGTCCAAGCGGCTGCCCAAGCGGCTGCACCTCGGTATCGACAGGTGGAGGCGCCTTGCGGGAGATGCGCCACAGCACGTAAAGGCCGAGCACGCAGTGCACCACCGCGTTGTGCATGAACAGTGCACCGTCCCCGAAGCGTGCCATCAGGAACGAGGCGAGGGAAGGGCCGACGATCGCGCCAAAGCAATAGAGGAAGAGCAGCGTGCTCGACATATGCATGGCGCCGCCCTCGATGTTGCGATCATTGGCATGCGCGGCGATCAGCGGATAGATCACCGGCACGAAAAAGCCCATGCCGAGCGCCAACCCATAGAGGGGCCAGACCGAAGGGCTTTGGGACACGAACACGAGCGCAACCTCGACGGCGACCGCGCAACCGCAAACGATTGCGATCATCCACCGACGGTCCATGCGGTCGGAGAGACGCCCGAGCGGAAAGGGACTCGCGGCCGAGCCAAGGATGAGTATCGTCATGAAGGTCGCCAGCACGGTTGTGCCAAGTCCCGTGCGTTCAATGACCGCGGGCACCAGACTCCACAGACTGCCATTGGCGAGGCCGACGCAGATCACCCCCATCACGGCAATCGGGCTGCGGCGCGCGAGCCCGAGAATGTCCAGCTTCGCCTTCACCGGCAACGGCGGGGGCTCGGCGCGAGTCAGCGCCATCGGCACCAGCGCCAGCACGATCGACATGGCAGAGACGGAAAAAAGGGTGAAGGACTGGGCGGGAGCGATATTCAGGAACTGCTGGCCCGTCGCCGAGCCGCCGAAATTCATCACATTGTAGAGGCCGAGCATGCTCCCGCGATTTCGGTCGGTCGCCTTGGCATTCACCCAGCCCTCGACAAGCGCGTAAAGGCCGCCAAAGCAGAAACCGATGATGCAGCGCAAGACCATCCACATCAGAGGTTCGACGATGATGGCAAAGCCGAGGACGGCGCTCGCTGCAATGGCCGCCAGCGCCGCGAAGGCCCGGATATGCCCGGCGCGCCTGACGATGCTCGGTGCAAGCCAGGTTCCGCCGAGCATTCCCACGAAGTAGGTCGAACCAATTGCCCCGATCTCGGCTGGAGAGAAGTTCTCCAAGACCCCTCGCAGGGGCACGAGTGTGGTGACGAGGCCATTGCCGACGACGAGAATGAAGACGGCAATCAGAACAGGCGCGACGGAGGCAAGAGAGGCTGGCACGGAATCGGACGCCGTAAGGGGGCTGGAACGCTCACATCACATCCGATCACGGCGAAGTTACGGCTGCAACCATAAGCGGCGCCTTAATTCGCATGGAATTGCCTAACAGATTGGCCTACGAGCCATGCTCCAAGCGCACATCATCTCGGATTGCCTGCCGAGAGGTCATGAATAGGCAAATTCCACCCCTGAATTCTGCCCTCCCGGACGGCCGTGCAGCCCGTGGGATGGGTCCGTTCCGACGTCACGATGGCCTGCTCTAAAGTCATCTGGCCGGGCTGACGCCCTGGATGCGCTTGAGGGCGGGGAAATGTTCCGCGAGTGGCGCGGCGTCTTGGTGCTCGCTTTTCCGGGCATTGTGCGTATATAAGCCGCAGATTCCCCGGCGAGGTCGGGGGATTTTTGCAACAACGGTCCCAGGATTGGGCGTCGGGAGTTTGGAGAGATGAGCGAGCGTTGGACACCGTCGAGCTGGAGATCAATGCCGATCCAGCAGGTGCCGCTCTTTACGGATGCTGCGGCCCTCGCCAGCGTCGAAGATCAACTCGCCAGCTTTCCCCCCCTCGTTTTTGCGGGCGAGGCGCGCAAGCTCAAACGGGCGTTGGGCAAGGTTGCCGCCGGTGAGGCATTCCTGTTGCAGGGTGGTGATTGCGCGGAGAGTTTCGCCGAGCATTCTGCCGACAATATCCGGGACTTCTTCCGCCTCTTCCTGCAGATGGCGGTGGTGTTGACCTTCGCCGGCTCCTCGCCGGTGGTAAAGGTCGGCCGCGTCGCCGGCCAGTTCGCAAAGCCCCGTTCGGCACCGACCGAGACGGTGGATGGCGTCGAGCTGCCGAGCTATCGCGGCGACATCATCAACGGCATCGATTTCACCGAGGCGAGCCGCGAGCCGGATCCTCGCCGCCAGCTTATGGCCTACCGGCAATCCGCTGCGACGCTTAACCTGCTGCGGGCCTTCGCTTCGGGTGGCTATGCCAATCTCGACAACGCGCATCGGTGGATGCTCGGCTTCGTCAAGGATAGTCCGCAGTCGGGACGCTATCAGGAGTTGGCGGACCGGATCACCGAAGCGCTTGATTTCATGCGCGCCTGCGGAATTGATCCGGAGTCCCATCCGGAAATGCGCACCACGGATTTCTACACGAGCCATGAGGCGCTCCTGCTCGGCTACGAGCAGGCGATGACCCGTGTCGATTCCACGTCCGGTGACTGGTACGCCACCTCCGGCCATATGATTTGGATCGGTGACCGTACGCGCCAGCTCGACCATGCCCATGTCGAGTATTTCCGCGGCATCAAGAACCCGATTGGCCTGAAATGCGGCCCGTCCCTGAAGCCGCAGGACCTCGTGAAGCTTGTCTCCGCGCTCAATCCTGAGAATGAACCCGGCCGGCTTACCCTCATATGCCGCTTCGGTGCGGACAAGGTGGCTGACCATCTTCCCGGGCTCATTCAGGCGGTGAAGGCAGAAGGGCAGACGGTCGTGTGGTCGTGCGATCCGATGCACGGGAATACGGTCAAGGCGGGCTCCGGGTACAAGACACGGCCGGTAGATCTGATCCTCTCGGAGGTGAAGCAGTTCTTCGGAATTCACAAGTCTGAAGGCACCTACGCTGGCGGCGTCCACCTTGAGATGACGGGCAAGAACGTCACCGAATGCACGGGCGGCGCCCGCGCCATCACCGACGAGGACCTGCATGATCGCTACCACACGCATTGCGATCCGCGTCTGAACGCCGAGCAGGCGATCGAGCTGTCTTTCATGGTGGCTGAACTTTTGAAGGACGAGCGGACCCCGAAGCTGCGTGAACGTCAGGCCGACGCGGCAGAGTAGGCGAGCTGGGGGGGCCGGCTTTGCTGACACCCCATTGATCATCGAAGGCCCGTGCGCAGGAGCACGGGCCTTTTTCAATTGAGGGCGGCATTGCCCGGTCGCCTGCCGCCAACATCGCCTTTCCCTTTTCAAAATCATGGTCTAGACCGTGATCATGAGCGCATCGTCCGATCTTCTCCGCATTGCCCTCGCGCAGCTCAACCCAACGGTTGGCGACGTCAGCGGCAATCTCGCCAAGGCCCGCGCGGCGCGTGCAGAGGCAGCGCGGCTTGGCGCTGACGCGGTGATGTTCCCCGAACTCTTCCTCGCCGGCTATCCGCCGGAGGATCTCGTCCTGAAGCCGGCGTTCCTGGATGCCTGCCGTGATGCATGCGAGGAATTGGCGACAGACACCGGAGACGGCGGTCCGGCGGTGCTCATCGGCTTGCCATGGGCCGAAAACGATACCGTCTACAACGCCTATGCCATTCTCGACGGTGGCATCGTGAGCGCCGTGCGCTTCAAGGTCGACCTGCCGAACTACGGCGTATTCGACGAGAAGCGCGTCTTTGCGGCGGGGCCTTTGCCAGGACCAGCCTCATTGCGCGGTGTGCGCGTCGGCTTGCCGATCTGTGAGGATATATGGGGCGAGGATGTGGTGGAATGCATCGCTGACACCGGCGGTGAGATCCTGCTTGTCCCCAACGGCTCTCCCTATGCCCGCGACAAGATGGACGTGCGTTTCAACATCGCCGCCGCGCGGGTCGCGGAGAGCGGGCTGCCCCTGGTTTATCTCAACCAGGTCTGCGGGCAGGATGAACTCGTCTTTGACGGAGCCTCCTTCGTCCTCAACGGTGACGGTTCGCTCGCCATTCAGATGCCTGCTTTTGTCGAGGCCATGTCGCTTGTCACCTTCGAGCGCACGGCCGATGGCTGGCGCTGCAAGCCGGGCGAAAAGGCTCTGCTGGAGGAAGACGACGAAGCCGACTACGCGGCCTGCGTTTTCGGGCTCCGCGACTATGTTCGCAAGAACGGCTTTCCCGGCGTGGTGCTCGGCCTGTCCGGTGGCATCGATTCGGCGATCTGCGCGGCGATGGCCGTCGATGCGCTCGGCCCGGAACATGTGCATTGCGTCATGCTGCCGTACCGCTACACGTCCGGCGAGAGCCTCGCCGACGCATCGGCCTGCGTGAAGGCGCTCGGTATCCGCTATGACATTCTGTCGATCGCCGATGCGGTCGAGGGGCTGACAAGGGTGCTCAAGCCTCTCTTCGCGGGTCTCAATGCCGACACCACCGAGGAAAACCTGCAGAGCCGCGCGCGCGGCACGCTGCTGATGTCGATTTCGAACAAGTTTGGAGCGATGGTCGTGACCACCGGCAACAAGTCGGAAATGTCGGTCGGCTACGCCACGCTGTATGGCGACATGAACGGTGGGTTCAATCCGATCAAGGACCTTTATAAAACTCAGGTCTACCGTCTGTCCGCGCTGCGGAACCGCTGGAAGCCCGCGGGCGCGCTCGGACCGGACGGTGTCGTAATTCCCGACAACATCATCACCAAGGCGCCGACCGCGGAACTCCGGGACAACCAGACAGATCAGGATTCGCTGCCTCCCTATGATGTGCTCGATGACATCCTCGTCGGGCTTGTAGAGGAAGAGTTGCGCGTGGCCGAGATCGTCGCCCGAGGCCATGATCTTGCAACCGTGAAGAAGGTTGAGCGGCTGCTTTATCTCGCCGAATATAAGCGCCGTCAGGCGCCGCCTGGCGTCAAGGTCACCGCCAAGAACTTCGGGCGTGATCGTCGCTATCCGATTACCAATCGCTTTCGTGACAGCGGGACCGTTGGTCCGCAACGACGAAGCTCCATCGTCGTGACGACGTCAGCCAGTCAGGCTGATATCTGAACGCCGCGCCTTCACGCGCGACCCTTCCCTGGAGGCCCCACGGGCCGACCAGGGGACCGGCCAGCGCCGACTGACATCGACAGCCTGAATGGCCCATCAATGACTGCGCATTCTACTCCCGTCGTCCGCTTCGCCCCGTCACCCACGGGCTTTCTCCATATCGGCAACGCCCGCCCCGCGCTGCTCAATTGGCTCTTCGCGCTCAACCACGGCGGGCGCTTCGTGCTGCGCCTGGACGATACCGATCTGGCGCGCTCCACGAAGGAATATGCCGACGCGGTGGCTGAAGACCTCGCCTGGCTTGGAATCGAGCCCGACGTGTTCGTCCGGCAGTCCGATCGTCTCGACATCTATGACCGCGCGGTCGAGAAGCTCAAGGCGAAGGGTGTGCTCTATCCCTGCTACGAGACCCCGGACGAGCTCGATCGCCGCCGCAAGCGCCAGCTCGCCCGTGGCAAGCCGCCGATTTATGACCGGGCTGCGCTCAACCTCACGGCAGAGCAGCGCGCCGCCCTCGAGGCCGAGGGGCGTACGCCGCATTGGCGTTTCCTGCTCGATCATCGTGTCGTGCGATGGACCGATCTCGCGCGTGGGGTCATAGAGGTCGATACGGCTTCGCTGTCGGACCCCGTCCTCGTGCGCGCAGATGGCACCTATCTCTACACCCTTCCGTCCGTGGTCGATGATCTTGACCTCGGCATCACCCATGTGATCCGGGGAGAGGATCATATCACCAACACCGCCGTGCAGATCGCGCTGATCGAGGCTCTCGATGGCGCGGTGCCGACCTTCGCCCATACCAATCTCCTCACCACCGCCAGTGGTGAAGGGCTGTCGAAGCGTCTCGGACATCTCTCGCTGAGGGGCCTGCGGGAACAGGGCATCGAGGCGATGGCGGTTGCCTCGCTGGCCGTGCTGGTAGGCTCGGCCGAGGCCGTGCGGCCGGTCGCATCAATGGAGGAACTGGCGAAGCTCGTCGATCTCGCGCGTCTCTCCCACGCGCCCGCGAAATTCGATGAGGCCGAGCTCGCCTCCCTCAATGCCAAGCTGCTGCACAGCTTCTCGTATGGAGCTGTGCAGCGGCGTCTCAGGCTCCTCGGCGTCGAGGGCGGGGAAACCTTCTGGCTCGCGGTGCGGGGCAATCTGGAGCGGCTGGCCGATGCGCGGGAATGGTGGCGGGTGGTTGCCGGCCCGATCGATCCCATTATCGAGGATCACGCTTTCACCGCGACGGCCGCGGACCTGCTGCCGCCGGAGCCCTGGAATGCCACGACGTGGAAGGATTGGACGACCGCCCTGAAGGCCGCGACGGGCGTTGGCGGACGATCGCTGTTCATGCCGCTCAGGTTGGCCCTGACAGCCCATGACCACGGGCCTGAACTGGCGGCATTGCTGCCTTTGATCGGTGGTGCCAAAGCGGCCGCGCGACTGCGGGGCGAACGCGCCTGAGGCCGGCAGACCTCCGAGGGTCGTTGAGAACGCTGTTCTCGTCAGCGCGCTTGCCCCGGTGATCCTCCGATGGAGAAGACCCTACGCCTCTTCGGTCGGGCGCGGGAACACGCCCGGCTGACAAGAGGTCTCACCGATCCAGCGCGACCGTCGGGGACTATCGCGGGTTGATCAGGACGGAGTTTTGCGGGCTGGCGACGAGGTAGGGCGCGACGATGCGCACCTTGCGCCGCTGACCGTCCGGCCCCACTTCCTCGCGCAGCGTGCCGTCATCCTGATCGACGGTGGTCACCTCCGCGATGGATTGTGGACCGATGCCGGACGATGCTGCGCTCGCGGTCGGAACAACAGAAGGATCGTTCGCGGCGGCATTGTCGGCGGCATCCTCGTCATCGTCCGCCTTCGCCGTTGCGGCGGCCTTGGCCGCGGCAGCCGCTTGGCGTTCGTTGGCACGCTGAGCAGCGGTGGTCTTGGGGCGTGATAGTTCCTCGGCCTTTTCAGCGGTCACGATGATATCGCTCTTGCGCCGCTCCAGCATGAATTCCGCAGGCTGGAGCGCTTGCGCCCAGCTCTCTCCCATGGGGCGGCAGGAAACCTCGGGATTGAGGGTCCGCTCGTATTGCAGAGCGCTGGGGAGATCGGAATAGGGCCGTCCGGTGGCGCTGACAGCCTGGGCGACATTGCCGCCCTGGGCCATGAAGAAGAGTTCTGTCGGTGAAGCGGGGCATTGCGCCTGGCAGAGCTCCTGGGCGCTGCTTCGGCCGGAGGCGGGGCCGCCCAAGGGGAAGAAATAGCCATCGGCCAGCCGCACGCAAACGGCACGCGAGCCGCCCAGGCGTTTTTCGCCGCCCCCTTCACCATGGCTGGGAGGCGCCTGACCGTCGAGATCAGCCTGTGAGGGTTCTTGTTCGGGCTGGCCGCCGCCAAAGAGCATCTCGAAGAAGCCACGCTGGCGCGGAGCCGCCGCTGTGCGAGGGGCACAGGCTTCCGCCGCCGCCGCGCTCAGTTCGCGCCGCCGCGCCTCCGTCTGCGCGTCGCCGCCGCCGGCGCGCGAGCGAAGGAGGTCGTAATTGGCCTGCATCTGCGACATACGTGCTTGCAAGCCGCCGCACTCTGCCGGTCGCTGCCAACCGAACAGTCCGCCACCGCGGTCGCAGCCGAGCTGCTGATAATACCCACGAGTCCGTTCGAGTTCCGAGCGCTGGCGCTGTGCGGCCGCCGCATATTGCTGGCCCTGCCCTCCGCCGCGGGGGAGGGAGGCGAGTTCCGCGCGGTAACGCTGGCACGCGGCGGGCGACACCACTTCCTGCGCATAAGCATGACCCGTGAACAGGGTGCAGACAAATGTGGCTGCGATGGCATATGCCGCGCGGCGGCTGATCATGATGCGTCCTGTCATTGCCCTCAGCGGTAGCGGCATGAGGATGTATCTGTGTGGAGATTGACTAAAGTGTGTCGCTACGATCGAAAAGGGGTAAGCGGCGAATTCGCGAACACAAGGGATTGAGGTCGAGCGCACCTTGCCTAGCTCGCGTTGGCTCGCGCTGTCGCCCGAGGCGGTGTCGCGCCTACATATCCATCTCGGGAGGCGCATCCACCGGGATGCCGGAACGCTGCATCAGAACTTCGATGACCCGATCGAAGGCTGCCAGCTCTTCAGGGGGAATGTCTTTAGTCAATTGTTCCGCATAGCTTATTGCGAGCGGAATGATCTCCGTATAAAGCGCGCGTCCCTGATCCGTCAGAGACAGGAATGCTTCCCGGCGATCCCGCTCGTTCGCCCTGCGTTCCAGCAGTCCGCGATCTTCCAGGGCCGCTGTGGCGCGCGACACCTTCGTCTTGTGCATGCGGGTATGCGCGCCGATGTCGCGCGCTGTCATTTCGCCGAGTTCCCCAAGCAGCGCGATCGTACGCCATTCCGGCAAGCCAAAACCGAATCGCTTTTCGTAGATGCGGCCGAGACCTTCCGCGACGACCTGCGCCAGCACGTTGAGACGGTAGGGAATGAACCGGCTTAGCGTCAGCGTCAATGGCGCGGTCTCTTCATTCGAGCTCGCTCCGGAGGCAGTGCTAGCAGAAGGGGGAACGCCACGAGATACTGGGGAGGACATGGAACTCGATTACCGTTGGTCGGGTGGAACGGGGGCAGTTAACAACTTTTAGCACAGCAACGGATGCCAAGGTCCAGCGGACCCTGCCTGAAATCTGTGCGACGCGGGCCGAAGTGTTGTGCGCCTGTGCCCGCTCGACTCAGCGATGGCGCCAGGGAAACCGGAGAGGAAAACCATCTCCAGTGCCGCAAACCCGTTGATAGCTCCCGAGCTGCCGCTTTGGACGGGCCTCCGCATGTGCGGTCGTCGGCCTACCGATACCCGCGATATCGTGATTCCCGGAGCGGCGGCCGCCGGGGCGGTCATCGGCTTCCGGGCAAATGCTCGGTGGCCGGAGAACGCTGCGGTGAAGAGCCATCCTGTCCCGACAGAGCCAACGCGAGAGACATCGGCTTGGCCCGTATCGCTTGAGAGGGGCCGATCACCTGCGTCATGCTGAGAATGGCAACCAGGCTCACCCCCAGACAAAGCCCCAATTCGACGGGAGCAACGTGCCTGATACGATGTCCCTGAGCTACGATGCGCATGTCGGTCTCGCCTGTATCCAAGGGCCCGCTATCAGCGGACCGGCCGGAATACTGAACGCCACGGAGCTCTCGCATGGCGCGCATGCGTGTCCCGAGGAACGATGATTGAACAACTCTCGCGATCCTAGCGTCTGACAGATAAAAGTCAATTGCGGCAATAGTTTAGATGTATTCTCAATCAATGGTGGGCGCGAATGGGCTCAGGATAGATCACTGGCCGCTTCTGGCGCTGTACCCTGTGCCGGAGCGCTTGCAATCACAGCCGCTTGCAAAAAGGCCGGGAAAGACAGACATGCGGACAGTGCGGTCGTTGACCGGATCATGCCCACCATTTTCGGCTTGGCGCCACGAGGAGTGTTCGCGATGAAACGTCGCAGAAGAGACGGAACCGGCAGCTCGGGTTGGTTGTTTGCGCTCGGCCTCGGGGCGTTGAGCCTGCTCGTGCCCGCAGCACCGGGCGTTATGGCGCAGAACGGACCGGATCTGATTTTCCGCAAGTCGACCGTCTGGAAGATGCTGACACCGGACGATACGCTCGCGGTCTATGGCATTGATGATCCGGTGGTGGAGGGGGTGGCGTGCCACTATACGCTGCCGGAGCGCGGCGGAATCAAAGGCATGTTCGGTGTCGCGGAGGAAGTTTCCGACGTCTCACTCTCTTGCCGGCAAGTCGGCCCGATCACCATCAAGCAGAAGTTCGAGCAGGGCGAGGTTGTCTTCAGCGAAAGACGCTCGCTCGTCTTCAAGCGAATGCAGATCGTTCGTGGTTGCGATACCAAGCGTAATGTACTGGTCTATCTCGTTTATTCGGACAAGCTGATCGACGGTTCGCCGCAGAACTCCACATCGAGCGTCCCAATCATGCCTTGGGGCGCCAATGTCAATGTGCAGGCCTGCGCGGAATGGCTGAAGAAATAACGCCGAGCCCAATCCGCCGTATGCTGCTTTCCAAACGATATCAGCGCGTTGCACGGCTGTTCTGAATCGAACTCGGAAGATCGAACTCGGAAGCAAGTGGGGTTGAGCAGAGGCTGCGTGGCCTGCCTCGCTTCATCGTGGGCGGCCGGAACCGCTTGGCAACGGACCAAGCGGCGAAGCTGCTGTATTCGGAAGCCGTGCGAGGACTGAGAGGGCTCTAATTGTCGCAGGTGATGGCCATGGCCGCTGCGGTCGAACGCGACGCGCCCGTCGAGCTCGTGATGTCGCTCGCCGGCCCGAAGGCACTTGCCGCCCGATAGCCCTGGGCGACGCACCAGGCATTGGCGACCCCGGTGGCGCAATCGCCGCCGGTCGCGAGGCAATCCGCGACGCCGTAGCCATCATTGGCGGGAATGATAAAGGTTGCCGCTGCTGTCGCCGCACTCGCGGGCTTCGGCTGGGGCAAGAACGACACCGCCGCGACAAGAGCAGCGGCTGATCCGGCGAGGAGAAGGACGCGACGCATGGCCTGCAACATTCAAGGGTTAGGAGATTGGCAGAGCAATCTCATTCATTTGCGTAAATAAATTTTGAAACCGTAGGTTCCGCAGTGTGTCTGCACACATGCTCGTAAGGAGCGCACGCTCTTGACGGATTCGCGGGAAAAAGGCAATTATCCCGGCCATGATGGCGAGCGTCCGCACAACCCGGATTTCGATTATTTGCAGCTAGCGTAACCGCTGGCTGTTGCCGTCTTTGTCTTTCCCTTGAGATCGATCAGAGCGCGCCGATGGCCAGGGCAACCGGTGGCATGTGGCGTTCCTCATCTGGAAATGGGGTTGCGTTGGCGAAAGCCTGGGCTTCCGTCGATCGTCGCAATGCGCGCGAGCCTGTATCTTTGTTGTGGATGACGTGAGCTGAGGTGGCCTTTGATCCGGCGAGTTTCGACGGAGCGGGCGGAAGAGGGAACGGACATGGTGGCGGCCTTGGGCAGCGGCGAAGCCTTCGACAAGGGCTTGACGCTCTACAACACGCTGACGCGCGCGAAGGGAGCATTCGCGCCCATCGACCCAACGAATGTGCGGCTCTATGTCTGCGGCCCGACGGTCTACGACTACGCTCACATTGGCAACGCCCGGCCGGTTATCGTCTTCGACCTCCTCTTCCGGCTGCTGCGCCACCATTATGGCGCCGATCGCGTGACCTATGTCCGCAACATCACGGACGTCGATGACAAGATCAACGCCCGTGCCGCGCGCGATTATCCCGACCTGCCGCTGAACGACGCGATCGCCAAGGTCACGGCGCTGACGGAAGAGCAATTCCATCGCGACATTGCCGCGCTTGGCGTGCTTCCCCCAACTGAGGAGCCGCGCGCCACGGCGCATATCCCTGAGATGCGGGGCCTGATCGAGCGGTTGATCGCTCGGGAGGTCGCCTATGTCGCCGAGGATCATGTGCTTTTTGCCGTCGCCGCGATGGAGCACCTGCCGAAGGCTCCGCGTTACGGCGCGCTCGCCCGTCGTTCGCTCGACGAAATGCTGGCGGGCGCCCGCGTCGATGTGGCGCCCTATAAGCGCGACCCGATGGACTTCGTGCTGTGGAAGCCCTCGAAGCCAGGCGAGCCGGGGTGGGAGAGCCCGGGCGGCATCGCCGTTCCCGGCCGTCCTGGCTGGCATATCGAATGCTCGGCCATGTCGATGGCAAAGCTCCTGACGCCCTTCGGCGGCGGGCTCACCTGCGATGATCCGGCGAAGAACACCTTCGACATCCATGGCGGTGGCATCGATCTCGTCTTTCCGCACCACGAGAACGAGATCGCCCAGTCCTGCTGCGCCTTTGACAGCGGCCGCATGGCCAATGTCTGGATGCATAATGGCTTCCTGATGGTGGAAGGCGAGAAGATGTCGAAGTCGCTCGGCAATTTCATCACCATCAATCAACTCCTGGAAACCGACAGCTTCGGCGGCCGCCAATGGCCGGGGGCGGTGCTGCGTTTCGCGATGCTCAAGACCCATTATCGCCAGCCCATCGATTGGACGGTGAAGGCGCTGGAGGAGAGCGAGGCCGTGCTGACCGAGTGGTGGCAGGCGGGCAGAGGAAGCAGGCCGGCGGACCGCGTGCCGGCCGAAGTCGTCACGGCGCTCAGTGACGACCTCAACATGGCAGAGGTCATCGCAAGCCTTCATCGCATGAAGCGTGCTGGGCAGTTCGAGGACATGAGGGCAGCGATGCGCTTCCTCGGCTTCGAGCGCGTCATCGAGGCCATGATCGCGCTGCGGGGCCAGGCGACTGTTGCGATCAACAACAGCCCCGAGGTGCAAGAGCTTCTGGCGGAACGCGCTGCCGCGCGCGCCGCCAGGAACTGGGCCGAATCCGACCGTATTCGTGATGCGTTGGCGGCAAAGGGCATCCTGGTGAAGGACAATAAGGACGGTACCTACACGCTGGAGGCAAAACGCTGATGGGCACGACCAGACCCACTCCCGCATTGCGGCCCTTCCTGCCGTCGGACCTCGCCGTCGTCACGGCGATCTTCCAGGACAGCATCGAGGAGCTGACGGAGGACGATTATAGCGAGGCGCAGCGCGCCGCCTGGGCGGAAAGGGCGGACGAGCAGGATTTCGCGGCGCGTCTGACCGCTTCGCTCACGCTCGTCGCGACCATTGATGGGTCGGTCGTCGGTTTCGCCTCGCTCAAGGACAACAAGCACATCGACATGCTCTATGTGCATCCGGGTTTCGCGCGGCAAGGCATTGCGACGCTGCTCTGCGATGCCTTGGAGAAGCTCGCCGGCGGGCGCGGCGCGTCCGCCCTCACGGTGGATGCGAGCGATACCGCCCGGCCATTCTTCGATGGCAGGGGCTATGTGGGTGAGAGCCGGAACACGGTGCCCGTGGGCGAGGAATGGCTCGGCAACACCACGATGAAAAAGACGCTCGTCGCGTCCGACGGATCACTATCATGAGCACTTCAGCCGACGGCCGCGAGCGCCTCTATCTCTACGACACGACGCTACGTGACGGAGCCCAGACCACCGACGTCAACTTCTCGCTCGCCGACAAGCAGCTGATCGCCGGCATGCTGGACGAGCTCGGCATCGACTATGTCGAGGGCGGCTATCCCGGTGCCAACCCGCTCGATACGACCTTTTTCGCCGAAAAGGCGACCAAGAAGGCGCATTTTGCCGCCTTCGGCATGACGAAGCGGGCAGGGCGCTCGGCGGCCAACGACCCCGGTGTGGCTAGCTTGCTCGATTCGGCGGCCGACGTCATCTGTTTCGTCGCCAAGTCCTGGGACGAGCAGGTGAAGGTCGCGCTTGAGATCAGCCTTGACGATAATCTCGCCGGTATCCGCGAGAGCCTCGAGGCGGCCCGCGAGAGCGGCCGGGAGGCGATGCTCGACTGCGAGCACTTCTTTGACGGCTACAAGGCCAACCCGACCTATGCCTTGTCCTGCGTCAAGGCGGCCTACGAGGCCGGCGCCCGCTGGGTCGTGCTCTGTGACACCAATGGTGGCACGCTCCCGGATGAGGTCGAGGCCATTGTCCGCGAGGTTGCGCGACATGTGCCCGGCGACCACCTCGGCATTCACGCGCACGACGACACTGGTTGTGCGGTCGCCAATTCGCTGGCGGCAGTGCGCGCGGGCGCCCGGCAGATCCAAGGCACGCTCAACGGCCTCGGCGAGCGCTGCGGCAACGCCAATCTCGTCAGCCTCATCCCGACACTGGCGCTGAAATCGCCCTATGCGGAAACCCTCGCGATCGGTGTTGATGCGGAGGGCCTGCGTGGGTTGACCCCGGTGTCGCGGGCACTGGACGAGATCTTGAACCGGGCGCCGAACCGCCACGCGCCCTATGTCGGCGCCAGTGCCTTCGCCACCAAGGCGGGCATCCATGCCTCAGCCCTGCTGAAAGATCCCCACAGCTACGAGCATGTGGAGCCCGAGGCTGTCGGCAACCAGCGGCAACTCCTGGTCTCGGACCAGGCTGGCCGCTCGAATCTTATCGCCGGTCTCGCCCGCGTCGGCATCACCGTCGACAAGGATGACCGCCGGCTGACGCGCCTGCTCGCGGTGGTGAAGGAAAAGGAGGCGCAGGGCTATTCCTATGAAGCCGCCGACGCCTCGTTCTTTCTGCTGGCGAAGGGCGTGCTGGGTGGGGTGCCGACCTTCTTCAATGTTGATCGCTTCAGTGTGAATGTGGAGCGGCGCTATAACGCGGTCGGCGAGCTGACGACGGTGGCGGAGGCCATCGTCAAGGTCGAGGTCGACGGCGAGGTGCTGATTTCGGCGGCCGAAGGCAATGGGCCAGTGAATGCGCTCGACGTCGCCTTGCGCAAGGATCTCGGCAAGTACCAGCGCTTCATCGAGGGCATTCACCTCCTGGACTTCAAGGTGCGTGTCTTTCAAGGCGGCACGGACGCCGTCACCCGCGTGCTCGTGGAATTCGGTGACGAGACCGGCGCGCGCTGGTGCACCGTCGGTGTATCACCCAATATCATCGACGCGTCGTTCCAGGCGCTCAACGATTCCATCGTCTACAAGCTGGTGACAAGCGGGGCTTGAGCCGCCGCTGGTCCCTCCCCCAAGGGGGAGGGTGGCCTCGCGCCAGCGAGGTCGGGTGGGGTCAATGATGCTTCCGGGGCTATGCAGGTGCTGACGGACAACCCGGCAGCTCCAGGACGCACCCCACCCGGCGCCTGCGGCGCCACCCTCCCCTGAAGGGGAGGGATCGGCACGGCGTCGAACCGCTTACCCCGCTTGTTCCGAGAGTGATGGTGATTGTCTCCGAAGCGGGGTTCCCCCTCACCCGCGCCTGCGGCGCGGCCTCTCCCGATGGGAAGAGGTGAGGGGGCGTTGATCGTTCAGAATTGGGTGACGATCGCGGCGTCTTCGCGCGGGCTCGTAGTCGACACCGCTGTCTCCAGCTGCACGATGGCATCGCGTGCACTATCGGCCACGAGATAGCGGACCTCGAGCCCCGGGCGGATGAAGCCGGATTGGCTCATATGGGCGAACAGATCGAGCAGAGGTTGCCAGAAATTCTGCGTATTCAGCAGAAGGATCGGCTTGGTATGGCGTCCCAGTTGGGACCAGGTCAACTGCTCGACTAGCTCTTCGAGCGTGCCGATGCCGCCTGGCAGGGCGATGAAGGCGTCGGCGCGTTCATACATGATCTGCTTGCGCGAATGCATGTCGGGCACGACGATCGTTTCCTGGGCGTCCTCCAGCAGGATCTCGCGATCCTTCAGAAAGGTTGGGATGACGCCCGTCACTTCGCCCCCGGCCTCAAGCACCGCGCGGGCGACTGTACCCATCAGTCCGATATTGCCGCCTCCATAGATGAGCCGGATTCCCGCATGCGCCATCGCCTGCCCCAACGCAGTGGCGTCCGAGGCGAATGCGGGATCAATTCCTGAGGCTGAGCCACAATAGACACAGATAGAGCGAATTGCAGTCATATCAAACGATGTGGCTGCCGCGGCGACGGTCGTCAAGCCCATCATCGCCAGCTCTCTCCATGGAACCGCCGCGAATGGCGATTAAGGTGTTTTTTCCGCCACGTGGGTGGAATAATGAGCTTGCTGCCATGAGAAAGTCGTTATCCGTGGAGCGAGGCTCTGGAAGCCGCCTATCTAAATGGATAGCGTCACAACAGAGGGTCATACGAGGTTCGGGGGTCTAGGGACAGAATGGCGCGCTCTCGCGGGATTCAGGTTGCTGTAGCCATCGGCGCCGCAGTAATTCTGGCGGTGCTCATCTATGTCTGGGGCGTACCCCGCCGCGCGGCGGAACCGACCGCACCCGCGCCGGTCGCTTCAGCACCCGCCGCCCCGTCCACGACGGCGACGCCTGCTCCTCAAGGAAGCGCCGGTCCGCCGGGGCAAGCCGTCTCGCCCGCGGGCGCCGGTGCTCCCCAGCAGGCATCCGCACCCCAGGCACCTGGCTCTCGGGGGCTTGGCTCTCCGGCACCCGGCTCTCGGGCACCCGGCCCTGAGATACCTGCGTCCCAATCGCCCGGCCAGGGCCAAGCCTCGACGCGGCCACAGCCTTCTGCCACCGCCCTGTCCTTCGATGTGGTGCGTGTTGAGCCCGATGGCTCGTCGGTAATCGCGGGGCGTGCCCCTCCCGGCTCCAAGGTCGAGCTTCTGCGCAACGGTCAGCCGATAGGCACCGTCGTCGCCGACGCAAGCGGGGCTTTCGCGATGGTGCCGCCCCCGCTGGAGCCGGGCACGCACGAGCTTTCGCTCCGCTGCAGCCTCGACGGCAAAACGCTGGAATCTGGCGATACCGTCTCGGTTGTCATCGCCGATGATCGCAAGACGGCACCTATGGTCGCGCTGCTATCGCCGAACAAGCCGGCCCAGGTCCTATCGCGCCCAAGCGGACAAGCAGCAGCGGCCATGACGTCTGCAGGAACCCGGACCAACGCTGCTGCGCCTCTGCCGTCCCCGGCAGCTACGGGAGCACGGCCTCAACCGGCGGCGCCGACCGCTGCTGCCGCACCCGCCGCCGGCGCATCACGGAGCGGGGTTGTCGTGGACACAGTCGAGGCGGAGGACGGTCGGATGTTTGTCTCCGGCCGCGCCGCGCCGTCGGCCACTGTCCGCCTTTATCTCAACGATAGCTACGTCGGCTCTGCCGTCACCGGGCCGGCCGGTCAGCTCTCCTTCACCATCGAGCGCGGGCTCGCGCCGGGCGAGTACCGCGTCCGACTGGACGATGTCGAGCCAACGAGCGGAGCCGTCAACTCCCGCGCGGAAGTCGCGTTCACGATGCCGGCACCGGCGGTCGTGGGAGCGGTCTCGGCACCCGCACCGGGACTCGGGGGGCCGGTGGCAACGGCGCCGTCGGTCGCGGGCACAGCTCAGCCCTCGGCAGCAGGCGGGTCTGTTATCGCTAAGGCTCCGGCAGAGAATGCGGCGTCATCGGCCGTCGTCATTCCCGAGGTAAATACGACGACAGTTGTGCGTGGTGACAACCTTTGGCGCATCAGTCGACGCGTTTACGGGCGCGGGGCCCGCTATACGGTGATCTACGACGCCAATCACAACCAGATCCGCAATCATCACCTCATCTATCCCGGCCAGGTTTTCGTGCTGCCACGCGGTTGAACGGCGAAGACCAGCGGTGCGTGCGGCCCTCGTAGACGGCGCGCGCGTCTTCGGGGCTGCATAGGCGGCCCTTTGCGCCTATATAGGGGCCGACTTAAACTTTTGGATTGTCGATCATGTTAGCGCCTACAGCCGGCGGGGCCGACCAGCAGCCCCAGTCGGGCAAACGTGCTTCCTCCGCCTTTGCGGCTACCGCCCAGCGGCTCTGGCCCTATCTCTGGCCGCATGATCGCGCGGATCTGCGCGTCCGCATCTACCTAGCGGTCGGTCTGCTTGTGATCGCCAAGCTCGTCACCATCCTGATGCCTTACAGCTTCAAATGGGCGATCGATGCGCTGACGCTTGATGCGAAGGCTGTTGAGGCAGGTGAGGCGACCCCGCTGTGGGGCAGTGCGATCGCTCTCACCGTGCTTTATGGGGCCCTGCGCATCGCCATGGCGGTGCTGACCCAGGCGCGCGACGGGCTGTTCGCCTCTGTCGCGATGAATGCTGTGCGACGTCTTGCTCTGCAGACCTTCGAACACATGCACAGGCTGTCCCTGCGCTTTCACCTCGAGCGGAAGACGGGGGGCCTGACGCGTGTACTCGAACGTGGTCGCAACGGTATCGAGGAACTCGTTCGGCTAACGGTTCTGCAACTGCTGCCGACGATCCTCGAATTCGTGCTGGTTGTCGCCATTCTCTGGCTTCAGTTCGACTGGCGCTTCGCCGCCGTCGTCGTCGCGATGATCGCCTGTTATCTCTACTATACCTACAAGGCGACCCAGTGGCGCATCAGCATACGCCGCCGCATGAACGACTCGGATTCGGACGCCAATACAAAGGCCATCGACTCCCTGCTCAACTATGAGACGGTGAAATATTTCGGCGCCGAGAAACGCGAGACTGCGCGCTACGACGTCTCCATGGAACGCTACGAGCACGCCAGCACGCAGACCTATACGTCGCTTGCCGTGCTCAATGCCGGGCAGGCCACCATTTTCACCATCGGTCTGACGCTCGTCATGGTGATGGCGGCCATCGACGTGAAGCAGGGACAGGCGACCATCGGCGATTTCGTGATGGTCAACGCCATGCTGATCCAGCTCTATATGCCCCTCAACTTCATGGGCATGCTGTATCGCGAGATCAAACAGGCGCTGATCGATATCGCGGAGATCTTTGAGATTCTCTCCCGCAGCCCCGAGATTCAGGATGTGCCGGGCGCGCAGCCGCTCGTCGTCAAAAAAGGCGAGGTGACGTTCGAGGACGTGCATTTCGCCTATCATCCCGAGAGGCCAATCCTGCAGGGCGTGTCGTTCAGCATCCCCGCGGGGCATACCGTCGCGATCGTCGGCTCGTCGGGCGCGGGCAAGTCGACGTTGTCGCGCCTTCTGTTCCGCTTCTATGCACCGTCTAAGGGGCGCATCCTCATCGATGGGCAGAACATAGCCGAGATCCAGCAGACGTCGCTCCGGGCGGCGATCGGCATGGTCCCGCAGGATACCGTGCTGTTCAACGACACCATCGGCTATAACATCCGCTACGGCCGCTGGGACGCCACGAAGGAGGAGCTCATCGCCGCCGCGCGCGACGCGCGGATCGACGGCTTCATCAGCAGCTTGCCGGAAGGCTACGACACGCCTGTCGGCGAGCGCGGGCTGAAGCTCTCGGGCGGCGAGAAACAACGCGTGGCCATTGCACGAACCATCCTGAAGGCGCCGCCCATCCTGGTTCTCGACGAGGCGACATCGGCCCTCGACAGTTTCACAGAGCGTGATATCCAATCGGCCCTGGAACGCGTCAGCCGGGGCCGCGCGACGCTGGTCATCGCCCATCGCCTGTCCACTATAGTTGCGGCCGATGAGATCCTCGTGTTGGATCAAGGCCGTATTGTCGAACGCGGCCGACATCTCGACCTGCTCGCCAGGAATGGCCTCTATGCCGCGCTGTGGAACCAGCAGCGCGAGGCCGAGGAAGCGCGCGAACGGCTGAAACGCGTCTCGGACGCTGAGGCGATGGAGGCGGCTGCCGCCGAAAGTCTGCCGGTGCCGCAGGCCTGACGGCGTTTCGGCTTCATACGTTTTGGATTGCGCTGCAATGCAGGTTTCGCCTGACAGGCGGCATGCTTAATGTGCGGCAAGGCCGTGAATTGCGGTTTTGCCTGACCAATGTGATAAAGCGCGCGAACTGGAGACATACCTTGTCCGTCTACGATTCGATCCGCAGCGGGCTCGCGCCCATTCATAAGGAAGGTTATCCCTTCATCGCCATCGCGGCGGTCGCCTCCCTTGTTCTCGGGCATCTTTGGACGCCCTTTGGGTGGATTGGCGCGTTGATCACGCTGTGGATCTGCTATTTCTTCAGAGATCCGGAGCGCGTGACCCCAGTCAGCCCAGGCCTAGTCATCGCGCCCGCGGACGGGCGTGTGAGTGCCATCGCCACTGTGCTGCCGCCGGCCGAGCTTGGGCTGTCGGAAGTTCCGATGACCCGTGTTTCGATCTTCATGAACGTCTTCGACTGCCACGTGAACCGCAGCCCCGTCGACGGACGCATCGAGCGCATCGTTTACACGCCGGGCATCTTCATCAACGCCGATCTCGACAAGGCGAGCGAGGATAACGAGCGCAACGGCCTCGTGATCTCGCACGGGGACCTGCGTATCGGCGTGGTGCAGATCGCGGGCCTTGTCGCGCGGCGGATCGTTTCCTTCGTGCGCGAGGGGGACACGCTGGCTGCGGGCGAGCGCTTCGGCCTCATCCGCTTCGGATCCCGGGTCGACGTCTATCTGCCGCAGACAGTCGCGCCGCTGGTCGGCGTCGGCCAGCGGTCCGTTGCCGGTGAGACTGTGATCGCCGACCTCGGCGTCCGTGGCGAGCCGCGCCTGTATCGCCAGAGCTGAATGCCAGCGCCATTTCCAGCCAACGCCGGGAGACCCTGGGAAGCCGATGAGTGATCTGTTCCCGCCCTTCGCGCCGGATCCGGACGAGCCCAAGCGACGGCTGTTCAAGCCGATCCCGCTGCGTCTGCTCGTGCCGAACCTGATCACGCTGCTTGCGCTGTGCCTGGGGCTGACGGCAATCCGTCTCGCGATTGAGGAGCGCCTCGAGCTGGCGATCTTCGCCATTGCCGTTGCGGCCGTGCTCGACGGGCTGGATGGACGCATCGCGCGGCTGCTCAAGGGCACCTCGCGCTTCGGCGCCGAACTCGATTCCCTTTCGGATTTCGTGAACTTCGGCGTCGCGCCGCCGATGCTGCTCTACGTCTTCATCCTGCACGACATGCGCTCGCTCGGCTGGATCGCGGCACTCGTCTTCGCCATTGCGGCCGCCCTGAGGCTCGCGCGCTTCAACGTCATGCTCGACGATCCCAATCGTCCTGAATGGCAGAAGCAGTTCTTCGTTGGCATGGCCGCCCCCGCGGGCGCGGTCACGGTGATGCTGCCGCTCTATCTCAATTTCGTCGGCATTCCCGGCGGCGGGTTGCCGGCGCCGGTTGTCGGGGTCTACGTGATCCTCATCGCTTTCCTGATGGTGAGCCGGATCCCGACGTTCTCCGGCAAGACATTCGGCAGTCGCGTGCCGCGCGAACTTGTGCTGCCGCTCTTCGTCTTGGTGGTCCTCTTCGCGGCCCTGTTCGTCAGCTTTACGTTCGAGGTGCTGGCGGTCTGTACGCTTGCCTATCTCGGCGCGCTACCCTTCGGATTCATGCGCTATCGGGCCCTTGAGAAGGCGGACAGGCTTGAGAAATCAGCGCTGCGTGCCGATGGCGTGAAAACGTCGTCGGGCCCTGATGGTGCACCGCCCGCCGTGTGATCGCGTGGCCCCAGTCAGTGAGTTTTGCACGACCGAAGTGCGGCGGCGGTTGCATTCGTCGGCCGGGCGGTCCACTGAAAGATGATGTTGAGCTGACAAATATGTCGATTCGCGTTGAAATCGGCTATACCTCTGCGCTCAGCATCCCAGGTTCACAATATGTCGCGTATCGAGTAGGGTCCGCGCCGTCCCATTGTGACCAATAGTGACCGCAAGGAATCGAATGTCGAAAGAAGAGCTCCTCGAGTTCCCGGGAGTTGTGACGGAACTGCTCCCCAATGCGATGTTTCGCGTCAAGCTCGAGAACGACCATGAGATCGTGGCCCATACCGCCGGCAAGATGCGCAAGAACCGCATCCGCGTGCTGACGGGCGACCGCGTTCTCGTTGAGATGACGCCTTATGATCTGACCAAGGGCCGGATCACCTACCGTTTCAAATAGTTTATTGCCTGACTGCAGCGCATTTGGCCCGGGAGAGCTACGCCTTGGTTTCCACCCTCGACGCATCCTTGTCGGCGAGTTGGCGTCCTAAGCTCATATTGGCCTCGGCTTCGCCGCGCAGGCTGGCTCTTTTGCAGCAGGTCGGCGTCGAGCCGGACGCGTTGATGCCCGCCGATGTCGACGAGACCCCGCTGCGCGGCGAGAAGCCGCGCGACGTCGCCCGCCGGCTGGCGCGCGACAAGGCGGAGGCCACCCGCCGCTTGGCAGAGCGGCAGCAGGAGCTTGCGAGCGCCTTCATCCTCGCGGCCGACACGGTCGTTGCCGTCGGCCGGCGTATTCTTCCCAAGGCTGAAACCGTTGAGGACGCCGCCCAGTGCCTGCGCATGGTGTCGGGGCGCGGACATCGCGTCTATTCTGCGGTGCACCTCATCACCCCGCAGGGCAAAAGCCGCCAGCGGATTGTGGAGACGCGCGTGCGCTTCAAGAACCTGTCACAGGACGAGATGGAGAGCTATCTCGCCTCGGGCGAATGGCGCGGCAAGGCGGGTGGCTACGCCATTCAGGGGCTCGCCGGTGCCTTTGCCGT
Organism: Chelatococcus sp. YT9; assembly: GCF_018398315.1. Taxonomy (NCBI): domain Bacteria; kingdom Pseudomonadati; phylum Pseudomonadota; class Alphaproteobacteria; order Hyphomicrobiales; family Chelatococcaceae; genus Chelatococcus; species Chelatococcus sp. YT9. Next base: position 3,362,131 of record NZ_JAHBRW010000001.1, read on the forward strand.
GAAGCTCGTTGGCTCCTACACGGCCGTGGTCGGCCTGCCACTCTATGAAAGCGTCAACCTGCTGGCCGGCGAGGGGTATCCCGTTCGCCTGTCATGGCTGAACGCGGCGTGAGGCAATGGTGCCGATCGCTGACAACGACAATGCAAGCGGCGCGGACCACCCTGGCGGCAGCGGGGCTGACGATACCAAGCCCTGCCCGATTTGCGGGAAGGCCTCGACATTGCGGTGGCGGCCGTTCTGCTCCAAGCGCTGCGCAGATATCGATCTCAACCGATGGTTGTCGGGGGGGTATGTGATCCCCGCGCGCGACGACGACCCCCTCGACGACGAGAGCGATGAAGGACCAACGACCGAACGTTGAGTCCGGTTATCCCCTCAGGAGCTGATATAGCGCGGCACCTTCTTCATGAGCAGCGCGATCAACAGCGGGTCCATGAAGTCGTAGTGGTCGGGAATGTCGAGGCTCGCTACGCGCTTGCCTTTGAGATGCTTGCCAAATCGCGCGGTCAGCTGGGCCTTATGCGCCCGCTCCATGACGAGAATCGTGTCCGCCCATTCAATATGCTCTGGCGACACTCTTTCGTCCGCGTCCGGACTGAGACCCGCTGAGGCTGTCTCGATGCCGGGCTTCTCTGCACTGGGCCAAGAGGCGAATATCTGCTCAGCGGTGGGGCTGCGCAGCCTGTTACGCCGACAGATGAAAAGTACGCGCTTCATAAGGGTCCGTTGGAGGGAATAGCGCCATCGATAGGCAGGCGTGAGCTTGGCTGATATAGACACCGTGCCTTCGGGATGGAACGTCTTTCGGAATGGAACGCTATGGTCGACCCGCTGCCAATTTACGGCATCAAGAACTGCGACACGATGAAAAAAGCACGCTCCTGGCTTGAGGGCCACGGCATCGCTTATACCTTCCACGACTACAAGGCCGAAGGCATAGACGCAGGGCATCTTAAGGCCTGGGTTAAGGCGGTCGGTTGGGAAAAGCTCCTGAATCGGGCGGGTACGACATTCCGCAAGCTGCCAGACGGTGACCGCGCGGATCTCACGGAAGAAAAGGCCATAGCGCTGATGCTCGCTCAGCCGTCGATGATCAAGCGCCCGGTGCTGTTGGTCGGCGGGAGCCCGCTCGTCGGCTTCAAGCCCGAGGAATATGAGAAGCGGCTCCTATAGGGCGGCTTCCATCGAATTCGCGGAGCGCCAGGATGATGCCCGACTTGCACCCGCTCGGTCTGCGATGGCTGGCCGGTGTTCCCGCATCAGCAGATCCTGTTTTTCACGGCTTCGGGGCGACGACGTTGATGTTGACGCCAAAAACATTCACGCGGTCCCCGGATGTCACCGTATAGCTCGCGCTATCGGTCGCGCCCACCCGGGCCGGTGCCTGATAAAGAACGATACGCGCGGGAAATTCCTTCCCGGCGCAGTTGCCGTTGCGTACCCGCACTTTCGCGTCGCGGACCGCCAGCGTGCCGGCGGATGGAATTTTGTCGACCCGGATGTCGACGAGGGGCTTGGGACTGCAATCCGGAAAGGCGCCGGAATGAACCGACAGCTGGCTGGTCTTGCCAGCCGGCACGTCGATTGTTCGCAGTGTCTGGTCCTGCGCGAGAGATGGCGTGCCCGTTGCTAAGCTGATGTACAGGGCGGCAGACAGGATCGGTATGCAAATCTTCATGGCGGTACCTCCCGCATCGATCATAGCAAGTCTTGCGATTTCCGACAGGCGACCACCGCGGAAGGGCCGTTATCGCGCCGTCATATCCGCTGCCTAGGGTGCGCGGACGTCCTGGAGGATCCGTCCATGCTGCGCCTGTCACTGCTCGCTGCTACCGCTATCGTTACCGCCTTTGCCACGCCCGCGCCATCGCTGGCGCAGGGTGCGGCCGCGACCGCCACCGTGATCGCGCATCGCGGTGCGAGCGGCTACCGGCCCGATCACACCATCGAAGGCTATAAGCTTGCGATCGAGCAGGGGGCGGATTTCATCGAGCCGGACGTGGTGTCGACCAAGGACGGCGTGCTCATCGTCCGCCATGAGCCCATGCTCTCGGGCACCACAGACGTTGCCGATCGTACGGAGTTCGCGAGCCGCAAAACGACGAAGAAGCTTGACGGCGTGGATGTCACGGACTGGTTCGTCGGCGATTTCACTCTCGCCGAGATCAAAACCCTCTTCGCGAAGCAGCCGATGGCCGGCCGCGACACGAGCTTCGACGGCAAGTTCCGCATTCCCACCCTCCAGGAGGTCATCGACCTCGCCAAGGCCGAGAGTACCCGCCTCGGGCGGCCGATCGGCATCGCGCCGGAAACCAAGCATCCTACCTTCCATCAGCAGGCTGGCCTTCCGCTGGAGGACAAGCTCCTCGCCATGTTGGCCGCCGCTGGATGGACATCGAAGGACGCGCCCGTCGTCATTCAGAGCTTCGAGGTCGGCAACCTCAAGTATCTGCGCGGCAAGACCAATGTCCGCCTCGCGCAGCTTGTCGATGCCGACAACGTCGGGCCGGACGGCGAGATCGTCCTCGCCGTGCCGCTGGCGCAGCCCTACAACTTCGTGGTCGCCGGCGACAAGCGCACCTTCAAGGATCTCGTCACCCCGGAAGGGCTGAAGGAGATCGCCACCTATGCCGATATCGTCGCGCCCTGGAAGCCTTACATCCTCTCGGCGAAATATTCGGACGTCAATGGCGACGGCAAGCCGGACGATCTCAACGGCGACGGCAAGCTCGACTGGGCCGACCGCACGCTCCTGCCGCCGACCGAAGTGGTGAAGAACGCCCATGCACAGGGCCTCAAGGTCTTCACCTGGACATTCCGCGCGGAGCCGCGCAACCTGGCCTCGAACTTCAAGGGCGATCCGGTCGCCGAAATCCGCGCCTATATCGACCTTGGTGTTGATGGCGTGTTCAGTGACTTCCCGGATGTGGCGGTGAAGGCCGCACGTGGCCACTAGCCCGGTCGTTGCCGGCGCATCTGGTATTTTCCGGCGGCCTGCGCCGATGTGCGGGCCGGCCTTGCCTCCTGGTAACCATTGGCGATATGGCCCCTGAATGTCTCGCGCGATGCCGTGCGCGTCCGGGGCGCGCTGGGGTAGGCGTTGCGGCAACCGTCTGGTAGTATTTTTTATTACCATAGGGACCGGAGGCGACCGTGGTTGATTTCACCGAATATTTCAAGACATCTGCCCATGATGTGGTTGATATCGGCGTGCCGAACTCCATTACATACGGTTTGGGAGGGAATGATCGGCTGAAGGGTAATACAGACGCGGTCTTCGTCGTAGCTGCGGGGGGCTGGGGAGACGATATCTACACGTCCGCCAAAGGTCTCATGGTTGTGGCCGACCACGGCGGGGGCTATGATAAGATTGATCTCAGCGATTTCCTATCATCAGGTGATAATACGAAGGCCGGGACGATTGACGGCGGCAAGCACTTGATATTGATCAACGAAACTACAGTGTCTGCCGTTATCATCGCCAACTGGCGGGATGCGAACTACAAGGTCGAAGAGCTTCACGCTGCCGGACAGGTGACCTATATCGACCAGTTCATACAGATCGTCGACCAAGATCCGACCATTTTCCCCGACATGAAGTTTTCCGACCTCGCGACCGCTTACGATGGGAAGTTTGCCGCAGTGGCTGACAAGGCCAAGTTCGAGTCGATGCTCGGCCTCATAGAAAGCCATGACCTCGCGGCGACATTGCAGGCTGAGGCGCAGGGCGTCGGCCGCCTCTACGAGGCTGGTCTCAACCGGATGGCGGATATCGGGGGGCTCAACTTCTGGTACGATGCCTACATGGAGTGGGGACGCGACAAGATAACACTTGCAAGGGCAATAATCGAAAGCGCTGAGTTCCAGCAGAATTTTGGGAATGCTTACACGCAATCCGCGGAAAGCTATATCAACGTGCTTTATCTGAACGTTCTCGGAAGAAAGAGCGATGCAGCTGGTGCCTTTTACTGGACGGAGCTGTTGAATACGGGCGGCATTTCGCGAGAGGGCGTGCTGATGGCCTTTGCTGACAGTGCCGAGAACATGGCTCAGAGCACCTATCTCGCCGGCATCGTCGATGCGGGCGGCGGCGAATGGGCGTTTAGCTGACGCGTCGAGACGCTCGGGCGCTTATGGATGCGCTGGCGCCTTCGCCGTCGTCCGCACGGTGACGGGCTGGTTGCGGCCTCGGATCGGCACCTCGATGACTTCGGGAAAGTTGTCGATCGTGCCGCTTCGGCTTGCGGCCCGCACGATGTCGTCGGTGACGACAGTCGTCACGTTGAGGCTCTTGGCGACCTCCTGCAGGCGGCTTGCCACATTGACCGTATCCCCCGTCGCCGTGACCTGCTGATGGCTATGTCCGCCGAGGCGCGAGACGATGACGGGTCCAAAATGCGCGGTGAGCCGGGCGAGAGGCTTCCCGCGCGCTTCGCTCGCGGTGGGCATGACCCATGTTCCGAGCTTCTCCCGGAGGTCGTCCAGCGCGCGCAAGGCCCGCGCTGCGTCATCGTCGTGACGCTCGGGAAACCCGAAAAGGATCATCGCGCCGTCACCCATGAAGGTTGCGACGAAGCCACCGTGGGAATCGACCACCTCATCGACAAGCATATGGAAGCTTTTCAGCACCTCCCGCGTGCGCTCGGCCCCCAAAGCTTCCGACAACCCGGTGTAGCCGGCCAGATCCACAAAGATCACTGCCGCATCCTGTGCTATGGGTTCGGCGAGGAAGGCTGGGTCCTGCGTCAGCCGTGCGGCTATCGGACGGGGCTGAAATGGCATCAGACGCTCCTCAACGCCGACGAGATAGCGCACGGTTCTGCGTTCCTGCCACAGCCGTAGTGCCCCATACGCCATGGCGACGGGCAGCATCGCGACCAGGGGCAGCGTTGTGCTGAGCCAATAGCCGTGGGCGAAGGCGGCAAGGGTGAGTGCTATCCAGGCGGCGGCCAGCAGCACGCAAAGCCCAAGACCCGCCACCGGCCGGCGCGTGCCCATGAGGATCACGGCCGCCACCGCAAGCATCACGGACATGGCCGCATCGAACCAGCGTATTGCCTGGCTGCGGAGCAGCCCATCGCCGGCGAGAAGGTTGCCGATTGCTGTCGCCAGCACCTCCACCCCAGGCACGACGGGTGAGAAAGGGGTTGGGAAAGTGTCACCACTGCCCGTCGCCGTCGTGCCCACGACCACGGTCCGGCCAGCGACGTCCGGCGGCGAAGAGCTCATGAATTTCGTGGCGCTTATGGTTGGTATCGTGCCGCGCGGCCCATAGAAGCGCAGCGTGAGATGCTGACCCAAATCGAGTGCAATGCTGTGAGCGCCGAGGTTCAGGCTTTCGCCTTCAAGGCGCGGCGTCGTGCTGGTCGCGAGGGCCGCGGCAAGCAGGACGAAGGAGGGGATCACGCCGTCTCGTCCGCGATAGATCATCGGCAGGTGGCGGGGCATGCCGCCGACATCCGTGGCGACATTGACGAGGCCGACCTCCGCCGCGTTTGCGAGCGGAGCGACGGGCCACATGATGCTGCGCGGGCGCGGGACGGGGGCCGTCACACTGCCGGTGAACGGCCGTTTCGCTTCTGCGGCATCGAACAAGGCTGCCGCAGCGATGACGGCGGGCACGCGGGCAAGTGCCTCTGCCAGAGCCTTGTCCTGTGCGGGGGTGCTGCTATCGACAAACAGGAGATCGACGGCAACTGCTTTCGGATTGCGCCGCGCAATTGCATCGATCAGGGAGGCAAGCTTTTCGCGGGGCAGGGGGTACGCCCCCATCTGCCTGACTGCCTCGTCGTCAATGGCGACGACGATCACCTCCGGGGGAGGGGCCTTGCCGGGTGTCATCAATGCACGGAGATCAAGCGTTACTGCCTCGATCCGGTCGAACACGCTGGCACGCCCGGCCACATGCCAGTGCACGACATATGCAGCCCAGCTGATCGCCAGCCCGATCGCGAGCGCGAAGGACAGCTGCGCGACGTGGCGGCGGCGCATGGCGTCAACGCCCGAAGCGTGCGAGCAAAGCAGCCACGCGGGCGGCACCCCAACGGTTGACGACGAGCGGCGCGCGGCCGGGGGCGACGTCGACACCTTCACCAGCGGTCAGAACCACGCCGCGCCCACCTCGGGCGCGTGTGACCCCGACGCGGCCCTCCTGTACGAAGACGGCACTTTGCGCAGGCGTGACATCGACAGCCCAGGTTGTGCCGCGCACCGATGCGACGGCATGCGGGGTCTGCACCTGGAAGCGCCTTTGGCCGGAACGTTGATACACGATATAGATCGCGCCAGCGCTGACTTCCACTGCATCGGGCTCATCATCGCCATTGTCGTCGACGAGCCCGGCGCTTGCGCCGCTGGCGACCTCGATGGTGACGCTGCGGCAGCGCAGGACGGTTTGGCCAGCGGAGCCGGCGCTCGTCGCGCAACCGGCCGACTGGGCGTGGACCGGGCCGGGACTCGCGATACCGATGCAGGCGGCGAGCGATGCCCCGAGAAGCCCCGTTGCGCGCGTGATGCTCGCCGCTTGCCGCAAGGGGCCGTAGCGAAGGATAATCATTAACGCTACTCCATGGCCGTCTGGAAAACCTCGACGGCCCGTTGTAAATCTTCGGCAGCCGCCTCACGCGCTGTGAACGGAGGTGCTGCGGAAGCATCATGATCTTCTCATGAAAAGGCTGGCCTTTCACGTATATCCGGCGAAAGCTGTAGTGTCTGGTACATTCCCCCTGTGGGTGAGCGATGCAGAGAAACGATCATGATCGTTGGCTCGCTTCTTCTGCCATTTTCGGCGGGCTCGATGAGGCTTGCCTGACGCGGATCGCGCAGGAGGTGCAGGTGCTGCGCTTCCCCGCCGGGACTTGTCTGTTTCGGCAGGATGATGAAGCCGACGGCCTGTACATCCTCTCCGAGGGACTGGTGAGAATTCATATAGGCCATCGCGACGGACGCGAACTGACGTTAGCCTTGCTGGATCCCGGCGACGTAATCGGCGAGATCGCACTTCTGGACGGGCTACCCCGTACGGCGACGGCTACTGCACTCGCGCCGACGCGTACCGTCTTCGTCGGACGGAAGGCTTTCCTCCGGCTGTTGGAGGAAATCCCTCAGATCGCGATCCACGTAATTCTGGTTCTGTGCGACCGGCTCCGGCAGAACACCGAGCAACTCACGGCAAACGCATTTCTCGACCTGCGTCAGAGATTGCTGAAACTGTTGCATGATCTCGCGGTTGCCCACGGTCATATCGATGCGCAGCGCGCGACCGTTCCCACACGCTTTACCCAGACGGATATCGCGCAGATGCTCGGTGTCACGCGAGAGGCGGTCAACAAGCAGTTCCGCGCCCTCTCGCGTGACGGCGTGATCGAGATTTCTGCGGGGGCGATCGTCCTGGCTCGTGGCCGGGAGGGATAAGCCGCCCGAGCCCCGAATTGTGGACCATGTGCCCACTGCGGGCAACTTCAGGAAACCCGGGCGATGAAATAGGCATTCATCGGATCATGCGGCAGGCGATGTACGACGATGTCGGAGAAGCCGGCCTCCCGGAGCATCTGCTCGGCGAGTTCCACGCCCCACATGGCGCCGAGGCCTGCCCCGCCTTGCCCAAGCGAAACCGCCATGCAGTGCATGCAGGAAATTGTGTAGAGGAAGGCTCCGAGCGGGCGCCCGCCGTTTCGTTCGAGGTGACTTGAACCATCGATGTCCTGCATCAGATAGATGCCTCCGGGCTTCAGCGCTCGCGCAAAACCGGACAACATGCCTGCGGGATCCTTCTGGTCATGAACCGCGTCGAAAGTCGTTATGAGATCGAAGCGTCCGGCCTCCTCATAGGCGGTCATATCCCGAACATCGAACCGGATGTTGTCGAGCCCCAGGGCTGCGGCCGCCGCGCGCCCGGCAGCCAGCGCATCGTCGTTGAGATCGTAACCGACGAAACGCGAACGGGGAAAGTGCTGGGCCATGGCCACAAGCGCGCGGCCGGAGCCACATCCGGCATCGAGTACGTCAATGCCCGCTTCGAGCCTCTCCGGGAGCTCAGGCGCGAGCGGCAGAATGTGCTCGAACAGCGGCGCCACGACGGTCTGCGCGCTCTCTTCCGCCATCAGGGCGTGAAAACCGGCATATTCGCAGTAACGGGTACCGCCGCCCCGCCGGAAGTGTTCAATGATGGCATCTTCCGAGCGCGACAGCATAGGGACCCATTGCGCGGACACAGCAAGATTGTTCGGGCTTGCCGCTCGTGTCAGCCAAGCCGCATGCTCAGGGGGAAGACTGTAAAGCTTCTTGAATGGATTATAGGCCGCTATTCCAGCAGTCACCATGGCGCCGAGCCATTCCCGGACATAGCGCTCGTCAAGGCCGGCTGCCGTGGCTATTGCGTTGGAGCTAGCCGGCTTCATCGATGCCATGACATCGAAGAGGCCGGTACGATGGCCGACCGATGTCATAAGTGTCACAGCTGCTTCGTTGATGGTGTTCATCATCCGCTCGGCAAAGGCTTCCGAGCGGGCGCTGTCGAATGCTGCCCCCGCGGATTGTGCGGCGTTCTCTTGCATACTCACTGTCGCGCTCCCTATGCGTGAGCCGGCCGAGGACAGGCCGGCTGCTCGAAGGGAAAGCTACGCGGATCAGGCGGAATGCGCTGTGAACGCGTTCACGCCGAAGCGGCCCCAGCCACATGGTCGATCCTGGGGGGAGGGATCGTGCAGCTGGAGCCTACCCTCGGGGGAGGGTGTGCGAACCTAGCATGGCTTGCTGAATGCGACCTGAATATGGTCGGGTTCAAGTTGTGAAAACCGGTCCCGCGGGACTGTCTTAGGAGGCGCGGCCCGAGAGCCAAATACCAGAGCAAATCGGCCGGCCGGGGCCTTCATACCGGCGCTCAGGATTTCAATGCGATGCTTGAGCCGGGGAACGACGGCGTCCCGGGTGCGCCCTGTTCCCGGGCATCATCCGAAACACGCTCGATACTGCCGATCTGATCCAGCTTTCGCAGCGCGTGCACAAACAAATCATCAAGATCGGTATTGCATTGCAGGGCAATTCTTAGCGCATCGCCTGCGCCTTTTAAAATCGGGTCATCCATACGCAATAGGCTTTCGAATTTAAAAGGTTCGCTATCCTCCAGCTAGCTACAACTTCAAGCGCGCACATTTGTTCCGCGCGACAGGCCGGCCATGTGGAGTTTTCCGGCGGTTACTGCGGTGCCGTTTCGCTCACGTTCGCCATCTTGGTTGCAAGTTCATAGCGAAAACCCCCCGGTTCATACCGCAGCAGGACTTCACCTCCGAAGTCTTGCGCGACGATCCGCTCGAGGAGACGAGATCCGAAGCCGGTACGCCGGGGTGTCTCGACCGGAGAGCCATCCTCCTCAACCCATCGGAACATAATAGATCATCACTGCTCGGCCGCCCGATCTTCCACGACACATGGACGCGGCCATCGGGAACGGACAGGCGCCGGCATTGCGCTCGGCGAGTACGCGCGAGGTCGTTTCGATCACCGTATCCATGATGCCGGCAATATGACCCTGCTCATCCCGGAACGGGCTGTAGCAGAATGTGAACCAGGCTTGCTCAGGGTAGGCGTCGCGTTCAAGGACAAGTGGAAAATCCTCAACGAATATGGCTTCCCCCGCGTAGGCGTTGTCGATGAGGAGACCGATCTCCGACCACGCTTCAGACCAGATGGCGCTGAGTGAGCGTCCGAGGCAATCGCCCTTGTCGCGGAGGTCGGGCGAAAGGCATCATTGAAGAGAGCGGTATAATCCGGTCTCGAGACGATGCATTTCGGGAAGCGCGAGTTCACCATCATACCAACGGCGGTTTTGAGGGCGGTCGGCCACCCTTGGATCGGGCCAGGCGACGTTGCGCTCCAGTCAAAGGAGCGGATCGCCTCGCCCACCTCGTCACCGCCGTTCAGAAATTTTGTTGGCAACAGCATCGCTCCCGATTGCAGTTCGCAATTAGGATGAACGCCGGCCATATGGAAGATTGAGCCTCAGGAGCGTCGCCGCACGCGAGTCTGATCCGCTGAACGCTGTGCTGACAGACCAATGTGCCCTCGACGGCGGATGCCAGAGAACATGACGATGTTGCCGGCGAGCGAACCAGCCTCGGCGTCACTCCGCGGTGTCTCGATGGTCATGGGCTCCTCGGTAGCGGCCTCACCGGAAACGATCTCTCCGGGACCTCCGGCGGGGTCGCTTACCTCCCGTTCGAGGGGAGCGATTAGCTGCTCAGCGTATCATCTTGGAGAAATCCCTCCTGAACACCGACCTTAGCCACGGGGGCGCCACTAGCGGCGGGGTTAACCTCAAGCGTTAGCTGCGAGATCGGCACCTGCCTCGGTTCTAGCCAGCCTTCGAGCTGAAGCTCGACCGTTTCTGTGATGGGATCTGGTGCGGCGGACTGCAGCTTGCGGAGGTCTATGGTTTCGCCGCCCGCGAACTCAATCAGTTCGACGTTCGTGATCTTCTTGTGCTCCATAGACCCGGCGTCCAGCTGGCGCTTGATATGCCATTCGGCCGATCGACCATCTCCGGTTACCGTGTATTCCGCGCGGGTGAGTGGCAGCCTGATGGTGTCCACGTTACCGCCGCCGTCGAACTTGTCATCGCCTCCCTTCGCCACAAAGTAGTCCTTGCCCTCGTAGCCGCGGATCATGTCCGGGCCGTCGCTACCCAGAAAGGTATAGTTGTGGTCCTGATCGACCCCGTAGGGCGTCGCGTAGCCATTGAAGCGCGCGATCGTCGTTTTGACAGAGTGCTGGCCAGGCTCGGGATCATCCTCTCCATACTTCACAAACCCCAAGGTGTCGCCGACATCCGTGAGAAATGCGGCTCCGAGCATTCCCGAAGTCGAAATCTCTTGGCCGTTGAGGGTCTGTCCATCGTAATGCAGGACAGGCTGAAGAATCGCGATCGCCTTGTCTAGGACGTCGCCGAACGCTTTGCCCTGGGCGTCCGGGGAGGCGAGAAACTGCTCCTTGCTGGTAATGCCGTACTTGCCGGTCCAGCCGCTGCTGTAATCATTATCCGTAGCATCGTGGTCTGGACGGACCATTCCGATCAGCTCGAGCCACAGCTCATCGAGCGCGAACCGGCCCAACCGGTTGGAGGCATCTACGGCCTTGTAATCGTTGGATGACCGATATTGGCCGATCGTATTGATGAAGTCATTGAATTGCCCGCGGTTCATATGAATATAATCCATCTATGTAAAATACAAGTACAGATAATATTTATACGTTCCATAATATGCATCTCATATTGTGCATTGTGTCGTGCGCTATCGGCGCGCGACTGGAGCGCGGTGAGAGCGATGCGCATGGGGGCTTTGCGCTCGCCGAGGGTGCCAGCGCCGGAAGGCAGGGTCTGATAGGCGGACTGTCAAATAGCGGCGTTCGTATCCCGGTCTGCGGCGCTGCGAGCACTCTGCGTGCATCGCGGGTTGCCGCCAGCGCACATATCCCCGCGCGGAGGGAAACGGCAGAGGTCAGTCGCGCGCCTATTCTGATCGTTGGCCCGGATCCTCGGTCGCGGCTTGGCCGGAAGCGATCCCATCGGGGCTTCTGGCCGCTTACGAGATCTAGCCCCTAAAACGCCATGACGTTCACAGCGATTCAGAGGCCGATAAACGGGTCCTCTTGTCCATCGCTGCTCCCGACGCCGACCGGTGTACCGCGCATGTCCCAGCCTCCAGATAGTATGGCGGGATGACCCGGGAGATCGCTTTTTGCTGCACGTTCCAATCGGCCTCGATGCTTATTTTTGGTAGTTGGCATGGAAGGCGGCAGTCCGCGCAAGTCGATGCTTTCAGGGAGCTCGAACGTAATCAATTCGACATTCCTGATAACCTTATGTTCCTTGAACGAATGCTCTGAGCCCTGTGAACGTCAGCGTGACGGATTTCTGCGCGCAAAATTCTCGAAATGGCTGTATCTCAGGCTGGCCGCGGTAGCCCGCGTGCGACGGGAGGTGCCAAAGCGCTCTCTATCAACAGGGAATGCGCTTATCCGGAGAGACTTGTGTGAAGATCCAATTCTGCCTCTGGACAGAGCGGAAGAGCCTCTCTATAAGCCCCCCTACGTTCTGCGGTTCGATCCATTCGAACGGCAGCAGCGCCCGGGTAGCTCAGTTGGTAGAGCATGCGACTGAAAATCGCAGTGTCGGTGGTTCGATTCCGCCCCCGGGCACCACTTGCCCCTCCCCAGCTCGTTTCAGCCTAGCTCAATTGGTGGCAACGCGCCCCTGAAACCCTTCCCGCGCAAAGGCTTTGCCGTCCCTAACGGTGTTCAGGTCGTTTCAGCCATGCCTAGCTGAAGGCAGCCCAGCTCACGCATTTGACGGTACTTTTCGACCAGAATACCGTCACCCTGATTTTCAAATACCGTCAGGGGGTCCATTCAATGTCGTTGACAGACACCGCGGTTCGCAACGCCAAGCCAACCGGTAAGGCGATCAAGCTCACGGACAGCGGCGGCCTCTACCTCTATGTCTCGCCAACCGGTGGCAGACTGTGGCGGATGGACTACCGTCACCTTGGCAAGCGCCAAACCGCATCGTTCGGCGCATATCCGGCGGTTGGACTGGCGGACGCGCGTCGGCGACGCGACGAACTCAAGCAGCAGCTTGAACAAGGGATTGATCCAGCCGCTGCGAAACGAGCGGCGGAGCTCGCAGAGCGACATTCCGCCGCTAACACCTTCGAGGTGATTGCCGACGAGTACCTGGCAAAGCTCGCCCGGGAAGGACGAGCCGACACCACCATGAACAAGGTCACCTGGCTCCTTGATTTTGCGCGTCCGGCGCTGGGTCGGCGGCCGATCACCCAAATCAGCGCTGCGGAAGTCCTCGAGGTGCTCCGCAAGGTGGAAAGCCGTGGGCGTTTCGAGACGGCCAAGCGCCTGCGAAGCACCATTGGCAGCGTGTTTCGCTATGCGGTCGCGACATCGAGAGCCGATAACGACCCAACGTTCGCGTTGCAAGGCGCCCTCGCCTCGCCTCCGCCGAAGCCGAGAGCCGCTGTCACAGATCCGAAGGCATTTGGCGGCCTGCTGCGCGCGATCGATGCCTTTGACGGCCAGGCCACGACCCATGCAGCCCTGAAACTGATGGCAGTGCTGTTTCCTCGACCAGGCGAACTTCGCATGGCCGAATGGGCTGAGTTCGACCTGGCAAAGGCAATCTGGACCGTGCCGGAGAAGCGCATGAAAATGCGGCGACCTCATCGCGTTCCGTTGCCTACGCAAGCCGTGACAACACTGACCGAGCTGCAAAAAGCTACCGGCAACGGCAAGCTCCTCTTTCCGTCCGTCAGAACGGTCCGCCGCCCGATCTCCGAGAACACGCTCAACGCCGCTCTTCGGCGGCTTGGCTACGACAAGGATCAGGCGACAGCCCACGGCTTCCGCGCCACCGCGTCCACCCTGCTCAATGAGAGCGGACTTTGGAACCCGGACGCGATCGAGCGCCAGCTGGCGCATATCGAAAACAACGACGTGCGCCGCGCCTATGCGCGCGGCGAGCATTGGGACGAGCGGGTGAGAATGATGCAGTGGTGGGCCGATCGTTTGGACGATCTGCGCGCTGCTGTTTAAGGTGGTGACGGGCGCAGGAACCCGATGTTCAAGACACAGCGTCCCAACTATGGGGCATCGCCGTCACCGCTGATAGGAGGATGGGCCGATGCCCAAACGAAGGACCGAGAGCATCGAGGACCCCGACAATCCCGAATGGACCGACGCGATGTTCGCGCGCTCGAAGCCTGCGAGCGCGCTTCCGCCGGCGATCCGGAGCGCCTTTCCAAAGACCCTGCGTATGCGCCCTTTAAGCAAGAGGACGACAGAGACGGTCACGCTCGACCTCGACAAAGAGCTCCTGGACTTCTACCGCTCCGGCGGAGAGGACTGGCAAACCCGGATCAATGACGCGCTTGTCGAGGTTATGCGCGCGGCGAGGAAGCGCGGACGGCCTCCCAGGGAATAGCGGTCGCTACCTCTCCCGCAACAGCCGCCTGCACGATCGGCTCCCGCTCATCCGGCGGCATCTGCGCCAGCGCGTCCAGCTCGACGCCCTTGTCGAGGCTCGTCCCGGCAATCCGCTGGAGGGTGTCGGGGCCGAGCGCCTTGCCGCGGCGCGCGGCTCGCTCGACCGTGTCACGGCTTTTCCCGGTAGCCCTTGCGGTGGACGTGGTGAACGCAGGTTTCAAATCCGCAATTTGCGGTTTTGATCTCCGGTCCCCACCAGCCCTTACCTCCGGATGCTCCTCCTCATACAGCCCCTTCCGGCGCGCCATGAGCCGCGCCTGGAGCGCGGGCATGAGCTTCCTGAGCGCTTGGTTCTCGTCGATCTCACTGTTTTCAGCCCAGCGACGAACGTCTGGTGGTCGGCGTTCTCTAATTGACTTTGCCGTTGCCTCGCGATTGCCTCTGAGTGGGGTATCGGGGGGTAGCGCATGCGTGCCGCAGCTATTGCAATCACAATCGCGATCACTATTGCCGGTTGCGGAGCCCAACAAAAACGCATCTCGACAACCGCGCCTCCCGTTCAGCCCGCGGCGGCAGTTGTTCAAACACCATCTCGTCCTTTAGGGCCTGCGGCGGGTGACATGTTCTCCGTCTCTTTCCAAAGCGGGGCGGCGAACTGCTATGGCTCCTATCAAACCCTGAACGGCGTCTCGGATCTTATCGCCCGCCTTGTCTGCGACGATGGCACTAGAGGCGTGGCAGTGGCATCGCCTCGGGGGGGCACCACAGCGCTCCTCTTCGTCGGAAATTCGACGGTGGAGGCCAAAGTGGATGGGCACCCAAGAGGGACGGGGTATATCACGTCGCTGGCGGGAGAGGATCTGGCGGATCTGGAGCGTGTCAATGCCGCCCTGGAAAGATCAAACTTGGCACCGACGTCAAGCTCTCCTCCAGTGCAGGGCGCGTCAGTCGCAGCGGCAGAACCTACTGTGATACCTGCGCCGGCAGCCGCTACGGCGGCGCCATCGACTTACGTTCCCCCTACGACCTACGGTAGCCGGCCCAGCTCGAGCAACGGCTGCGAAAGCCTTGGATGCTATGGCCAAATCAGTACCGTTACAGGTTTGCCTCGTACTAACTACGTAAGCGGGTACACAAGGAGAGACGGCACCTATGTGCGCCCGTACTATCGTTCAAGGCGATAGTGGGTTCTCGCATTCTTTTAGATGATGGATCCGGCATCTGATGGCGCCGTAAACGTGCGCTCGACCCAACTCTTCAGGGATTATCGATCGCTACCGGCTTTCAACAAGGCAAAAGCTTTCTTCGCTTGCGGATCGCGAAAGGTTGATGTTTTGCTGATGCATCTCTGAGATGGTGCCGGCCCATTGCAAAAGCTCTTTCCGAATTTTCCTAAGTTTTTTCAGCGACGCTTGAAAGATGTTGGGTCCCAGTGGGGCGCGGCACCTGCCAAAATTCCATTGGACGAACTGACGGCGGCCTTCCTTCGCTTTTATCGACGGAGGCTAAAGAAGGGCGCAGTAAGTGGTGTTTATGCCAAAGTGGCGCGTGTTGGACGGAAAAGGTATGCACGCCGGAAAACCCGCGAAATAGCAAAACGATTACGGCGCGGTGCGAGGGTACCACTGCCCAGGGCATTGCTCCTATCGAGATACAGACCTTCTCCACTGCTTACTGGATTGTATCCCGATCGTGAGGCTAACTGGCGGCCGGTCACAAAGCGTCGTGGCAAATTAGGCTATCAAGATCTTTCGCTTAGTAATTTCTCATTGATTGACTACCCGGCCGAGACCCTGAAAGCTATTAAGAAGCTAGCAGCCATCGAATGCGAAGCAGCGACCGCTCATCTGCACTTCGACGACGATCATTGCATAGACATTGCGCCGTATCTCGTCCTAGCGGAAATTTGGGACGATATGGCCCATGTTTTTCATGGGGGCCGTATGTCGATGCCGGTGCAGAAGGTCGTTGAAGCCGTCGGGCTGCGAAAGCCACTCGGGATGCGCCTCGAGCTTGCTAGCGACTTGAGCGACGTTTGGGCGTTTCCATTGCGGAGGAGGCGACCACCGCGGACATCCAAATCCCCGGATCGCGATCTGGCTCCTCAGCCGAGGGAGAAGGTTTCGGACGATTTTTGCGACGCCATTGATGAGTGGCTGCTCGAGGCGGCCGAGCTTGGGCTAACCACGAGCGGCAAATCACAATTCTCAAACATTATCGGGGAACTGTTAGATAATGCTGAGCGACACAGTGATCCAGTTTCCAAGGATGGGAGCTGGTCTGTGGCCGCCTTTATGGCCAGAAGGCGCGAAGGTGGTGAAGAGGTCTTTCGTTGCCACATGGCATTCCTGTCAGTCGGAGCTTCGATTGCAGAAAGCTTGGACACGGCCGAGAAGAGAACTCAAGACGACATAGTTGCCTATGCGACGCGACATAAGCGCACCGGACAGTCAGCCGCAACTTTGGCCACATTGATCGCATTGCAAGACGGCGTTACCCGTGACGCTGACGCCTCCGCTCATTCTAGGGGGGGCGTTGGATTTCAGGACGTTTTCGAATTTGTAAGTGGTCTTGGGGCTACGACCGAGCCGAACAGGGAGCCGCGCATAACGATTGTGTCAGGCTCCTCTTGCATTCAGCTCCGCCCCCCGTACCTACTAGGAAGGCGAGGTGACGCGTTCAGGCCTCGTGTGTTATGGTGCAACGCGAACAATAGCCCGGATGAGCCGCCCGATCGCCAGTTCGTGTTCGACCTGGAAGATCGTTTCGCGGGGACCGTCATTGGGGTGTCTTTTGTGCTGGATGTAGAGTTTTTGAAGGCGGCGGTCGATGTTGGAGATCAAGCTGAGCGAACTGACGGGCAACGGTGAGGTTCGGAACCTATCGGGTCACGAGCGCGGTCTCGCTGCGCGCAAAAAGTTTCAGCTCGAGGCAGCAGACGAGCGTGGTGAAGAGGTGCTCGTAGTCGTACCCCATGAGGTCTATACGCTTACCCCCTCCTTCTTCCAGGGTATGTTTGCTGAGAGCGTGCGCCGTGCTGCATCTCGTGAAAAATTTTTAGCTCGATATCGCTTTGATGCCGATCCTGTTGTCTTGCGGCAAGTCGAGAGCGGCATAAGTGCGTCGCTGATGCGTAGAGGCTCCATTCTAGCTGCATGACGTCCGGCGCCCCTGAAACTCACTCGCTCTGGTTGCAAGCTATCCCTTGGGCGGCGACATGGCTTGGATTGATTGTTACGTTCATTTTCAACGTAATAAATTACAGGCGGACGAGTAAAATCAGGGACGATAGCGTTAAGCTTGATGAGTTCAAGAGGATGCGAACGCCAGTGGACTTGGCACTCGGCCTGCTCGGTGAGTGCCGCCTAACACTTCGGAGCCTTGAGGCCTCCGGAGCGCTAGTAGATGCTGTAAGAGACACAGCTGGTGATATCAATCGAGAGGTTTCAGTCGCATATAACCGCCTGGAACATGCCTTCACAAGATTTGATGAAAGCGAATTCGCCCTAGGATGCGATTGGGTACAGTCTCTCCAAGATCCTTGGGAAGCTTTTGTAGCTGAAATGGATCGGGTATATGCCCCTCACAAATCTCTTGATCAAACTAAGGAAGTTATCCGAAAGGCGGCTGATCAGCTCGGCGTATTTATTTCCACCGTCAATAACCGTCTAGACAAAGAGCTGAAGAGATATACTGGTTAGTAGGTCGTTCCGGCCCGTTTCTTCTAAGCCGTTTCACACCCCACTGGGCCTCGGCTGGCGGTGGCGCTCGGTCGCTAGGCCATGGTAGGCAGCATTATGAGCCGCCATTTCAGTCCCGAAGCTTGAGCATGATCCGCGCCATCCCCGCCAGCATGGACCCCGCGACCGTCGCGCTGATCTAGGACGATCTGCGCGAGAAGCCGGGCGGTCTAATAGGCAGATAGCCGGTGAACTCGGCGTCGACGATAAGACCGTAGGTAGCGCCAGGGCGCGGCTACAAGGACGTGCGGAAATTCCGCACGTCGCGACCGTCACCGACACCAAAGGCAGGAGGCAGCCGGCGCGAAAACCCAAGCCTCCGGCTCCTCCGACCAACGTCACCGCATTCCCCGCGCGCAGCTCGGGCGAGCGCCCGATAGAGGAGAGAGCGCCGCGTCATGACAAACGGCTCGACGATGGTAATATCCCGCCGTCCTCGCTCCCCCGAGGGCAGGCCCCGGCCGCGAGATCGCTTCCCCGATCAAGCTAGAAGGCCGGGGCCATCCTTTTGCAAAGCCAATCCGACAGGAGGAGGAGCTACCTAAAGCGCTCAATTACGCGCACATGCGTGAGCCGTCGTCGATCCACGACGAATTCCTGCTCATGCGAACCAGCCCAATGATCATCGCGGGCGTAGAGGATGGCTTCCGGTTCGGCGAGTTCCTGTAGGACCACAGAACCGGAACCTGCGCGGATCCTACGCGTATCCAACGCAAAGGCTCGAGCCACGTCGAGGCTCAAACCTAAGCTGGCGCGAGCAACGGCACAGCCCTTCCAGTATGGATCGCCACTGCGCACATTGTTTCAGGCGCGCCGCGCGAAGCAGTTTTGCACAGCGCGCCGCGTCCCTCACTCCATATATCTGGCCAGGCTGCCTTTGACCTCGATGCGGTAGGGCTGGTACGCGACCGTCCTGTGGACGATCACGGACCCGACGAGATCGCGTATCCTTTGGACAATCACTTCATTGACCGTCCCTGGAGCGTGGATGAGCTGATCGAGAGATCTGAGGCTTTCCGCATACCTTTGCTGGGTCGGATCCGTCGCCGGCGGCTTCATGGTCGCCGCGCCAGAACCTCGCTTTGATTTCGCGGCCTCCGCGCTGGCGCGGCGGCGGCGCAGGTCGGCCATCTCTGCCGCCACGTCCTCGTCCGACATGGCACCGGCCGCCACCACCTTGACCAACCGCGCGATCGCAGCCTTGATGTCTGCTATCTCGCGATCGAGCTCAGCCTCGGCACGCTTGGGCGCAAAGCCCACACGCCGGTATTCTGCCGCATAGGCAGCCTCGAACGTTGGACCGAGCGCAAGATCGAACAAGGCTGCGCGCAGCGCATCGAGCACAGGGCGTTCGATCTTCTCGATATAGTAGCGACGGCTGTTCGTGCAGGTCCGGCTCTCCTTGTGGGTGGAACAGAAGACGCGCGGGCCGCCACGGTCGGGACCGGCTGCGGCCAACCCGCCGCCGCACTCCGCGCAGCGGAGCAGCCCAGAGAGGAAGCGGGCGTTCTTGGGCGTCGGCTGCCCATGAGCCCAGCCACGCTTTTTCTTCCGATCGGTGGCAACGGCCGCGGTTGCCTCATCCACGATCCGCAGATGCGGCACGTCAGCGGTCTGCCATTCAGCCTCGGGATTGACCCGGGAGACGCGCCTGCCCGTCTCCGGGTCGCGGACCATGCGGACGCGGTTCCAGATCAGGCGCCCCTGATAGATCGGGTTCTGAATGATCCCATTCCCGCGCTTCGTGTTGCCGTTGATCGTGGACGAGTTCCACCGGGCGCCGCGTGGCGGTGGTACGTCCTCGTCATTGAGCATGCCGGCGATCGCGCGCGGCGAGATCCCATCTCGATACAGAGCAAAGATCCGCCGGATGACCTCGGCTTCCTCCTCGACGATCTGGAGCTCTCCGGGCTTTCCCGAAACAGGCCGATATCCGTATGACCTGCCGCCGGCGTTTCGGCCGTCCCGGATCACGCCGGACATGCCGCGGCGCACCTTGCGCGCGTTGTCCTCACGATAGAGCTGGCCGACAAGGCCGCGCAGGCCGACGGTTACGGTATCGGCGCGACCGTCATGGACCGCGAGGATATCCACACCGGCGAATGTCAGCCGCTTGTGGATGGCAGAGAGGTCTTCCATATCGCGAGAGATGCGGTCCAGGGCTTCGACGACCAGCACGTCGAACTGGCCAGCTCTCGCCGCCTCCATCATCGCGAACAGGCCGTCCCGGCCGATGACAGATCCGCCAGATCGAGCGCGGTCGGCGTATTCGGCCACGACCGTGAGACCGTTTTTCGAAGCGTACTCTCGACAAAGCGCCTGCTGATCCTCAATCGACCTTTCGGTCTGAAGCTCGGTCGAGAACCGGCTGTACGTCACCGCGCGGGCGTGGGTCGTCGTAGTTCCTGTCACTGGGTACCTCCATTCCGGCCGTTCTTGCGTCGATGCGCGCCTGCCTACGGGCGAGCGCTTCCACCAATTCGGCGAAAGCAGGAGGTGGCTTTTCTCGTTCCAGGGTCATGTCGTCTCCAGTCCATAAGAAATGGACCGGAACCTTCCCAGCCGCCGACAATCTGTCCAGCCCGGGCGCGATTGCACGGCGCGCAAAAAAAAGGGCCCGGCCGCCATAGCGGACCGGGCCCATCACAGGATCGCTGGAAGAGACAGCGGCAGGGTCGCCGCTGGGCGCGCTACGTCAGTGCGGCGGACGGCTGGCGCCGCTCCTCTTCCCTCAACCGCGCCGCATCGCGAGCCGCGCTCTCGATTAGGCGGAAGTCGCGCTGGTCAACCCATTCACCGCCCAGGAGATCGATGGCGTGGATCAATTTCTCTGCCAGTTCATCGACCGACACCGCCGGCGTGGCGACTAGCCGGTCGATGACCGCTCCTTTCCGATCGGCGATCATACGAAACACGGGGCTCTCTTGATCCCGTTGCGCTGCCTTGGCAATCGGCTCGTCGAAGGCCGCATCGTCCCAATACGCGTAGCGATCCAGAAGCGCGGCCACGGTCGTTTCATCGGCGACAGCTGGGGGCAGCAGGCGCGCGGCAAGCGCGGCCTGCTCGGACCGTGAGAGCGACGGAAGGTCGAATGGATCGGACGGCGGTTCGTTGGGGGGAAGCGATATCGACATGGAAGGCCTCGGTCATCAGGGCGAGCGAAAGCGTTTGCCGCGCACAGGGGTCGCGGCAGCGGTGAAGGCAAGCAACGTTTTCCGTTGTTTCTAAAAGTTAACCACGAAGCTGATCGCGGTCCATCTTTTTTCGTTGGTTCTGGCTACTATTTCGCAATGCGCATATTGTGCGCGCATGATGACAGCATCCCAATGCCGCGCCGCCAGGGCGCTCCTCAATTGGTCGCAGGTCGACCTCGCAAACACCGCGCAGGTCGGCATCTCGACCGTGCGGACCTTCGAGGCCGATACGGCGATCCCCCGGCGGGCGACGCTCGCCATGATGGTGCAAGCGTTCGAGAAGCACGGCATCGTCTTTCTCGCAGCCGGCGACCCGGCGCTTGGCGAAGGCGTCAGCCTGCGCCAGAGTGCCGATGAGGGACTGAAGCCTGAACAGCTCAACGCTGAGAACGACGGGTGAGCAAGCGCCTGGAGCAGATGCGCCGCAACCCGCAATCCGACTGGTCGATCGCCGATGTCGAGGCGGTCTGCCGGGAGCATGGTATAATCTGTGCGCCATCGCGATCAGGCAGCTCTCACTACAAGGTGACGCATGATGCGATGCCGGAGATCCTGACCGTGCCTTTCAAGCGACCAATCAAGCCGGTATATATATGAAAGCTCCGTCGCATTCATCGACGCGGTAAGGAGGTCCCAATGACCCGTCTTGAATACCCGGTCGTTGTCGAGCCACTTTCCGCTGAGGACGGTGGGGGCTTCGCGGCGATCGTCCCGGATCTGCCAGGCTGCATGAGCGATGGTGAGACGCCGGAAGAGGCGATCGTCAACGTGCAGGACGCAATCCTGACCTGGATCGAAGCTGCACGCGGCATGGGCAGACCTATTCCCCGGCCATCGCGGCATCTGGCGATAGCCTGATCCCCTCGATCCGATCTCTTGAGCAGCGCCCCGCCCAAGGCGAGGCGCTGTGGGGACTTGTTAGGCTGCGTCGTCGATGATGTTGTCGAACAGAACCGGGTCCGCGATACACGCCCGCAGCACCGCCGTCGCCAATTGCTCAGGCGACACGTCGCGGCGGTCGGCAGCCGTTTCCAGGGCTGACAGCTCCCGTCGCCGGAGCACGAGCGGCAGCGGCCGATCGTCAGCGGTGGACGGCATCGCCAGTCCGGCCTTGCGCAGCATGGCGCGCACTTTATGGCTGCTTGTCCCGCCCAGCGCCGTCGCGATCTCTGTGCCCGAGCGGCCGGCGCCGGCCATGAAGGCAGCGCGCATTTTTTCAGGGCCGTAGTAAAGCCGGCGCGGCGTCGAGCGACGCGTTTTCTTTTCCATGCCTCTCCTCCTTAAAGAATGGCCCTGCCGCGGTGGGCACGGTCAGCGCGAGCTTGCGCCAGCGTGACGAGCGGCGATTTCCCAACCTGTCCGTCAGAGCCCTGCCGGGTTGCGGCGGCTGCGGCGCTGGAGCGCGCCAGGGTCACGATGGCGGCCTCACCGGTCTTCGCTCCGTTGGCGAGCCCGGTTGCGGCAAGCCTGGCGCGAAGATCGGCGGCGGATGCGCCGGCGCGAACCTCCGCTTCGATGTCAATTCCGGCGGCAACCGCCGCCGGCGTCATGGCAATGAATTCGTGGGCTTCAGAAACAGAAATGGTGTCGGAAGTCATCGTCGATCCCCGGGTTGATGAGATTGATGTGGAGCGGACGCTGGCACGGCCCAACCGGCTGGGCTTCGCGTCGATGACCTCCTCTAGTGTCCCGAGATCGTCGGCAAGACCGCGCCGAACGGCCTCGCGACCGAGAAAGGTCTCCGCCTCCGTTGAGCGGATGGCGGCGGCTGACAGGCCCTTGCGGCCAGCCGCGACGCACTGGACGAACAGGGAATAGAAGGCGTCAATGTCTTTCTGGAACCTCGCGCGAACAGCATCAGGCAGCCGCCCGTAAGGGTTCCCATCCACCTTGTGCGCGCCAGCGAAGATGAGGGTGGGCTTGACGCCTTCGGCCGCGAGATATTCCGAGATATCGATGTGCAGCATGATGACGCCGATCGAGCCAGCGAGACCCGTCGGGATGCTGATGATCCGCGAGGCGCCGGAGGCGATGGCATAGGCGGCCGATGCCGCCATGCCATTCACCATCGCGATGACGGGCTTTTCCTCGCGCACCTTGCGGACGAGAGCGGCCGTCTCGAAAGCGCCGCCAGCCTCGCCGCCCGGGCTTTCCAGATCGAGCAGGATCGCGCTGACTTGCGGATCGCGAGCGGCGGTGCGCAGCGAATGCGACAGGCCTTCGTAGGATACGAGGCCCGAGCTTGCCCCGACCCAGGCGCCGCGGTTCACCAGCTCGCGAATAATCGAAATGATTGCGGTACCGTCCGCCGTTACACGATAGGGCGTCGGGCGGCCATCAGGACCGGTGCGGTAATCGCCGATAAAGCGGCTGGCTCGCGGAGAATGGTATTCCACGCTGCCATCAGGCTTCTGCTGCGCATTGAACGCCTGCCGCGTCGTGCCGGCGTCGTCGTCGCCGCCCGCACCGCGGCGCATCTCAAAGCGCGAGAGAAGGAACGAGCTGATTGTCCGGGCGGAAACCTCTGTGAGAAGCAGCGGCCGGTTAAAGAACTGGCCGGCGATGCGGTGGGGCGCGATCACCGGTCAGAGCTCCCAGCATCGGCTGAGCGGCGAGCCATCTCCACGAGCGCGGAGCGCTTGGGTCTAGGCGGACCGGCGGCGAGGGCTGGCGCTTCGGGCGGGGCGGCGACGACGACGGTGGCGTCGCTCCGCGCTGCGGCGGCGTCTAGGACCGCCAATTGGAGGCCACGCGGGTCAATCCCCAACTCGAGGGCAGCGGCAACATCAATGGAGATGCCGAGACGCCGGGCCTGCGCGCCCACGCTATGGATCTCGACAGCGCGGCGACGTTCCGCCGCCGCATCCGCCGGCTTGGGAAGTCTCGCCAGGGCGGCAATATCGATTGCGCCAACCGGAAGCTCGGTCGTGTCAGGTTGGTCGTAGTTGTGCATAGGAATTCCTCCTCTGACTTCCGTCAGCGCGCCTCAATTCCGATATCTGCGTGAATGCCGCGGATTTTCTGAGCGAGCCTGTCTTGAGCAGCGCGGCCGACTGACTGCGCCAAAGCCCCTGTCCGGCTCAGCTCCGAGTTAATCTGACGGGCGAGGTCCAGCGTCTTTGTCAGGTCGGAGGTATCCACCTTCGGCTTCGCGGTCACGTCGAGGGCCGACTTTATGCCGGCGCCGGTCTCCTGCGCTTCCGCCTTCGCGGCGCCAAGCGCCGAGGTGTCGACCTGCGCCTTCACATTGGGACCGCCAAGCCGAATATGGTCCGGGCTCAGCTCGGGCTGGCGGACTTCATCGGGACGCGGGGCATTCAGGCCCGTCGGGACCTGCGCCACGCGCCGCGTGTCCCAGTCCGACAGGTAGCCTTGGTTCGACCTAGGCTGGCTCTTGCCAATGCGGCTGAGCCCATTCGACCCAAGCGTGAAGTCGCGCGCATTCATTTCGGTGCTGGGCGGCACCTTAAAGACCTGCGACTTCTTCGACTTCAGCTTTTCCCGATCCTCAAGGAGGCGACGGACGTAGTCAGCGTCGTTCTCATCCTCACTGTCGAGTGACCGGCGCGCATACCAAGGCTGATACCTTTTGCGGGCCTCTGCCAGCGTCGCGTCGCCATGCTCACGCCGAACGTCCTGGCTGGTCTTCTTCGCTCGCTGAAGGCGCTCGTTCTCATCAGGAGTTGTCGTATTCGCCAATTCCACGGCAGCCAGCATCGGCGCTGAGCTGAGCAGGGTTCGCCAGAGAGCAGCCACGACACCGAGCTTCTCTGCGCCCGCATTCTTCGGCAGGTCCGCGAGAGTTTCGCCTTTGGACCCAGCGAGGACAGCGGCGGCGCGCGTCAGCGCGACCGCGGAACCATCTAGTTTTAAGGCTGAGCCCTTGAGCGCGATGTCGGATCCACCGAGACCGAGGACGCCACCGAGAAGCTTGGCACCTTTCCACATCGCCGCAAGGGTCGCCGTGCTGACGACGAGCACACCAAGGGCAGATGCGGCCTGAAGGGCCTTGCTGTCCATTTCGGAGATGCCGTCGAACATGTTCCCGAGTTTGTCCATCGAGAACTTGAGGACCCCTTCGTTGGCCTTGCCAATCGACAGCGTCAGATTTTCGACGGACCCCTTCAGGTTCTCGAGAGAGCCACCGAGACCGGACATGATATTCGTGGCCATGTTCTTGGCCATGTCCTCGTCATCGCCGGCATTCTTGATCTGAAGCCACATCGCCTTGAAGTCATCCCAGCCGGCCTGCGTGATCGCGCCGCGGCCGCCCTGACGATCCGTGAAGATCGCGTTGAGCTGGGCCAGCGTCATGCTCGATGACATGATGGCATCGAGCAGGCGCTCAGCATCGACCGTCTGCGCCGACAGCGCATGAAAGGTGTTCGCGACCTTGGCGATGTTCTGCCGGTCCGCCGGACGCATCGTTCCCTTTTTGGTCGTCGGAAACTGCTGCTCCACCGCGCCGGTGACCTCTTCGACGAACCGGGCGCGGTCCTTGATGATGTCCTTGTCGGACATGATCTTGCTCAGGCGCCGCTTCGACGCGTCCGTGAGCTTGACGCCCATGTTCTGCTTAAATTGGCCTTCCAGACGGTCCGTGCTGAGCGTGTCAGGCATGCCGACGTAGTCGGAATAGTTGATGCCGCCGGCATTAAGCGCCGCCAGGCCCTTCTTTGTGGGAGAGGCGAGCTTGGCGGATGCGGACCTGATGAAGACGCCGGCCTCGTCGCCGCGCAGTCCGCTGCGCCTGGCGAGCGCGCCCATTGCCATGGTCGTATTCGTCGAAAGCCCTAGAGCGGTCGCCGCAGCCGCGCCATACTTGAAGAACTGCTGGACATCTTCATCGTCCATGCCGCCCAGCTTCGCCATTTTGACGATCTGGTTGACGGCTTTACCGGCCTCGTGAAGCGCCTTTTCCTTCGTGGAAATATCCTTGCGCGTCGCAAGCAAATAGGAGCGGACGGCCTCAGCAGATGTCTCGAGATCGGCCTCCATGATGAGCGCGTAATTCTTGACATGCTCCATCAAGCCTTGGGCAATCTCAGCTCGCATTCCTGGTGAGATGGGCCCTAGCCCCTGCATAGCCTTTGTTTGCGCGCGGACAACATCGAGGTTCGTAAATGGCGTTTCTTGACCGATTTTCTTTGCCTGCGCGATGAGCGGTGCCTGCTCCTCATCCGAAAGGTGCTGAAAGTTCTGCTGATATTTGATGCCGAGATCGAACTCAGCGGCGCTCACGATCGCCTTCTGGCCGAAACGCCGCGCCTGGTAGCCCATGTAAAGCGCGCCGGCAGCTCCCATGCCGCCAAGGCCGCGAAGCGCGTCCGCGCGCTGCGCGCGGCGCTGGAGCGCAGCATTCGTGCGATCTATCGCGTTGCGGAGCTTTGCCTCTTCGCCGGCCAGTCGGCGAACCGATCCACCTGACTGCTCAAGGGCGGTGCGCGCCTGGCGCGCAGCCTGCCCCTGATCCATGAACGCCTTCTTGGCACTCGCCGCCGCACGCTCGGCTGCCTTCAGCGCGCTCTGCAATTTCCGCGATGGGCTGTCCGTCCCAGCGAGCTCGGTCTTTAGCCGCCGGACTTGTTCCTGCGCGTTCTTGAAGGCGGCCGACGCGTCCTTCATGGAGCGCATTGCCTCGCGGAAGGCGTTTATCTTCCCGAGCTTCTCGAGATCCTTTGTCGCGGAGGCGAGACCCTTGAGCGAGCCGGCCGCACCCTTCGCCGGCCCACTCATCTGGTCGACAAGCTTCAAAATCAGGGAGGAAGTTACCGTCGCCATGGAGGCCTCAGTTCAATTGGCCTGATCGGCCAGCTTCGATCCGCTCGTCAATGGCGTGAGCCAGCCCGTTCATCTCAGCGGCACTCTCGTTGAGCGCGCGAGCGAGCGCATCGCGCATGCGGTCGAGGGTGGATACGTCCCCGCCCACCTCGGCGGGGACCCGGATGAGCCTCAGCGCCAGGCGCTCGACCAGACCCTGAAAATTTGCACCGACCATTGCCACGGCCATGGCCGTCTCCGCAGAGGCGGCCGGTGGTGCAGCGTGGGCGAGAATTTCCAGCGCTCGACGGCTGAAGTCTCCCTCTGCCTCACCGACATGAGGCTCGATCGTAACGCCATACTGCCGGCCTAGGGCCGCAATGCGCGCACCAAACTCGGGGTCGATCATTCGGACGCTCCGATCGAGGTAAGATATCGCCGGACCTCCGTCCACACAGGCTGCGGTGGCGATGCGCAATTGATGGGGTCCGCCTTGGCCGCCTCCGCTGCGATCCAATCCAGATGTTGCAGGACGCTATCCGGCGAGGCGTGCAGTTCATGCAACGGCTTCCAGGCGGCCGGCTCCCCGTAGGCGTGGCGAACGGGTGGCAGTGCGATCGACGACGCCAGGGGCGTCGGCGTGTACGCAGCCTTCTCGTTGGCGAACTCAATGACCTCGTACACATCGGTCAGCACAAATTTTTGGACCGCAGTGTTGAAACCGTGACTGAAATCCGAATTGGGCGCTGGCTCGAAAGAATACGGGCGAGGCGAATTGAAGTTCAACTTACGACCCGACCCGGACACATACCCAATTGTGGGGTCATCGGGATCGACTTGGAGGCCAGGAACCTCCCTCCCTCGGACGTGGCCGCTGCTAACTTCCACCCACGCTTTCACTTTGCGGCGCTCAGATCTGAAGGGCTTCTCCAGTACGGACCTGCCGCGGAGCTCCACCCCAGTGAGGTATCCTGCACCATCGGGAAGGTCGGCGTTCACGGCGTCGACCGCGCGCTGGGCGGTCGCGACGTCGCGCAATAGCGCTTGAGTTTCCCGGGCAATCTTCGCGAGCCGACCGTCGATCGACGCGGCGATCTCGTTGGCGCGGGCATCAGCTTCGGCATACCGACGCTTGCGTTCTACGGTTGCCTCGGCGGCTTGAGCGTCGGCAAGACGCTCCTGCAACTCCGCAATCACACGGTCGAAGCGCAGCACTTCCCTTTCAGCATCCGCAATCGCCGCCCCGTTCGCCTTCCACTTGCTGTCATCAAGTGCAACTTCGGCATCGGCGTCGCGGAGGCTTTCTAACCGCCGGCGGGCGGCGTCGCGTTCGGACGCGGCCTGCGCGATCAACTTACCCAATTCCACTGATGGCGTCGGCGTTTTGCTCGCCAATGCCCGTTTCAAGCTCTGAAATACGTTCATGATGTCCCGTCAGGAATGGCGGCCGCCGATGGGAGCGACGGCCGCCGGCGCTGGGCTCAGTCCGGCAGGAGCGGGCGGACGGCAGGTCAAAGGTAGTCCTAAAAGGCGCCTCGCACAATAAAAAAAGTTTCACTACAAATACATAGTCCGCAGTTGCTCGTAGTTGCTCAAGCGTAGACGCAGTTAGTCGCAGTATGAATGCGCGCGAGTGGCGTCGAATACAATTGTCCAGGAAAGATAAGCGGCCATCGGCGTCAACGCAGCGCACGGCCTGCGCCGGACCAATGACGACAAACGTCGTGCCGTGATGCGGCTCCTTGAGGATGCCGAATGGTCAACTTGGAGCGATCAGGAAATTTCCCGACGCTGCGCGGTCAGCCCCACGACGGTAGGAACCATCCGGAAGTCACTATCCAATTTGGATAGTGAGCCTCGATCGTTCCGCACCAAGCACGGCACCATCGCCACGATGGATACCAAGCGGATCGGCCGGCGGCCGGATCCGCCGCCATCTCCGGAGCCTGTCTCTACCTCTCAGCGGCCGGGCATCATCTGCACGTTTGAGGCAGGCCAGTCGGCCCCTTCATCGGGCTTTCTGGGGGTGGATTTCGGCATGAGGCGATCCCAAAACAAAACGGCGATTGCGAATTTTCAAAAACGTTCATTTTTAGCGCTGGCACCGCAGCGCGGCACCCGCCCCGGCACAGGAGAACCTAGTGCCGGGGGCCAGCCCGCCCGCACATCCTCGCGGATGCCCCATAGGATGCCCAGGGAAGGCCCAGGAGCGGCCTCGGCTCAGTTCCGCTTGTCCGGCGTTGATAAATCGCTCGTGCGTCTCTACGGCCTCGTAAGAGGCTTACGGCATGAGGCGCGTTATGCGGCGTAGAATAGACGGCTCGACGATGGTCTGGACGGACTTACCGAACACGTCCGGGCGATTGTCGGCTGGGATGCACTCAACCATCAGCCTCATCCACGATGAGTGGCGCGGACTTCGCGTACTCCTGAAACCGAGCACGGGTGGACACGGTGGCCAGGTCCCACGCCGCGGTCAGCGTGGCCAGGATTTCGGCCTGGGACGCATGCAACGATGCCGCCCTATCATCGCCGTCAGCTTGCGGTTTCCTCGCCGGCGCCGGCCGCTCCTGCGCAGGCGCATCCGGCTTGCGCTCGTCCTTCACGCCCCTGGCGCGAGCGATCGCCTGGTTGACGCGGCGCTTCGATACGCCGAGCGCCTTCGCAGTCTCGGTCGCGGTACCCTTTGGCTGTCCGCGACCTTTACGAATAGTGGGAACAGCTTTCCCACTATTCGCCTCCCGCTCCGCCAGCGCCTCGGCATACGCGACGATCAGTCGGTCACGGTCGTCCTGGCTCAAGTGCTTTCGGTGCAGGTTCTCCGCGAGCTCCGCCAGAGCCGGACGCGCAACGGCGCGCCGGCCCTTGGAATGCTGGACCTCGGCCAGGAGCCATGCGCCGGGATGGTATGAGCGGCACTGCCTGGCGCTAGCGCGAACGGGCTAGAGGCGCCGAGATGATGACGATCTCACCGACTGGCCAGGCCGGGCCGCGCTCCGCGCGCGGACCGGCTAGCTTAGGAGCAGGAGAGCGCTGACCTGCGGCGCCATGCTCAAAAAGGGTAATTTATATAATGGGGGGTCTGGGGGGCGTTGGATGACCGTTGTCCGCCACCCGTTGGAAGGGTTGGAAAGGGGTTGGCGGATGGTTGGAATGGGCGTTGGAATGCGGTTGGACGTCGCTGCCCGGACTTTTTACGTGCGTTGGAAGCAGGTTGGAAGCGTTGGAAGTCAAGCGATGACCAAACTCCTGCGGGGTTTGGAGCTCGAGCCGACTTTGCGCATGACTACATCCCCCGCTCCGATAAGCCGCTTCATCGCCTTCTCAAGGGGCAGTTTACCTATGTGTTCTGCATCTGGCTCTCTCGCAAAAACGGCCGGAGCATAGTTTTTGGATGGTGTGTCAGACACGACCTGACCTATCGCGTTGAATTTTTTGAGCATCCGCAGAAATACCGCGTCGGCTTCGGCGTCATAGCTGTTATCGGGCATTCTTGATGTTGCCTCGTCATCGCGCTCGAACGTCCCATCATCCCAGAAGATCCTAATTGCCCGTCCTTTGCGCGAGTAGTTTGCCTTCGGGACAGTGAGGATGCGGACATCATCACTGTCGTCCTTCCTTCCGGCCTGTAGGTGCAGCCGCGACCGAACAGAGTTGTTCCATGCCGTCGATCCCGAGATACCCGAACCATTCATCTTTCCGGCATTCGACGGATGCGTGAGCAGAACAACAGCGAGATCATTCTCGATCGCCAGGGTCCGAAAGATCGATATGAAGCTTCGGACCTGCACACGATCGATTTCATTTCCGCCAAAGATGTCGGCCAGAGCATCGAGGACGAGAAGTTTCGGCCGAAAG
Organism: Chelatococcus sp. YT9; assembly: GCF_018398315.1. Lineage (NCBI taxonomy): Bacteria > Pseudomonadati > Pseudomonadota > Alphaproteobacteria > Hyphomicrobiales > Chelatococcaceae > Chelatococcus > Chelatococcus sp. YT9. The sequence goes on from NZ_JAHBRW010000001.1 coordinate 3,392,673, forward strand.
GTGTCACAAAAGGCCTTCAGCTCCTCGAAAAGTGGCGTCGGTTTGAGCTCGCCACGATCTGGGATCGCCAAGACTGAACTTCCGGAAGATTGATCAAGTATGTGTAACCCAGAAAGGTCATCCCGCTCGATTTTGTGCCTCCGACTGATGCAATCCAAGCGCCTTCGGATTTCGTCAATTGGATCTTCCGCAGAAAGATACAGTGCAGGGCCTGCCGCCACCTCCATACCGAGCCACGGCCGCCCCGTCGCTACCGCGACAGCAAGCTGAAGGGCGATCTGGCTCTTGCCAAGTCCGCCGTCCCCACCGATCGACGACACGGTTCGGTCTGGGATCAGCTCCGGAACGATCCAAGACCGAGGTAGAGCGGCGCGGTTCATGATGTCGGCACCGCAGTAAAGTTGCTTGAGGGGAGCGAGAACCGCGGGCTTCTTTATACCTGTGTTTTGCCGGACGGCGAGGCGCTCAGCGCTCATCAGGCGATCCTCTCAAAGACGGAACGCCACAGCTCAGCCCTAATCGCACCTTCCAGCGCCGCGCCTTCCGCTGCTGCGATCCGTGGTTCAATTCCGAAGGCCGTCAGGGCGTTTATGTGGCCCCTGCACGTTTGCGCGATCGAGCGGTTTGCCGCCTGGGTCGGTAAGTCGGTTGCTCGCCTGACGTTTTGACGGATTATGCCGATGAGGCTCGTCGCGGGGAATGGAACAACATGCGCCATAAGATACCTCCATCAAGTTGATTGCCGAGTGTGCTCAATAAGCCACCGAGTAACGTCCTCGTCGCGGTATCGGACCCGCGAGCCAACCTTCACGAACCTCGGGCCTCGTCCCTTGCTCCGCCACGAATTGAGCGTCGAGATGGACAACCCGAGCCGGGTGCCGACTTCGGAGACGGTTCGAAGGTCGCTCGCGTCACGAAGGTCCTGCTCAGGAAGTTGCGAGGATGCAATATTACTCACTGGCGTCCTCCTGTTTGCCGTCGCGTTCAGCGACGCGCGCGTCGATGTATTTGGCCAGATCTTCGCGGCGCCAGCGCCGCGTCTGAGCCGACAGCGCGATGGGCCGCGGAAACACGCCGTCTCGCACCAATCGCCAAAGCGATGATCTCGAAATACCTAGAACTCGACACACCTCCGCTCCGTCAATAAGTTCACTAGCAGTAACCAAGCCTTGTTCCGACACGTAGTTGCTCGCAGTGAGCATGAAACGCTCCTGTTTAAAATAGACATCGATTTTGGGGCACAGCAGCGCTCCGTAGTCGGGCGCAATAAATTCAATGGTTAACAGGACTTGAAAGTCAAGACCGTTTCGACGAGTTGGGCGTATTTGCGCCCCGCAGCAACGCGTAGAGCAGAAAAAGCGTCAGAACGTGTACGTTTTTCCAACTCTACCTGCCGCAAGAACTCCTGCCGGGTAGCCTCATCAGCCTTCGCCCAGGCGTCGAGCAGCATCTGGAGTATCGAGGGCGTCTCAGCCGGCGGCGGAGCGATCCGCTCCTCGGTACCGCGGCGGATCGCGGACACCTGCAATTCCGGCGTAGGCTCTCTGGCGGCGGCGAGAAGTACCGTCTGATTACCGGCCACCCCGCGCTTCCGCGCCTCGGCTTTCGCCTCCGGCGCAAGCGCGGCGACCTTGACGGCGCGTTCGACGGTTTGCCGGGTCATGCCGAGATCTTTGGCGGCTGCTCTGATGCCCTTATTGCGCGGTTGCTTCCCGCCAGGAGGTGGCCCAACTTGGGCCACCTTATCCGCCAGCGTCCGTTTGCGCTCATCACGCAACGCGATCCATGATGCGATCAGCTCCCCGCGTTCGATATCATCGATCTGCCGGCGGTGCAGGTTCTCGGCGATCTCGGCGAGCTTGCCGATGGTCGATGCGTCGGGCGCATCGCCATCCAGCGGCGGCAAGAGTATAGCCGGGATCTCAGGCCATCCCAGCTCAATCGCTGCCCATAGGCGCCTTTCTTCCGGTCACAGGTGCCGTCAGGCTGCCGCACTGGATCTAGCGCTTTTATGGCCCGCAGGTATGCTGGTGGGTAGGGGGAAAGCGCACATGACGGCAATCGAGCCATTGCCCTGGAGGCATCATTTCGTACCGGCGTTCTATTTGCGACGCTGGGCCAATAAGGACGGAAAGCTCGTTGAGTTCAGCAAGCCCTATGGCGATCAAGTTAAAGCCAAAAGACGACATCCTGAAGAGACCGGCTTTGATGCGCACGTCTACAATGTCCGCACCGATAGCGGCGATATCGTGCTTTGCCTTGAGAATGATTTTTTCAAAGAACTGGATACTCTCGCCAGCGACGCTCTTCGTCTCATTGAAGATGACTTCCATAAAACAAGCAGCAACTATAAACTTAGAAGCGCTTGGTCGAGATTTATATTGTCGATGATATCGCGACACCCCGAAGATGTTACAGAGATGGGCAATCGCTGGCTGGACCGCATGCTAGATGTTTCCGATAAGTTTCAGATTGAATACAGCGCAGAGAGATCACCCACGGATCCTGGCGAGTTTCGCGAGTGGATTGCAGGCTTGGAGAAAAGCGAACACGCTCGGCACGCGCTTGAGTTGCAGGCAGAGATGATCGACAGCCCTGTACTCGGCACGATCCTCAATGACATGGAATGGTCGGTCATCGAGACCACCGGAGCCGCACACCCCCTTCTGACAAGCGATCGGCCGGTCTCTCGCGTAGGCGCTCTTACCAGCCGAGACGCCTTGATCGTATTGCCCATTGGCCCCAGCAGGTTCTTCGTAGCAACTAATGATGCTCGCCACGGACGTTCTATCCGGCAGCTGGGAGCATCAGGCAAAGTTAGGGACTTAAATCGAGAGACAGTGCAGCGAGCGGTTCGGTTTGTGTATGGCCCCGATGACGCACAACTCGTTTTTGTGCAAAGGCACATGGGGACCTTTCAGCTGCCGTCACGCTTCGTAGGAGCGCCAAGTCACGCGAGCCGGCGAAGCGCTCGCTAGACCATGGACTTATCAACAGCAAGCGCCTAGCGTCCTAAAACCAAGGGCCAGGCCGTGACGGTATTTCTGACGGTATCCGCCCAAATCGTTGTGATAATTCTCTTTTTAAATCAGCATGATAGGACGCGAATTAGACGCCGCCCCCGGCACCACTTGCCCCTTCCCAGCTCGTTTCAGCCTAGCTCAGTTTGGCGCAATGCGCCTTTAAAGCCTTTGCGCGCAAGGCCTTTTGGATCTTGATGTGTTCAGGCTGTTCCCGCGATGACAATCCTGAGGAAGTCAAGCTCACGCATTTGACGAGGCCCCGGGAAGCTCCTGCTTTCGCTCGTGGACAAGCCTCTCCGCAATCAACGCCGCCGATCGTTCGATATTTCGACACGCGTTCCGGATGGTTGCGTCGCGGCTCGCATTTGGATTACCCGGATTGAGGGGGCGCGGACTTGGCGAGAAATCTTGAGGTAAGCTTGGTCCCTGCTTTTTTTACCCGGCTTGAGGGATCCGATCGCGCCCCCGCGCATTAACTATCCATGGTGAACACACCGGGGGTGTCGCGCGTTCAGCGCCGGGAAACTCATGCCATGAGCACAGCGATAGACGGTTCCACGCCAACATTTCTGCCTCGTCCTGTCCACAATGCATTTTCCACCGCGAGCAAGCCTCTCAGAATTGCCCAGATCGCTCCCCTTGCCGAATGTTGTCCGCCACGTCTCTATGGCGGCACCGAGCGGATCGTGTCGTTTCTGACCGAGGAACTGGTGCGATTGGGGCACGATGTCACACTGTTCGCCAGTGGGGACTCCCGCACGAAGGCGAAGCTCGTGCCTTGCGCTGAGATGGCGCTGCGGTTGAATCCCGCGGTACGCGACCCCATCCCATATCATATGATCATGCTCGATCAGGTGCGGCGCCGGGCCGAAGAGTTCGACGTCCTTCATTTCCATGTGGATCTCCTGCATGCGCCCCTGATCAATGGTATCGCCAAACGCACGCTTACTACGCTGCATGGGCGGCTCGACCTTCCGGATCTGGAGCCTTTCTATCGGGCTTTCCCGGAGATCCCGCTTGTGTCTATTTCCGATAATCAGCGCCGGCCGATGCCTCCGGTGAATTGGGTCGGGACGGTGCCGCATGGGTTGCCTGCCGATTTGTTGCCATTCGTGTCTGAACCACAGGGCGACTATCTCGCCTTCCTGGGGCGCATATCCCCGGAAAAACGGCCCGATCGCGCTATCGCTATCGCCGCGCGCTCGGGAATGCCGCTCAAGATCGCAGCCAAGGTCGACAAAGTTGACCAGGCCTACTGGGATGAAGTGATCTCGCCGTTGATAGCATCGCATCCCAACGTGACCTTCATCGGTGAAATCAACGACGCGCAGAAGCCGGCGTTCCTGGGCAATGCCCGGGCGCTACTCTTTCCCATCGATTGGCCAGAGCCCTTCGGTCTAGTGATGATCGAGGCGATGGCTTGTGGCACGCCCGTCATTGCTTTTGGCAGCGGCTCCGTGCCGGAGGTGATTGACGATGGTGTCAGTGGGTTTATCGTGCATGATGTGGATGAGGCCGTTGAAGCGGTCAGCCGCATCGATGACCTGAGCCGACGCCGGGTTCGGGAGACCTTCATGCGCCGCTTCACGGTGGAACAAATGGCCCGTGCCTATCTGGCAATCTACCGGGATCTGGTGGAAAGCCGCTCCGGCGAGGCGGAGCGGTCCTTGCCATCCAGGGATGTCCCGTTGCAGGTGGTTGCCTGACCGTGGCAGTGCCACGAGATCCTCGTCGTGCTGCTGCATCAGCTATGCCGACGCAGGCACTGGCCTCAGGATGGATGACGACAGCGGACTGACACGATGCAGACACGGACGGCTGAGGCTGCGGCGCATGCGCCTGCGCCGCTGAATGTGGGCGATGCGCCACTTGCCCAGTTCTTCATCCCAGCGGCCGCGTCGCTCCAGGAGCGACGGCCGCGAACGTTGAAGCATGGCGATACTTTTGCCGTTTTCGATCACAATGGCGATGCGCTCGCGGGTCCGGGCAGTCCGGAAGGCATCTATCATCGCGATACGCGCCACCTGTCCCATTTCTTTCTGACTGTGGGCGGCGTCAGGCCGATGCTTTTGTCGTCGACCTTGCGTGACGACAATGCTTCGCTGACCTGCGATCTCACAAACCCGGATCTCTATGACGACACTGGCAAGCTCGTGTTGGGCCATGACCTTGTCCATATCAGGCGGTCGCGCTTTCTATGGAATGGTGCATGCTTCGAGCGTCTCTCCGTTCGCAATTTCGACGAGCGCCATCGCAAGGTGCGTATCGAGATCGCATTCGCGGCGGATTTCGCGGATATTTTCGAAGTGCGGGGGACCCGCCGCGAGAGGCGCGGCCGTGATCACGCGGCGGAGATCACACCGCATTCCGTAACGCTTGCATATACCGGCCTTGATGCCCAAAGGCGCGAGACCTGCCTCCATTTCGATCCCGCCCCCGCCGAACTCACGCCTTCGGAAGCCGTGTTCGAATTTTCGCTGGCGCCACGCGAGGCTCAGCTCGCCTTCGTCGAGATCCGTTGCGACGCCGGTGGCCGCAGGGAGCCGTCGGCCCGTCATCATGATACTCGCCGCGCCTTCTTCGTTGCCTTGCGCGATTCGCGGCGGGCTCTCAGGGCTTCATCGTCCCGAGCCGCCACGGTCGCGACTTCCAACGAGATCTGCAACGAGGCGGTGCGTCGCAGCGTCTCCGATCTCTATATGCTTGTAACCGACACGCCGGAGGGGCCCTATCCCTATGCGGGCATCCCCTGGTTCAGCACTGTATTCGGGCGTGATGCGCTGATCACGGCACTCGAGATGCTCTGGCTCGATCCTAATATCGCCCGCGGGGTGCTCTGCCATCTGGCTGCCAACCAGGCGACGCGACACGATCCCGTCGCGGATGCCGAGCCGGGCAAGATCCTGCATGAACTGCGTCAGGGCGAGATGGCAGAGCTCGGCGAGGTCCCGTTCCGGCGCTATTATGGCAGCGTTGATTCCACGCCGCTTTTCGTGATGCTCGCCGGCGCTTATTTCGAGCGAACGGGTGATCTCGGTATCATGACGAAGCTGTGGCCGCATATCGACGCGGCGCTCAAGTGGATCGAGACCGACGGTGATCGCGACGGGGACGGTTTCGTCGAATATGGTCGTCGCACCGCGGATGGGCTGATCAATCAGGGCTGGAAGGACAGCCATGATTCCGTCTTCCACGCCGATGGCACATTGGCCGCGGGGCCTATCGCGCTGGTGGAGGTGCAAGCTTATGTCTACGGCGCCTGGCAGGCTGCCGCGGGCGTCGCGCGCGCTCTGGGATACGGGCGTCGCGCGCAGGAGTTCAACGACAAGGCGCGTATGCTGCGCAAGCGGTTTGACGAGGCCTTCTTCGACGAGGAGCTCTCGACCTATGTCCTTGCGCTCGACGGGCACAAGAAGCCTTGCCGTATCCGCGCTTCCAATGCTGGCCATGCGCTGTTCACAGGCATTGCCTTTCCCGAGCGGGCACCCGTCGTCGTCGAGACCCTGATGGCGCGTTCGTCATTTTCCGGCTGGGGGGTGCGCACCATCGCTTCCACCGAGGCGCGCTACAATCCCATGAGCTACCACAATGGCTCTGTCTGGCCCCATGACAATGCGATCATCGCGGCTGGATTTGCCCGTTATGGCTTCCGCACGCAGGCTGCTCGTATTTTCGAGGGGCTCTTTTCCACCTCGCTGTACATCGATCACCGTCGACTGCCCGAATTGTTCTGCGGCTTCCCGCGTCAACGCAGCCGCGGACCCACATTCTACCCCGTGGCCTGTATTCCCCAAGCCTGGGCCGCAGCCGCGCCTTTGTCGCTGATCCAGTCCTGTCTCGGGCTCGGCTTCAACATGGCCGAGCGCGAGACGGTCTTTAATGAGCCAGCGTTGCCTGACTTTCTCGACGAGGTCACGTTGCGCCGGCTGGCGGTCGGCGACGGGTCCGTAGATGTCGCCTTGCGCCGGGCCGGCCATCAGGTGGTGGTCAATGTGCTCTCGCGGCGGGGAGACGTTCGGGTGCTGACGCGCAACTGAGAGCTCGACGTCTTTGGGCCTCCACAACGAAAGATCTGCGGCGATGGTAGCAAATCACCCCGCGTGCCCAAGATGAGCCCGCGTGAAACCGTTGCGCTCTCCGCTATACAGTCGAAATCATGACCGTTTGCGTGCAATTGCCGCAGTGATGCTACTAGTCTTCGCGAATTGACACGGAGCGATCGCTGTCCTGTGTAGAAGGCGTGGGACGCTGGCTCAATCGCCGGCACCCGGCTCGAACGCACAGGAGGAACGCCATGATCGATCGTGGGCGTATCGCAAGTGAGCGGCTGCGGACTAAGATTGCGACCGCCGAGGAGGCGGCATCGCTCATTGCCTCCGGCACGACGATTGGCATGAGCGGGTTCACCGGCGCTGGTTATCCGAAAGCTGTGCCCATGGCGCTCGCTGCCCGCATCGAGGCGGCCCATGCCGCAGGCGACCCGTTCCGCGTCCGTATCTGGACCGGGGCCTCAACCGGTCCGGAACTTGATGGCGCCTTGGCGAAGGCTGACGGCATTGAGTTTCGCTTGCCCTATAACTCCGATCCGGTCGCACGCGAGAAGATAAACCGCGGCGAGATGGATTATTTTGACATGCATCTGAGCCAGGTCGCGCCCATGGCCTGGCAAGGTTTCCTCGGGCCGCTCGACACCGCCGTCATCGAAGTCGCGGGTATTCGCGCCGATGGCAGCCTTATTCCCTCGTCGTCGGTTGGTAACAACAAGACCTGGATCGAGCAGGCGAGCCAAGTGATCCTTGAGGTCAACAGTTGGCAGAATGCCGCGCTTGAGGGCATGCACGACATTTACTATGGAACTGCCTTGCCTCCGAACCGGGTGCCCATTCCGCTCGTGAGGCCGGATGATCGCATCGGTGAGACGATCCTGCGCTGCAACCCGGACAAGATCGTCGCGATCGTGGAGACTGATGCGCCCGACCGCAACCTGCCATTCTCACCGCCCGACGAAGCCGCACGTGCGATCGCCGGCCACCTCCTGGAGTTCCTCAAGCACGAGGTCGCCCGGGGCCGTCTGCCGCCGTCGCTGCTGCCCCTGCAATCGGGCGTTGGCAATATCGCCAATGCGGTGCTCGCGGGCCTGCTCGACAGCCCTTTCGAGAATATGACGGCCTATACAGAAGTCATTCAGGACGGGATGCTTGATCTCCTTGCCGCGGGCAAGCTGAGGATGGCTTCCGCTACGAGCTTTTCGCTTAGTCCCGAGGCAGCCGCTGCGCTTAATGCGGACATGGATCGCTTCCGAAATAGCATTATCCTGCGCCCCCAGGAGATCAGCAATCACCCGGAGCTCATCCGTCGGCTCGGCTGCATCGCCATGAACGGCCTGATCGAGGCTGACATCTACGGCAATGTCAATTCGACCCACGTGATGGGTTCTCGCATCCAGAACGGCATCGGCGGTTCGGGGGACTTCGCCCGCAATGCTTATGTCTCGATCTTCGTGACGCCATCGACTGCAAAGAAGGGGCAGATCTCGGCGATCGTGCCCATGGCGAGCCATGTCGACCACATCAACCAGGATGTGCAGGTCATCGTGACGGAGCAGGGGCTCGCGGACCTGCGCGGCCTCTCGCCCAAACAGCGCGCCAAGGTGATCATCGAGAACTGCGCCCACCCGGATTTTCGCCCGGCGCTCGCGGACTACTTCCGGCGCGCGCGCGAGCACTCCTATGGCCAGCAGTCGCCCTGCCTCCCGGGAGAAGCCCTGTCCTGGCATCAACGCTTCATCGAGACGGGCACGATGCGGTTTTGAGGAGGCCTCGCCGGGCCCGGGGTTCGCCGTGGCTTACCCCACCCCTTCCCCCTCCCCGCATGGGGGAGGCGGAAGGGGTGGGGGCGAACACTCACCACAGGACAGGCAAATAAAAAGGCCCGGGCGAGCCGGGCCTTCGCATGCGCCTGGCGGGAGCCGCTCATATCTCCTTCAGGATCTCGCGCTTGCCGGCGTGGTTCGCCGGCCCTACGATGCCCTCGTTCTCCATGCGCTCCATGATTGAGGCGGCGCGGTTGTAGCCGATCTGCAGACGGCGCTGGATATAGGAGGTCGAGGCCTTCTTGTCCCTCAGCACGATCATGACGGCCTGGTCGTAGAGGTCGCCGCCCTCCTCGCCGAACGAACCCATGCCGGTTTTGTCGAAGACCGCGCCGTCCTCGCCGTCGCCGGCTGCCTCGGGCGCGGGCTGCTCGTCGTCGTCGCTCGTCGTCACGGCATCGAGATAGTCGGGCCGGCCCTGCAGCTTGAGGTGATCGACGACCTTCTCGACCTCGCGGTCGGAGACGAAGGGGCCGTGCACGCGGGTGAGGCGGCCGCCGCCGGCCATATAGAGCATGTCGCCCTGGCCGAGGAGCTGTTCGGCCCCCTGTTCTCCCAGGATGGTGCGGCTGTCGATCTTCGATGTCACCTGGAAGGAGATGCGGGTCGGGAAGTTGGCCTTGATCGTGCCGGTGATGACATCGACCGACGGGCGCTGCGTTGCCATGATCAGGTGGATGCCGGCGGCGCGCGCCATCTGGGCGAGGCGCTGGATGGCGCCTTCGATGTCCTTGCCCGCGACCATCATCAGGTCGGCCATCTCATCGACCACCACCACGATATAGGGCAGGGGGGTCATGTCGATGGGCTCGCCGTCGCTGTCGAGGAAGTCGTCCTGGGTGCCCTGGGCGCGCGCCTCGACGGCGCGGGCGTTGAAGCCGTCGATGTTGCGCACACCGAGCTTCGACATCTTCTTGTAGCGGTCCTCCATCTCGCGCACCGCCCATTTCAGGGCGACGACCGCCTTGCGCGGGTCGGTCACGACAGGCGTCAGGAGATGCGGGATGCCCTCGTAGATGGAGAGTTCCAGCATCTTCGGATCGATCATGATGAGCCGGCAGGCTTCCGGAGAATGCCGGTAGAGCAGGCTCAGGATCATGGTGTTGATGGCGACCGACTTGCCCGAGCCGGTGGTGCCGGCGACGAGGAGGTGCGGCATGCGCGCGAGATCGACGATGATCGGCTCGCCGCCGATGGTCTTGCCGAGGCACAGGCCGAGCTTCATCTGCGCCGTCTCGAAATCACGGCTCGACAGAAGCTCCCTCAGCCACACGGTCTCGCGCGTCTTGTTCGGCAGCTCGATGCCGATGACGTTGCGGCCCGGCACCACGGCGACGCGGGCCGAGATCGCGCTCATGGAACGGGCGATGTCGTCGGCGAGCCCGATGACGCGGGAGGACTTGGTGCCGGGCGCGGGCTCCAGCTCGTAGAGCGTCACCACCGGGCCGGGGTTGGCGTCGATGATTTCGCCGCGGATGCCGAAGTCATGCAGGATCTGCTGTAGGCCAACCGAGTTCTTCTCGAGCAGTTCTTCCGAATGCTCGAGATTGGGCTCGCTCGCCGATGGTTCCGTGAGCAACTCGAGCGAAGGCAGCTCGAAGCCGGCGCCGAGAAGGCGCGGCGCCGGGCTCGGTTCCGGCGCCTGCTCGGTTTCAGCCGCGGAGACGGAAACTTCGGCTTTCGTCTCGGTTGGCGCCCTGCCGGTCATGGACATGGCGGAGGCCGCGTCCTCGGCAGCCTCGGTGACAACAGGCTCGACGACGCTCTCTTCGTCTGCCGTCGCCACGGGTGCAACGTCCGTCGCCGTATCCGTGCCTGGTTCCAGAGCAGGTCCCATGGCGGGCGGCAGCCATCCGAAGGACACGTGGACCGAGACGGAGGGTGTCAGCGGAGCTGGGGCTGCAGCGACGGGGGCTGTTGGCATTTCAGTTGGCTGCTGCCGCACCGCCTTTTGACGAGCGATCAGCGGCGGCGGACGGTGTGCGGGCGCCTCGCTAGAACCGGGCAACGGTTCGGCCGGCACGGGCGCGCTGTCGGCGGCGAGAGCCGCCGGGGGCTCGGCGCGCTGCCTAGCCGCCGGATCATTGTCCTGCAGTGCATCCCCGCGTGGCAGGGACGTGAGGCCGATCTGGATGATTTCGGCGAGACTCTGCAGCCGCGAGACACGGCCGGGCGCAACCGAGGCATCGGTCTCCTCGCCATCGTCCACAATGACCTGGAAGGGATCTGCGTCCGGCCATTCCTGTTCGGACATGTCCCAGACGCCATCTGGCCAAGGCCCGCCGGCATCTTCTGCAACCCCGCCGCTTTGGAAGTCTCCGGTCTGCGGCTTCTCGTCCATTCCATCAGCCTCATAGGCTTCATGAGCGGCGGTAAAGTTGGAGACAGGTGACGAAAGATCCGCGATAGGGGGCGTCTGCTGCGCGGGTTGTTCCGACGCGGGCGGTGCGCTCGCACTCAGCTGCCGTGGCGCCTCTCGCCAGACATATTGCTTGTCCGCGGTCGGGGCGGCCGGGCTTGACACGGCATGGGGCGGCATCAACGACGGTGGAGGAAGCGTCGTTGGCGGCAGCCGCGTTTCCATGGCGGCACGGTCTTCCCGGTAGAGCGCGTCGGCGATGTCACTGGCTGCCGGCATGAGCCGCTCACTGTCGCTCGCATCGGCCGCCGAATCATAGTCGGTGCGCAGCAGGTAATCCGGTGTACGGGTGAAACGGGCGTTGGAGCCCATGGCGAAGAACTGCAGCCAGCTCGGTGCAGGCGGGCCATCCAGTGGATCAGGCCTGAGCCCTGCAGGTGCATAGCTTGCCCGCTCATGGGCATCCGAAGCCGTAGCTGGTCTATGCCCACGCTCCCCGCCCTTGGCGAGGTAGGAATCACCACGCGAGTTGTTCAGTTTCGGAGGCTGTGCCGGAGATTGCATGTGCCGTCGACTACCCTGTTACGCCTACGCTCAACGCTCTGAGCGGTGACCTTGGCAGGGAATATGAATTACATCCTTAACGAAGGATGGGTTTGTCGCGCTATTCTGTGCGTACATGCACCGCATCGTACTCTCGCAGGCTTCCAGCGCCTGCCTGTGTGCCGGCGCCGCAAGTCTCGGAAAGGGGAAAACGGACATGCTCGTGGATCTGAACGCCGATATGGGCGAGGGCTTCGGTCCTTGGAGCATGGGGGATGATTCGGCGATGCTCGACATCATCACGTCGGCCAACCTCGCTTGCGGTTTCCATGCGGGGGACCCGCTTATTATGGCGAATGTTGCACGTGAGGCACAGGCCAAGGGCGTCTCCATCGGTGCCCACCCCGGATTCAACGACCTCTGGGGCTTCGGCCGACGGGCGATAAGGGGTGATCGCCCGTCCGACACGGCGATGATGGTCGCTTATCAGGTCGGCGCCTTCCAGGCCGTGGCAGCACTCGTGGGCCATAAGGTGACCCACGTGAAGCTCCACGGCGCGCTTTCCAATATCGCGGCCGAGGACGACGAGCTCGCACGCGCCCTGGCTGCCGCAATCCGCGCGGTCGATCGGGATCTGGTCTTCCTCGTCATGCCTGGCACGGCTCTGGAACGGGCGGGAGAAGCTGTTGGCCTGCCGCTGGCGAGAGAAATTTTTGCCGACCGGACCTACGACGACAGTTTCAATCTCACCAGCCGCAAGGTCGCTGGGGCGGTCCTGCACCAGCCTGAGGCGATCGTCGCTCATGTCATGCGCATGGTGGAGGAGGGAGCCATCATCACCACCTCGGGCAAGCGCCTGAAGGTGGGGATCGATTCCATCTGCGTGCATGGTGACAATCCCCAGGCCGTTGCAGCGGCCGCCGCGGTGCGTGCCGCGTTGACGAAGGCTGGCATCGCGGTGAGGCCCTTCGCGTCCGGCGAAACTCGCTGAGACGTCAACCGACTCTGCCAAAAAATTGCCGCTGCCCCCATCCTGGTCATGGCCGTCGGGCGGGTATCACTTTAGAGTGGTTCAACCGGACCGCTGCGAAGCCGTGCTTTTCAGGAGGTAAGGGATAATCAAAACGGAATGCGGTGAGGACACGGATATGGCCCGCGGGCTGCGCAAGGGTTTGACCAGCTACGGCGACGACGGATTTTCGCTGTTTCTCCGCAAAGCCTTCATCAAGGCCATGGGCTATTCCGACGATGCCCTCGATCGCCCGATCGTCGGTATCACCAATACCTATAGCGACTATAACCCGTGCCACGGCAACGTGCCGCAACTGGTTGAGGCCGTGAAGCGCGGCGTCATGCTGGCGGGTGCCATGCCGATGGTGTTCCCGACCATCTCCATCCACGAGAGCTTCGCGCATCCAACATCCATGTTCCTGCGCAATCTTATGGCGATGGACACCGAGGAGATGATCCGCGCTCAGCCCATGGACGCCGTCGTGGTCATAGGAGGCTGCGACAAGACGCTGCCCGCGCAGATCATGGCGGCGGCCAGCGTCAATCTGCCGACGGTGGTCGTACCGGTGGGCCCGATGGTCGTCGGCCACCACAAGGGCGAGGTGCTCGGGGCCTGTACCGATTGCCGACGCCTGTGGAGCGCCCATCGCGCTGGCGAGATGGACGCAGCCGAGATCGAGGTGGTGAACGGACGCCTCGCGCCGTCAGTGGGCACCTGCATGGTGATGGGCACCGCCAGTACCATGGCCTGCGTAACCGAGGCCATGGGGCTCGCCTTACCGATGAGCGGCACCATTCCCGCGCCTCACGCGGAACGTGTGCGCCTCGCCGAAGCCAGCGGACGACGCGCGGCCGAAATCGCGGTGGCTGGCGGACCTAAGCCGAGCGATCTGCTGACGCCGGCCGCCTTCCGCAACGCAGCAGTCGTCCTACAGGCCATCGGCGGGTCGACTAATGGCGTCGTTCACCTCGCGGCGATCGCCAACCGAACACCGCATGCTTTCTCATTGGACGAACTCGACGAGATTGGCCGGGAAGCACCGGTTCTGGTCGATCTCAAGCCGTCGGGCCAGCATTACATGGAGCATTTCCATCATGCCGGCGGCGTCCCCAAGCTCCTCGCCAATCTCGGCGATCTCATCGATCTCGACGCCGCGACGGTCGCGGGTGGCACATTGCGCGACGTCGTGGCCGCGGCGGAGGACGTGCCCGGCCAGGATGTCATCCGGGCGCGCGACAAGCCGATCAAGGATGTCGGCTCCATGGCGGTTCTCTATGGTAATCTCGCGCCTCGTGGTGCCATCATCAAGCAGGCGGCGGCAAGCCCGGCTTTGCTGAAGCATACTGGCCGCGCCGTTGTGTTCGAGAATGTCGCCGACATGGGCGCCCGCATCGACGACCCGGACCTCGACGTCAGCGCGGACGATGTCCTCGTGCTGCGCAACACCGGCCCGAAGGGTGCCCCGGGCATGCCTGAGGCCGGCTATCTGCCAATTCCAAAGAAGCTCGGCCGCCAGGGCGTCAAGGACATGGTGCGCATCTCCGATGCGCGCATGAGCGGCACGGCCTTCGGTACCATCGTGCTGCATATCACCCCGGAATCAGCGGTCGGCGGCCCCCTGGCCCTCGTGCGAACGGGCGATCGCATCCGTCTCGACGTCGGCGCCCGGCGCATCGATCTCCTCATCGACGAGGCCGAGATGGCCGCGCGGAAGGCGGCACTCGCGGCCGAGCCGCCGCAACCCGTCCCGGAGCGGGGCTACGCCAGGCTCTACCATGACAGCGTGACCCAGGCCGACGAGGGCTGCGATTTCGACTTCATGGCACGGTCGCCAGGGAAATAAGGCTGCCTTCGTGGCTGTGGATGCGTGCCGCGGCGCGTCCCCGTCCCTTGGCCGGCAGGCGGGGGTAAGGGATGGAGGAACGCGAGATTGGATCAGCTGCCCAATGTTCAACCCTTGTAGGTCTTGACGAGCGCGTCCGTCTGCCGTGCCAGTATCCCGGCATCGATGCCGACGGCAACGAAGGTGAAGCCGGCGGCGATGACATCGCGGCAGTCAGCCTCCGAGGCCGAGAGGAAGCCAGCCGCTTTTCCGGCTGCCTTGATGCGTCGGCCGCCCTCGATGATCGCGCTCCAGATCTCCGGTTCACGCCATTTGCCGGCTTTCCCGAAATCGGCGGAAAGGTCGGCCGGACCGATGAAGAGGCCATCGACCCCATCGATCGCAGCGATGTCCTCGATGGCGTCGAGGCCCCGGCGGGTCTCGACCTGCACCAGAACGCAGATCTCGTCGGCCGCTCGCCCGAAGTAGTCGGGAACACGACCGTAACGGTTGGCGCGGCTGAGGCCGCTCAGTCCGCGTATCCCGTGCGGGGGGTAGCGGGTGGCGGCGACTGCCTGTCGCGCTTCTTCCGCCGATTGCACATAGGGAAAGAGCAGCGTGCGCGCACCCAGATCGAGCAGACGTTTCACCAGGACCGGCTCGTTCCACGGCACCCGGACGATCGGTTCAGCGACACCGCCTTCCGCGGCGCGCAAATGATGGCCGATATCCGGCAGCTCGTTCGGCGAATGCTCCATGTCAATGAGCAGCCAATCGAAGCCTGCACCGGCAGCGATCTCCGTCGACGTCGGGCTTGCCGTCGTCAGCCAGAAGCCGATCAACGGGTTGCCCGCCTGTAGTCTGGACTTGAAGGAATTGGCGGGGAGATCGGTTCGCATCACGCTGTCCTGTTCGTTGTGTCGTCACAGTGGCGCGCAGGATCAACCTAAAGGTCGGCCGGGGCAAGGGTCTTGCTGGACGCCTCGCCTCGGCCGTCTGGCTCGTCATGTCAGCCCGGCAGGTCTGCTAAATGTTCGTCTTCACCGGGCGATGCGGCAGGCAGTAGTCGCGGAGATGATTGGCCAGCAACAGATAGTCGCCGCGCCGGGCGGCGCCCGTACGCCAGACGAGCGCGAGGCTTCGCTTGGCGCGTGTGTTCGCATAAGGCAAAAGCTGAAGGCGCGCCCCCCGCGTCGCGCCAGCTTCCACTGCAATGTCGGGCAACAGCGTCACGCCCATGCCGAACTCGACCATTTGCACGAGAGTCATGATGCTGGCCGCGCGGACATCCTCTGCCTCGGGCAAATCGTCGAGGCCTATGGCTGCAATGACATGCTCGCGCAGACAGTGCCCGGCCTCGAGCAGCAAAAGCCGTTCGCCTCTGAGTTCTCCGAACTCCACGGTCTCGCGATTGGCAAAGGGGTGGTCGAGCGGCACCGCGAGGTGGAACAGATCGTCACCCAGTATTTCGCAGTCCAGTCCCTCGATGGCGTATGGCGTAGCGATGAGCGCGGCATCGAGGCCGCCATTGCGTAAGGCTTCGAGAAGCGAGCGGGTGAGCCCTTCGCGGACAAAGAGATGCAGCTCCGGATAGGCGTCTCGCAAGCTGGGAACGACCTTCGGCAGGATGAAGGGTGCTACTGATGGAATGACCCCCAGGCGCAATGGCGTGGTTAGCGGGCGCAACGCTCCCGCCACATGGTCCGGCAATTCTTCCACGAGGCCGATGATCGACTTGGCTCGCCTCGTAATGGCCTCACCGGCCGGCAGAAGCTGGATGGCCCTGGCGGAGCGGTCGACAAGTTCGGTGCCGAGCTCGGCTTCAAGTGCGCGTATGGCGGCGCTCAGGGTCGATTGCGTCACTCCGACCCGTTCTGCGGCGCGCGAGAAGGACATGGTTTCGGCCAGCGCCACAAGATAGTGCAACTGGCGAAAGCTGACGTTCAACACGCTTGACCCAATCACAATTCAGGTTCGCCAGCATGCTCAAGGCCGGCGTCGAGGAAACTAACACCTATCGATATTGCCGATAGTTCGCATTTGCACAATCGGTTTGATTGCGCTGCACCTAAGGGGCTATGCCAAAGCCCACAGGGAATCATGTCTAGGCATTTCGGGCCTGCGACATGAACCCGCATCAATCTTTGGCACGAGGATTCCCAACATGCTCGGTATCGGCGAAAAGCTGCCCACATTCCAGGTCACCGGCGTGAAGCCGGGGTTCAACAACCACGAGGAAGGCGGGGTTTCGGCCTTCGAGGCGATCACCGAGGCAAGCTTCCCGGGCAAGTGGAAGATCATCTTCTTCTATCCGAAGGACTTCACCTTCGTCTGCCCCACCGAGATCGCCGAGTTTGCCAGGCTTGCCGATGACTTTTCCGACCGCGACGCGGTCGTTCTCGGTGGCTCGACGGACAACGAGTTCGTCAAGCTCGCATGGCGCCGCGACCACAAGGATCTGAACAAGCTGCCGATCTGGTCCTTCGCCGATACCAACGGATCACTTGTCGACGGCCTCGGCGTGCGTTCCCCGGATGGCGTCGCCTATCGCTACACCTTCATCGTCGATCCCGACAACGTCATCCAGCACGTCTACGCGACCAATCTCAACGTCGGCCGCGCCCCCAAGGACACGCTGCGTGTACTCGACGCGCTGCAGACGGACGAACTCTGCCCCTGCAACCGCGAGGTTGGCGGCGAGACGCTGAAGGCGGCGTGATCTTCTTTCCAATGTAAAGCCATTGGCGGGCTCCCCCAAGGGCCCGCCACTTGTCTGTCCCGGCCGCGTCGCCGGTTTTTTGCGTCGAGGATGCCGATGTCGATTGATACGCTCAAGTCCCAGATCCCGGATTTCGCCAAGGATGTTCGCCTCAACCTCTCGTCCATGGGGAGCGACGAAAGCCTGACACCGGCACAGAAATACGGGCTCTTCGTTGCCTGCGGCATCGCATCGCGGAATGAGGTCGTACGCAAGGCCCTCGTCGCCGAGGCTGCGGCGCATATCGACGCGGCGACCCTGGGAGCAGCAAAGGCCGCCGCCGCGATCATGGGCATGAACAACGTCTACTATCGCTTCGTGCATCTGGCGGCGAACAAGGATTACAAGACACTTCCGGCGAAGCTGCGCATGAACGTCATCGGCAATCCGGGCGTGCCGAAGTTGGACTTCGAGCTGTGGTCGCTCGCTGTTTCGGCCATCAACGGCTGCGGCATGTGCATCGACGCCCACGAGGACGTTCTGCGCAAGGGCGGCGTGACGACGGAAGCGATCCAGACGGCTGTGCGCTTCGCCGCGATCATTCAGTCCGCGGCGATCGCGGTGGAAGCCGCCGACGTCGGCTGACGTCCTGCGAACCAGCGGCCGAGATTGTCTTTAAGCGCCGCATCCGCTTCAAGCACGAGCTTGGTGCGGCGTTCAAGAATATCGTCCGGGCTCCGTGCCCATTCATGAGCCACGAGGTAGTCGGCCTCGCGGGCATAAAGCCCGGAGCCGAAATGCTCGCCCAGATCGGCCAGAGATCGCGCGTCGCCGACCAGCGTTGCCGCCAGCGTCCCGTAGCTATGGACATAGCGGGATGCGAGATCGGCGGGCAGCCAAGCATGGCGTGCGGCGAAATCACGGGCGAAGCTCTCGATACTGACCTGGCCGAGGTCGCCCCCGGGTAGGGGGGCGGCTTTTGTCCACCCCGTGACCGGTGCGTCGAGGAACGGCGCCAGCTTTTCGAGCGCATGCTCGGCGAGCCTGCGGTAGGTCGTGAGCTTGCCGCCGAAGACCGACAGCAACGGCGCTGTTCCATCACCCCCGCCGGAGACATCAAACACGTAATCGCGCGTGACCGTCGAGGGATTGTCGGATGACGTGTTTTGAGCGGCATCGTCATAGAGCGGCCGCACGCCGGAATAGCTCCACACCACATCGTCGGGTTCTACTTGGCGTGCGAAGTAGCGACTGACCGATGCGCAGAGATAGAGGGTCTCGGCGGGTGAGATCGCCGCGACGGCGGGATCGCCGTCATAAGGCACGTCCGTGGTCCCGATAAGCGTATAAGCGTCGTGATAGGGTATGACGAAGACGATGCGCTCGTCCGGGTTCTGCAGGATATAGGCGTGGTCGCCTTCATAGAGGCGCGGCACGACGATATGGCTGCCCTGGACAAGCCTCAGATGATCCCTGGAATTGGCGTGCAGGACATGCTGGAGCACATCGGTCACCCAGGGCCCCGCCGCGTTCACCAGCGCGCGCGCCTTTATGTGCCGGGTGCGGCCATCTTCGCCCGCCAGCGTCGCGCGCCATAGCGCTCCCTCGCGCCGCGCATCGGTACAGGCGGTGCGGGTCAAGATTTCTGCGCCGCGTTGGGCTGCATCCATGGCGTTCAGCACCACGAGGCGGGAATCATCGACGGCGCAGTCCGAATAGACGAACCCTTTTGTCAGCTCCTTCTTCAGCGGTGCCCCTTCCGCGCCTTGCCGCAGGTTGACCCCACGGGAGCCTGGCAGGCGTGAGCGCTTGGCGAGGTGATCGTAGAGAAAAAGGCCGACACGGATCATCCAAGCTGGCCGTAGCGTGGCATTATGTGGCAGCACAAAACGCAACGGCCGTACGATGTGGGGCGCGATGCCGAGCAGCACTTCCCGCTCGGCCAGTGCCTCGCGCACCAGCCGGAATTCATATTGCTCGAGATAGCGCAAGCCGCCGTGGATGAGCTTGCTGGAGGCTGACGACGTTGCGGAGGCGAGGTCGTCACGTTCGCAGAGGATGACTTTCAGGCCGCGGCCGACAGCGTCCCGGGCGATGCCAACACCGTTGACGCCGCCCCCGATAACCAGCAGGTCGAAGACTTCGCCAGGCTGATCTGTTGCTTGCTGCTGGACCACCGCGTCTCCAGGCCATCATCAGTGCGTGCCGGCACGCTAGGATGCGCGCCGACGGATATCAAACGGAAAAGTGACAGCTTGGCAGAAGGTTCAATCGGCGACGACCTCGATCGGCGCGGGGAGATCGAAGAAGAGGTTGTCGCGACCGTCGCCCGTCTGCGCCATGACCACCGCGAACTGCGACGGGGCTTCGAGGGCGGTGACACTCCGGTGCCAGACGTTGCGCTTGTAGGTGATGCCTTCGCGCTTCTCGCTGATGAACGCCTTCGTCGATGCAATATCTGGCGAACCGTCGGTGGCCGTATCACAGACGATGATCAGGCAGCGTCCACCTTCTGTTGGGATGAAGCTCTGCGCCGAGAACGGATGCCGCTCAAGCCGATCGATCACCACCGGTAACGCGTTGGCCGCGTCGATGCGCAGCAGCGCCAGCGACGGCACAGGGGCGTCATCGGTGCGGTCAAATGCGCCAGGCACGGGCTGCTGCTTGGTCTCGCCCTTATGCGCGAGCACTTCTCCGTAGGGTGCAAAGGCTTCAGCGGTCAGCGGTACGGCTTTGAAACGTTGCATGGGAGCTCCAAGAGGTAAGACGCGCTCTTTTAGACCCGTCAGGCCCCCGCGAACAGAGGACGATCTGCGGCTTTTCGGATGACCGCGATGCGCGCTGCATGTGGCGCGGATCCCTCCCCTGAAGGAGAGGGATCTCGGGGAGAAGTTGTGAAGCTGCTTGACACGACTGATCCAAAGCGCCGGGGTGGTATCCAAATCGCGCGTGCTGTTCCGCCCTAGAGGACGGATGCCATGCCTCCGTCCACGAAAATCAGCTGGCCATTGACATAGCTTGATGCCGGCGCGGCGAGATAGACGACGGTGCTGATCAGCTCCTCGGGGCGTCCCCAGCGCCGGGCCGGGGTACGAGCCTTGACCCAGGCATCGAATGCCGGATTGTCGATGAGCGCCTGGTTCATGTCGGTGATCATGTAGCCCGGCCCGATGGCATTGGCCTGGATGCCGTGCTCTCCCCATTCGGCGGCCATGCCGCGCGTCAGCATCTTGATGCCGCCCTTGGCGACCGTGTAGGGGGTCACGGTGGCGCGGGCGAGTTCGCTCGTCAGGGAGCCAATATTGATGACCTTGCCGCGGCCGCGGGGGATCATGCGTTTAGCCGCCTCCCGGCCGATGATGAAGGCGCTGGTGAGGTTCGTCTCGATGACCTTCCGCCATTCGTCGCTTGCGAGCTCCACCATCGGCTTCCGCAGCTGGATGCCGGCGTTGTTGACGAGGATGTCGACGCCGACCCCTTGGGCATCCAGCTTGGCGAAGGCGGCCTTGATGGCTTCTTCGTCGGTGACGTCGAAGGGGGCTTCATGCACGGTGAAGCCTTCACTGCGCATCTCGTCAGCCGCTGTTTTGAGGCGCGCCGGGTCGACGCCGTTGAGCACAATCGCGGCGCCCGCTTCGGCGAGTCCCTGCGCCATGGCGCGGCCGAGACCGCGCGAGGAGCCGGTGACGAGGGCGGTCTGGCCGGTGAGATCGAACAGGTTCTTGGCCATGGACGGGCTCCTCAAACGGCCGAGCGGCGGACAATCAGGTCGGTACGGTCGAATACGGCAGGCAGAAGGTCAAGGCCGAGGCCTGGCCCCTCCATGGGATAGACATAACCATCCTTGATGGTCGGTGTCACGGTGACAAGCTCCTTGTACCAGCCGGTATAGAACGCGCGCACCGATTCCTGGATCAGCGTGTTGGGCTGGCTGAAGGAGGTGTGCACGGCCGCCGCGAAACCGACGGGGCCGATGCAGTCATGCGGCGCGAACGGGCGATGCCAGGTTTCCGCGAGTGCGGCGATCTTGCGCCCTTCAGTGAGACCGCCCGACCAGCACAGATCCACCATCACGACATGTGTGGCGTCGCGATCGAGCATGTCCTTATACGGCCAGCGCGAGCCGAGCGTCTCGCTGGCACAGACCCAGACGTCAGTCGAGCGGGCATATTCCCCAAGAGCCTGCGGCGAATTCATGCGGATCGGGTCCTCGAACCACATGGGCTTGTAGGGCTCCAGCGCCTTCGCGATCTGCTTGGCGGTGGGCAGGTTCCACAGGGAGTGGAACTCCACCATGATGTCGATCTTGTCGCCAACCGCTTTGCGAATCTTCTCGAAGGGCTCGATAGCCTTCTTGAGCTGGGCTGCGGTGATGTAAAGGCCCTGGTTCTCGATGGCGGGGGGATCGAACGGCCAGATCTTCATGGCCGTGATGCCATTCTCGAGCAGGTTCTCGGCGAGCGCGCCGGCGTCCGTCATGAAGGCTTCGAGGTCCTCATAGGGACCGGCGGCTTCGCTCTGGCCGAAATTCCAGTTCGAGACCGGCCTGATGTTGTTGGAGCGCACATAGCCGTAGCCGGCGCAGGTGTTGTAGATGCGCAGCTTGTCACGGCACAATCCGCCGAGCATCTGGTGGACGGGCAGATCGCAGACCTTGCCGAACAGATCCCAGAGCGCGATGTCGATGGCGGATGCGGAGCGGTACTCGACACCGGTCGACGACTGCGCCATCGGCAGGTTCACCATGTCGCGATGGATGGCCTCGATATGCAGGGGATCGCGGCCGAGGAGGCGGCCCGCGAGCGTGTCATGGATATGAGCCTCGACCGCGCCGGCGCCATAGAAGGTCTCGCCAAGGCCGATCAAGCCCGAATCGGTGTGGACGCGCACCCAGAGAACGTTGGCGAATTCCTCTGTGCGCAGGGTCTCGATGGACGTGATCTTCATCGGTTGGTTTCCTCCTGAAACATTTTGTCCCCGCTGAATCGTTCCAGTCGTTTCTTGACGGAGACGAACCTCGTCGTCTGGCTACGTGCGTGCCAGTCGGGCAAAAGTCGTGACGGCGCGCCATCGGATGGATGTCTTGCCGCGGATCGTAAGGATGTTGCTGGGCGGCATTCCTCGCAGAACACGCGCGGCGCTGCCGTAGTCCATGCTGACAGGATCAGCCATGGCGCCCATGGCGCTCCGGCCCTTGTGCTCGGATGTGAAGGGGCTGCATTGAGAACGCATAGACAACATTGCCGATGATCACGTCATGCCGTCGCTGTTGCCCGAGTCCTCAAAGGCTGAAGCCATAGCCGCAACAGCCCCGCTCCCGATCGAACCGCGTTGATGCTGGTTATATTCTGTTTGTAAAATATTACAACATGTTTTAAAATGCAGTTGCAACGGGGACGAATAACGCCCGTCACGACTGCTGCTGTTGTTGCACCGGCAAGCAGTCGCGCAAAGCTCAGCTGGGATTCCGGCCGCTTTTCCGCGGCGGGGAGGGACGAGGGAACGCTTGATGACGCAGACACGCAGCCGGTCGATGCTGACGGCAGATGACGCTGCCGAGCCTGCTGCGCCGCGCCGCCGCAACCGCGTCAATCTCTTCGACCTTGCTTATGAGCGGCTTGAAGACCTCATCATTAATTGCGAACTCAAGCCTGGACGTTTTCTGGCTATCCAGGACCTGCAGGATGTCAGTGGCTTCGGGCGCACGCCGGTGCACCAGGCGGTCAGTCGGCTGGCGGCGGACACACTGGTTATCGTGCGACCGCGTCACGGCGTGCAGATCGCCCCGATCGATCTCGCCCGGGAACGTGTGCTGCTGAGGTTGCGTCGGGATCTCGAGCGCTTCGTCATCAGGCTCGCCACCGAGAAATCGGGACCTTCCCATCGCAACCAGCTACTGCATCTCGCACGCGCGCTACGGGAGCATCGTGAGACCCTGACGCTCAGCGAATTCAACACTTTCGACCGCCGCATCGACCAGTTGATTCTCACGGCAGCGGGTGAGCCATTCCTCGAACATACGCTGCGCCCGCTGCACACGCTATTCAGGCGGATCGGCTGGATCTTCCATAATGTGATCGCCTCGGACGAGAACCTCAACGCGACGATCGATAGCCATCTCGCCATTCTGGATGCGGTGGCAAGCCGGCAGGTCGAGGCGGCGGTCGCCGCCTCGGATGCCCTGATGGATTTCGTCGACAGCATGTTCGACATCATGGAGCGGGAGGTTGATCCCTCTCTGCTCGATTGCAACCTCACGCCCTTCGTGGCCTCTCATTCAACCCGATAAACCCACAACAGGGCAGGGCGCGTCATCTTCGCCTGCCTGAAGTTCGGATCTTCGTCATGCGCATTGTCTTTCATGGTGAGAACGCCGCGTCCTTCAGCCACGGTTTCGCTGATCTTGTCGGGCCGGCAGACATCGCTGTCCTGCCCGATGTCCTCGCGAGTGAGGCTGACCGTGCTACCTATGCGGCTGCGGACGTTGTGGTGGGTACACGCTACAACAGTTCGCTGCCGCGCCCTGAAGGCTTGAAGCTATTCCATGTGCCAGGCGCGGGCTATGATGCTGTCGATCTAACGCTGTTGCCGGCATCAGCCACCGTCTGCAATTGCTTCGGCCATGAGCAGGCCATTGCCGAATATGTGATGGCGGGAATCCTGGCCCGTCATGTTCCGCTCGCCGACGCAGATGCTAAGCTTCGCAATAAGGACTGGTCCTATTGGGCGGGAGCGCCGGAGCGTGTCCACGACGAACTGGCGGAAAAGACGATCGGCCTCCTCGGTTTCGGCCATATCGGCAAGGCTATTGCCGCGCGCGCGAAGGCCTTCGAAATGAAGGTTCATGTCGCCAATCGCTCACCTGTGCCGACCTCGGCGCTGGTGGACAGGTCTTTCCCCCTTGATCGGCTGGATGAATTCTGGGGATCAGCCGACTTCATCGTGGTGTCAGTGCCGCTGACCGACGAAACCACAGGAATTGTCAGCGATGATGCCTTCGATGCGATGCGCCCGTCTGCCGTCGTCTTCAATGTTGGGCGCGGGCCGACCATAGACGAGCGGGCGCTATACGAGGCTTTGCGGGACAACAAGATCGCGGGTGCGGTGATCGATACATGGTACGTCTATCCCTCGCCGGATAAGTCGGCCGTGCTGCCGTCAATTCTACCTTTTCATGAATTGCCCAATATCGTGATGACCCCGCATATGTCCGGCTGGACGAGCGGGACCATTCGCCGGAGACAAAAGACCATTGCCGACAACGTTCTGAGCCGGGCCGCCGGGCGGCCCTGCACAAACGTCGTTCGTGAGGGAGGGGAGAGCTGATCGACAGGTGCGAGACGCATCCCCGGGATCCAACGAAGAACCCCAGGTTGACGAACGAAGCGGATCATCCGCGCATAGGGAGAGAGTCTATGGTGTCTTTCAAAGCCTTCAAATATGCGATCGCGGCGCTCGCGCTAGGCGTGGCGGCCGTTGGCGCAACGAGCCAAGCCTCTGCGCAAACGGTGCAGGACATCGTCAAGCGCGGCAAGGCCCGCATCGGCGTTCTCATCGGCGCTCCGCCCTACGGTTCCGTCGATGCCCAGGGCAATGCGGTTGGCTACGACGCTGACGTAACCGCGCTCGTCGGCAAGTATCTCGGGGTGCCGGTCGAGATCGTGCAACTCACCCCGCCTTCACGTATCCCGGCACTCGAATCCGGCAAGGTGGACTTTCTCATCGCCACGCTCGCCCCGACGCCCGAGCGCGCCAAGTCCGTGCTCTTCACGATTCCCTACAGCATGTTCCAGCCGGGCATCTACGCTCACAAGGACGCCAATATCACCAAGTGGGAAGACCTCAAGGGCAAGAAGGTCGGCGTCAACCGCGGCTCGAGCGTCGAGCATGAGCTGACGAGCCGTGAGAAGGACCTCAACCTCCAGATCATGCGCTTCGAGGACGATGCGACCGTCATGATGGCGCTGTTCACCGGCCAGGTCGACGCCATTGCCGGCCCGGATGCCCAGGCCAACGCTGCCATGAAGGCGCGCAACGTGACGGACTACGAGCAGAAGTTCATCTTCGCCCGGCAGCCGAACTCGATGACCGTGCGCAAGGACCAGACCGACCTGCGCGACTGGCTCAACAACGTCATCTACTACATCAAGCTGAACGGCGAGCTTGATGCGGTCTCCCGCAAGTGGGTCGGCACGCCGCTGCCCGAGTTGCCGGTGTTCTAACACCGCTGCCATCGACTTCCCGGAGCTGCTTCAGTTCCAGGAGGCACTCCAGTCGACAGGCGTCCGAAATGGCCGCCTGTCGCCCGCACTGCGCGCGTTGATGACGAGAGGCCAGTGGCGAAACGATGCAGTATCAATTCCAATTCAACAGCGTTCTGGCCGAATCCGGCTTCATCCTGCAGGGCATCCTGCTGACGATCTATTTGTCGGTCGGCGCCATAGTCCTCGGGTCGATCCTTGCGATCCTCTTCTCGGCGGCGCGGAGCAACGGCCCCCGCTGGATGGGCATCGTCGTCGATGTCTACGTTGAGCTTCTGCGCAATACCCCCTTTCTTGTGCAGCTTTTCATCATCTTCTTCGGCCTGCCGGCCATGGGCGTGCGCCTTACAGCAACCCAAGCGGCCCTGCTGGCCATGACACTTAACTTGGCAGCCTACTCGACCGAGATCATCCGGGCGGGCATCGACTCGATTCACCGTTCTCAAATCGAGGCGGGCTTGTCGCTCGCCATGACCAAACGGCAGATTTTCCAGCACGTCATCATCGTGCCAGCCATTGCCAAGGTGTGGCCGGCGCTTTCCAGCCAGTTCGTGCTCATGCTGCTTGCCTCCTCGATCTGCTCCTTCATCTCGGTGCAGGAACTCTCTGGCGTGACCGCCATCATCGAGCAGCGCACCTTCCGCAGTTTCGAGAGCTATATCGTCGCGACGCTTCTATACCTCGTGCTCGCGCTAACCCTGAAAGTGGGCCTCCTCGGCCTTGGGCGGCTCATCTTCCCGCGTGTATCCGGGCTCTCCCGCGTGCAGGTGAAGGGAGAAGCGGCATGATCGAGTCCTTCGGCTGGCCCGAATTCATGTTCCTTGTCCGGGCGACCGGCTGGACATTGGTGCTCACGGTCATCGCCTTCGCTTTCGGCGGCATCGTCGGCGGCGCCTTTGCCATCATGCGCTTGTCGCAGAGCAGCCTTCTGCGCCGGATCGCATCGGTCTATATCCTGGTGATCCAGTCCGTGCCCGTACTGATGGTGCTGTTCCTGTCCTACTACGGACTGTCGCTGGCCGGCTTCGATATTCCTCCGCTGATCGCCGCTTCGCTCTCGCTCGGAATTTATGTGAGCGCCTATCTCGCAGAGATCTGGCGCGGATCCATAGAGGCCGTGCCTTTCCAGCAATGGGAAGCCTCCTCCTCGCTCGCGATGACGCGAGGCCAGCAGTATCGTTACGTAATCCTGCCCCAAGCGCTCCGGATCTCGGTGCCGCCAACGGTCGGCTTCCTCGTGCAGCTGGTCAAGAATACATCGATCGTGTCGGTGGTCGGCTTCGTCGATCTGGCCCGTGCCGGCCAGCTCATCAACAATGCGACGTTCCAGCCGTTTCAGGTCTTTGGCTCGGTAGCGGTGATCTACTTCCTGATCTGCTTCCCGCTGTCGCGTCTCAGCAAACATCTTGAGAAGGTGCTCCATGTCGGCCGTACAAATTGAAAACGTCCATAAGAGCTTCGGGAAACTCGAGGTCCTGAAGGGAGTTTCTCTGGCGGTCGAGGCGGGGCAGGTCGTGGCCATCATCGGCCGCAGCGGATCTGGCAAGTCGACGCTGCTGCGCTGCATCAACGGCCTGGAGACGATTCAGTCGGGGCGGATCGAGGTGGTTGGCCACACCGTGACCTATACCGACGAGAAGCTGCGCGAACTCCGCAAGGACGTCGGCATCGTCTTCCAGAGCTACAATCTTTTCCCCCATCTCACGGTGGGCCAGAACATCATGCTCGCGCCCCGCATCACGAAGGGCGTGGCGAAGGACGCGGCCAGGGCGCAGGCTGAGAAAGTGCTTGCGCAGGTCGGCCTGTCGGAGAAATTCGACGTGTATCCTGACAATCTGTCCGGCGGCCAGCAGCAGCGCGTCGCGATCGCCCGATCGCTCGCCATGCAGCCAAAGGTCATGCTGTTCGACGAGGTAACCTCCGCGCTTGATCCAGAGCTCACCGGCGAAGTGCTGCTCGTCATGGAGGAGCTTGCCCGAGGCGGCATGACCATGCTGCTCGTGACGCATGAAATGAACTTCGCGCGGAGCGTCGCCGACATCACGGTCTTCATGCATCAGGGCAAAGTGTGGGAGATGGGCCCCTCGGAAGAGCTATTCGCGTCTCCCAAGACCCCTGAGCTTGCCGCCTTCGTCAAGAGCAGCCTCAAGTAAACTAACCCGCGCCGCCGGCGTGCGACGTCTGACGCAAGCCCGCCATGGAGCCCGTGGCGGGCTTTGCCGTCTGCGACGCATGAAGGCGCAACTTGCGACGGGAGCCGTAGCCCGCGTTCAAGGGCGCCGGCGTTCGCCATGTACCGTGAGAGGCCTCAAGGGAGAGTGGGGTGAACGGGCTCGTTTGCGGTTTGCGCGCTTAAGCCGCGCGATTTGACATGAGTGGTCCAGGGGGACGCACAAGCACCGGGCCGCGAGCGGCGTGGTCACCTTCTTCGGCAAGAGAATAAACATTGAGACACAATGACATGCGGGAGAGCGTGTCGCCCAGTGCTTCGGACGGCCTTTCGGAGCCTCCGCGTCTCGCCTCTGTAGCATTGCATTCTACGCATGGTGCACGCTATCCGCGCAATAATTGAAATTCCTCATCTTTTTTCCGGAACGGTGTGGTAAATTGAAGCATTGCTTACAGAACGACAGACCTTGGGAGGAGCGCATGGCAACCATCATTTCCCTTACGGAAAAGGCCTCAGGTCACCGCGTCCTGATCAATGCGGACCACATTCTGATGGTCCGGCCGATATCCCACGGCGGCTGCAACGTCTATCTCGATAGCGCCAGCATCCATGCTCCCGATATTCTCACGGTTGCCGACGAATTGGACGAGCTAGTCCGCCGCTGGACTGGCGATGAGAGGATGCGGAGCGAACCAGTAACCGAGCCGATCCATACGCCCCACTAAAAGACGAGGTCGATGCTCCGGACGGGTGTGTCGGTGAGATTCCGCAGTCGCCCGGTTCGTTGGTCCCGGCGTTTTCTTGGGAACCAGTCCCGCGCGCGTTCCGCGGTGCCTGCTCTTGTCAGGTGTGCGAAGGGTGCGTCCCTGTGGTGAGAGTTTTCAACATTCTCACGATCGGTCAGCGCGCCTGCTCGCCGCCAAAGGCGCGACTTGTCAATCGCGGCAGCTATGAATGCGTAGCTTTTCTACATTCAGGATGCAGGCCGACATAGCGTTGGAGAAACCCGCAGAGTCTTGGGAAGAAAGGGATTGGCGCCGGAAGGGGGGAGCTTCCGGCGCCTCGTAGGCATAGCCTACGACTCCGGCCCGTCGCCCGCCGGGGGAGCGGAGGGCAAACGCGGCGACAGAGCTCGTTGTCGCAACAGGCTTGGCAAATAGCAGTTTTCTAGCCGGTTGCGATAAAAAATATCCAGTTTCCCCGCAATTTGCCTGTCAGGAACATTCTTAACACCTGCCTGTGGGAAAATTACGGTATATAATTACCGCTCTCAGGTCGGCGGACGTGAGATGCAAATATATGAAGGTCCCAGTGCGAACGCGCGGGTCTTTGCGCGGAGTATGCACCACGGCGGGGGCAACGGCGACATCCTCTTTCGGCGGGTGCGGGAGATCCATCACCGGGATGCGAGGCGGCGTGCCTGGGGCAGGATGAAGGGCATCGGCGCGGCGGGCACTGCGCGGACGGCTAGGTCGACGCCGAAAGTTTCCGTAAGCAGACGGTCCGTCAGGACATTGGCGGGGGTCCCGCGTGCCACTTGCCGGCCAGATTGCAGCACGATCAGCTCGTCGGCATAGGCGGCGGCGAGATTGAGGTCGTGGAGGATAGCGAAAACGCCGGTTCCTGCAGCTGCAAGCTGCCGCGCGGTGTCGAGAACGGCGATCTGATGTTCGAGATCAAGGCTGGACACAGGCTCGTCGAGAAACAGCATCTGGCGCGGCTCATGGGCTCGTCCGGCCTCCAGCTGGCACAGCACCCGCGCGAATTGGACGCGCTGCTGCTCACCGCCGGACAGGGTGGGGAACTGCCTCTCCGCCAGATGTGCCACATCGGCCTGCCGGAGAGCTGCGGCTACCTTCGCTTCTGCAGCACGGCCCGTGACGGAGCGACCAGCGCCATCGAGGCCAAGCGCCACGACCTCGTATACGGTGAAGGGGAAGGCAAGGCTGCCCGATTGCGGAAGGACCGCGCGTTTGGAAGCGAGCTTCCAGTGCGGCAGGTCTTTCATGGCGACGCCATCGTAGGCGACGCTGCCGGTGGTTGGCGAAAGCTCTCCAACGAGGAGACGCAGCAGCGTCGATTTCCCGGCTCCGTTCGGGCCGAGCACGACGGTGATGCGTCCCGGCTGCAGCGCCAGCGAGACATCATCCAGGATTGTGGTACGGCGCGTCGTAAATCCGACGCCCTTGGCTTCGACGAGCGCGCTCATGTCACCATTTTCCGCCGGGCGAGCAGGAGCCACAGAAAGAACGGTGCGCCGATCGCCGCGGTCAAGATGCCGATGGGGAGCTCGGCGGGGGATACGATCAGGCGCGCGAGAACGTCCGAGGCGAGAAGCAGAGCCGCGCCCAGCAGGGCGCTTGCGGGCAGGAGCACCTTGTGGTTTGCGCCGATAGCCAGCCGCAGCAGATGCGGCACCACGATCCCGACGAAGCCGATGACGCCGGCCGACGCGACGGCCGCGCCGACCGCTAGCGCCACGACAACGATCACGATGCGCTTGATGCGCTCCACGGGTAGCCCAAGGTGAAAGGCCTCAGCCTCGCCAAGCGAAAGCGCATTGAGGCTGCGCCCGAGGAAGGGCAGGGCGATCGCCAGCGGAATGAACGCGGGCAGGATCGTGGTGACCTTCGTCCATGTCGCGCCCCCCAGGCTGCCGAGGGACCAGAAAGTGAGGTCCCGCAGCTGCTGGTCATTGCTCAGGAAGGTCAGAAGCCCGGTGATAGCGCCAGCCATCGCCCCAAGCGCGACGCCCGCGAGCAGGAGCGTGGCGACGGAGGTTCGCCCTGAGCCGGAGGAGAGGACGTAGAGCACATAGGTGAAGAGGAGGCCGCCCAGAAACGCGGCGATCGGAAGCGCGACGAAGGGCAATGTCGTGAAGGGCAGATAAGGCAGGAACCGTTCGCCGAGGACGATGACGATGGCAGCGGCAAGCGCTGCGCCGCTCGATACGCCGACGAGGCCGGGATCAGCCAGCGGGTTGCGGAACAATCCCTGCATCAACGCGCCGCATACGGCAAGGGACGCGCCGACCATCAGCCCGAGCAAAGTCCGTGGAAGGCGGATGTTGAGGATAACCAGACTGTCACGCGCGGCATTCGCGTCGGCGGGCCAACCCGTGAGGCCGCTCCAGAGCGCCCCCAAGGTTCGGCCCGGCGGGATGGAGACGGCGCCGACGCCGAGCGATACGATGCTGCTAGCCACGAGGAGAAGCACAAGCAGGGCAAAGACGAACGCGGTACGTTGGCGCCGCCGCTGGAGCGTGGCAGCGAGCGTCTCGCCAGCACTGTCGGCGAAAGCACCCATTGGCGATGTGCTCATCGACCTTTAATCCATTGTCTCGCCATTCACCTAGCATCCCCCAGTGGCTGAAGTCGGCATTTCACACTATCGATGACGAAGCGAATTTCGGAAGCAGAAGGCCACGGATAACCTTCGGTCTCCCGGAAGGGCTTGGATTTCGGAGTTCGCCGAAGCCGTCTATCAAACTCGTGCAAATTTCAACATCACGACCTTGCCAGCTCTCGAAATGTCCTCGGCCTCCGCAGCGTGGCGCGTCTCGACAAGCCGGCGGTCAATCCAGCCTCGCCACTGTGCTACTTGCCCGCCTCGGTGGGCAGATTCGGGCTCGCGGAAAGCGCTTTGACCTGGGGCATATCCGGATAGAAGGCTTGCATCAGGTAAGCCACCGCCTCGGGTGTGCGAGGACCAAAGCCTAGGAGCCAATGACCATCGGCCGTCACGAGCCGTCGTGCGGCCCCCGCGGGGGTGGCGGAGAGTGCCGCATTGGCGAACACCGTATCGGGATCGGCATGCAGGCCCTCGCGCGCCATCATCACGACCACGTCGGGTGCCGCTGTGATGATGGCCTCGTCGGTCATTGCCTTGTAGCCGTTGAAGCCCGCGCCGATATTCGTCGCCCCTGCCAGACCGATCATACCATCGGCCGCCGTGCCAGTGCCGGCTACGAGTGGCCTGCCGCTCTGCATGGCGAGAACGAAGAGCACTTTGACGGGGCGTGACACGCTTTCGCGGGCCTTGGCCACAGCGGCAAAGCGCTTCTCGACATCGTTTGCCAGTGCGGAGGCCTTCGCCTCCAAGCCGATCGCGCGACCAATCGCTTGAATTTTCTCGATGGCGCCTGCTGCGGTGGGCGTGTCGGGGACCGTCACGAGGCGGACACCGGCTTCCTCGAGCAGCTTGAGGGCCGGAGGCGGCCCTGAGCCTGCCGAGACCAGCACGAGATCGGGCGACAACGACAGCACACCTTCCGCGGACAACTGGCGCATATAGCCGACGTTCGGCTTGTCCTTCAGCGCGGAAGGCGGGTAGAGGCTCGTCGTGTCTATCCCGACGATCCGATCCTGCGTGCCAAGTGCATAGAGGATTTCCGTTACAGCGCCGCCGACGGCGACGATGCGCTTTGGCGACCCGTCCTGGGCAATAAGGCTCGTCGACGCAAAGGCGATGATCGCGGCCGATGATCCGGCAACTTGCAACAAGGAGCGCCGGGATAAGCGCCGAGCGGTGATATCGGTCATTTTGTCAGGATCAGTTTGTCGTTGGCTGTGATGCGCAGGCGGTAGCGTTCGCCATTATGGACGATGACCAGCTCGCGCTTGTCGCCGAAGAGCTGTTGGGCGTTCACGACCGGCTGCTCCGCGGAATGTTTTGCGGAGGCGGGCGGCGCAGGCGGAGACGTTTCGTGCGAGCTCATCTTATTCGAACTATTCAAATGTGAAACTAATGCTGGATGGTCCCGTAATCCCAGTTTAGAAAAAGATTAAACTGGGTCTAGCACCAATATTGACACCTCTAAAATAGGTATTTACGAAACGCAAACGTCGCATGCATCTCGCATTCGACCTTCTGACGCCAGCCAGCCTCCAGGCCCGCGACGCGGGACCTCGCCAGCCAGCATAAAAACTCGTATTTCAAGGACGTTGCGATGTTTCGTGCGACCAGGCTGCAGGCTTTGGCTTTCGTATCCCTTTCGGCCATGATGGCGGCGACGGCTGCCCAAGCCCAATCGCCAGCGAATCAGCCGGTGACTTCAATGAGCGCGCCGGAAGATGTGATCACGCTCGACGCGATCACCATCACGGCAACGAAGACGGTCGAGACGGTGGTCGATACGCTGGCGGGTGCCAGCGTCGTGACCCGTACGGACATGGACAGGTTCCAGGCCTCGACGATTTCGGACGCTCTCATCGGTGTTCCCGGCGTTGTCGCGCCGATGGCCGTGAACGATCCCGGCCAATCCATCAACATCCGCGGCATGCAGGACTTTGGTCGTGTGAACGTGCTGGTGGATGGGGCGCGCCAGAATTTCCAGATTTCCGGTCACAACTCGAACGGCACGTTCTATCTGGATCCTGAACTCGTCGGCCAGATCGACGTGGTGCGTGGCCCGGTGTCGACGATTTATGGATCGGGCGCCATCGGCGGCGTCGCCTCCTTCCGGACGCGTTCCATCGACGATCTTCTGAAGCCAGACGAAAAATTCGGTATGGAACAGAAGTTCGGCGTCGGCACGAATGGCGCAGGCTTCCTCAACAGCACCTCTGGCGCGGTGCGCCTCGGCACGAATGCGGACCTGTTCGGCCAATTCGTGTACCGCAACACGAACACCTACAAGGACGGTAACGGCGACAAGGTTTCTGATACCGGCAGCGAGTTGGTGGCGGGGTTGATGAAGTTCAACGTTCGGCCAGCCGACGGGCACCAGATCAGCGCGACGGCTCTGCGCCAAGACTATGACTATACCAACAATGGCACAAGCGGCGCGGGCACACGCTGGCGCAACGAGGTCGAGACCGGGACCTACACGCTTGGCTATACCTTCAGCCGTCCGGACGTGCCGTGGCTCGACCTCAGCATCAAGGGCTATTACACCGAGACCAAGCTCCAGCAGACGACGATCTCGCCCACCTCCGCCTATGCGGCGCTCGGTGTCGAGCCGGGTGACAGGGCGTCTGATCGCATCCGAACCCATGGCTTTGACATCAACAACACCTCCCGGTTCACGACAGGCCCGCTCGAACATGCGTTGACCTATGGTTTTGACAGTTCATGGGACCGCGTGAAAACGATCGACAACGCGGGCGGATATGTCACGGCTCTCACGCCCTCGGGCAACCGTCGTCTCACGGGTGCGTTCATCCAGGATGAGCTGAAGTACAGCGACTGGCTGCGTGTGCTCGGTGCGCTGCGTTATGACGAGTACAAGTTGAACGGTGGCGGCTACGAGTCGGACGGCAGCCGCGTTTCGCCGAAGTTCACGGTGGGCGTGACACCGGTGAAGGGCATCGAGCTCTATGGTACTTACGCGGAGGGCTACCGCGCCCCTTCGATCACCGAGACGCTGATCGCAGGCACGCATCCATTCCCGGCCTTCAACATCCTGCCCAACCCCTATCTGAAGCCGGAAGTGGCGCGTAACCTCGAGGCGGGTGTCAACGTGAAATACAACGACGTCCTGAAGGACGGCGACACGTTCCGCGCCAAGGTGAATGTGTTTCGTAACAAGATCGATGACTACATCGATATGGAAGAGACAGGTTCGCCCTATCTCGTGCCCTTCATTCCCGGCATGCCGTCGAGCGTCTGCAACCGCGCACCGCAACTCTGCATGCCGATGTACTCCTACCAGTATGTCAACGTCGCTCGGGCCAAGATCACAGGTCTGGAGCTCGAGGCGGCTTACGACTGGAACTGGGGCTTCATGACGGTCGCAGGCACTGTTCTCAATGGCAAGAATGAGATCACGGGCGGTCCCCTCAACAGCGTGTCGCCAGATCGCATTTCCTCGACCCTCGGCTTCCGCTTCTTCGACGATAAGCTGACCCTCGGCACGCGCCTGACGCTGGTGGACAAGACCAAGAAGAATGTGACCAATCCTGAGGGCGGCTACGGGCTGGTCGACCTGTTCGCGTCGTATCAGTACAACGAAGACATCCGCGGCGATGTGGTGATCCAGAACCTCTTTGATCGCCAGTACACGCAATACCTGAACACCGAGGCGAGCCCGGGCTTGACGGCGAAGTTCGCGCTGACGGTGCGCTTCGCCAGCAAATAGCGAGGGTGATGGCGGGCCTGAAGAGCGCGCGTGCCCTTTGGTCCCGGTGACCCTGACCAACTGATCTGCCATGCTCTTCGTCGCATAGCGGCGGAGAGCTTTTCTTCAATAAAGGACCGAGCCCATGTTTATTGCGATGAACCGCTTCAAGGTAGCCTTCGGCTCTGAGGAAGCTTTCGAGAACGTCTGGCTGTCGCGCGAAACCCATCTGGAAGATCTTCCGGGCTTCGTGGAGTTCCATCTGCTGCGCGGTCCGCGTGGCGAGGACCATGTGCTCTATTCCTCGCACACCATTTGGCGCAGCAAGGCCGACTTCGAGGCCTGGACCAAGTCGGAGGCCTTCCGGCTCGCCCACAAGGGCGCGGGCTCAAGCGGCGCGCTCTACGTCGGCCATCCGCAATTCGAGGGTTTCGAGGTTCTCCAGACCGTGAAACCGAGCGGCGCAACCGCGGCCTGACAAAACGCCTGATGGTCTCTGATCCCGGTGTCCGATACGCTGGCCCGTGATCAGCGGTTCAAGGGCACAGAATTGTCGGACATGAGCCAAGCGACGCGATCGATGCTCCCGGTCGCAGCGATCGTTTACAACAAGCGAGGCGACGCGGATGGCATCCTCGCCGCGCTCGCCGGACGCCTACGGCAGGAGGGCATCCCTCTCGCCGGGCTCGTCCAGCACAACCGTTTCGGCGATGGGGCGACGGTCCCAGCCCGGATGGTTGCTGAGGATCTGGCGAGCGGCCGCCTCATAGGCATCTCACAGCCCGTGGGCGCCGCCGCGAGCGGTTGCCGCCTGGACAGCCGGGGACTTGCTGAAGCGGCGGCCCTCGCCGCCCGGTCGCTTCCGTCCGCGGCCTTCGCCATTCTCTCAAAATTCGGGAAGGCCGAGGTCGATGGGGGCGGGCTGCGGGCGGAGTTCATCGCCACCCTGACGCATGGCATACCTCTTGTCACTTCGGTTCCGACGAGCCGGCTCTCGGACTGGGATGCCTTTCTAGGGAGTGCGTGGCATCGCGCGGGCGATGTCCCGGCGGAAGCAGCTGCACGCGAGCGCCTCGTGGATGCACTCGTCGTCTGGAGCCTCGCGCAGCTGGAAGGCGTCTCCCTTCCATTGTCCGTCGAGGGTGGCCTATGACAACCAGCGGTGGAAGCCCGGCAACGGCTGGGCTCGTGCTCGCTGGCGGGCGCAGCCGGCGCATGGGCACCGACAAGGCTCGGCTCGTGCTGGCTGGCAAGCCATTGCTTGCCCACGTCCTTGATCGCCTCGTCCCGCAATGCGTCGTGATTGCCGTCAATACTGGCGGCGACGCCCTGCAAGGGGAAAACGCAGGGCATGACATTGTCAAGGATAGTATTCCGGGCCAGATCGGCCCCCTCGCGGGTATTCTTGCCGGTCTGTCCTGGTGCGCGTCCAATCACCCGGACGTGGCGTGGATGGTGAGCAGCACCGTCGATACGCCGTTCTTGCCCCATGATCTGGTGAGACGGTTGCATCAGGCGCGTGCGCATGCCGGCGCCGATCTCGCCTGCGCCGCGTCGCACGGTCGACGCCACCACGCGACAACACTCTGGCCGGTCGCGCTCGCAGCAGAACTGCAGGACGCGTTGACGGCGGATGCTATTCGATCCGTGGCGGCATTCACCGGTCGTTACCGCATCGCCGTGGCGGAATGGCCCAGTGCGGTCGTGGACCCGTTCTTCAATGTGAATACGCCAGCCGACCGTGACGAGGCCGAGCGGCTCGCTGGGCTTGCCGGATGAAGCGCCGCCTTGCGCCGCATAGGGGCGAGGCGCTCAGGGGCTGCGGCGCTCGACCGTGAAGATTAGCGTGTCGCCGTTGCGCTGCTGCGATACCAGGCGATCACCACGCTGCTGCAGGAGATGGGGAATGTCGATCGCGGCCATAGGGTCGGTGCAGGTGATCACAAGTTCGGTGCCGACGGCAGCCCGCTGAAGAGCTTTGCGCGTGTGCAGCACCGGCAGGGGGCATTTCAGACCGCGCAGGTCGAGGTTTATCGCCATCGTGCAAATTCCACGCGCGAAAATTTTCGAGCGCGGTTCCTGTTCTCTTCGGTCGCTGCTTCCTGCCGGAGGCGCGGCCGCCGGTCAAGCTGTCTGGCATCTGGCAGTCCCGCCGGTATGCTATCTCGAGGCGGAGACGGAGCGGACCATGACGACACCAATCGACACGACCGGTGAGCAACGGCTCATGCGCATGTCGATCATCGTGACGCTCGTCGTTGCGTCAATCGGCGTGTTGTTCGGTCTCCTGTCCGGGTCGATGTCGATTCTCTTTGATGGGGTGTTCTCTGCGATTGATGCCGCGATGTCGCTGCTCTCCCTCGGCACCATGCGTCTCATCAGCCGCGAGACGAGCAGACGCTTCCAGTTTGGCTACTGGCACATCGAACCGATGGTCCTAGCGCTCAACGGCGGCGTCCTCATGCTGCTGTGCTTCTATGCCTTTTTGAACGCCATCAGCGATATCGTTGCCGGCGGGCGGGTGCTCAACTTCGATCTCGCGCTGGTTTACGCGACCATCGTTGCCATTGCCTGTTTCAGCATGGTCTTCGTCGAGCGTCGGAAGAACAGGAAGCTCCAATCGGAATTCATCCGCATCGACACGCAAAGCTGGCTGATGTCAGGCCTTATCACTTTGGCACTGCTCGTTGCCTTCGTGACGGCGTTGGCGATTGAGGGCACACAGTTCTCGCCCTTCATTCCCTATATCGATCCGCTTGTTTTGGCTGTGCTCACAGCTTGCCTGATCTTTGTTCCAGTCAAGATTGTCCGGAACGCGCTCAGCAGCATTTTTCAGATTGCGCCTGCCGGCCTTGATGAGAAGGTCAGAGGGATCGTCGCGGATGTCGTCGCACGCAACGGGTTTCTCACCTATTCGAGCTATGTCGCGAAGATCGGGCGAGCGCTGTTCGTAGAAATCCACATCGTCGTGCCGAAGGATTTTCCGGTTGGGAGTATCGGCACGCTGGATGTAATCCGGAGGGAGATTGGGGACAAGGTCGGCGGCGGTGGGCCACAGCGCTGGCTCACCATCGCCTTCACAACCGACGAGACGCTGATCTGAAAGCGACCTTCAAGGACGCAGCGCAATCGCGAGATCTGGGCGGTCGGTCGTGAAAGCCGAAACGCCTGCCGCGAAAGCGCGGGAGATGGCCGGCTCGTCATGCGCGGCAAAAACACCGAAGCGCACACCTTCCTCCGCGCAGATCGCCAGGTCGTCGTCCTGCATCTGGGAGGCTCGCAAGGCGATTTCACCGATGCCGGCGGCGCGTGCCTTGCGCGCAAGGGCGCGGACGTCGCGGCCATGTGTGGCGAAATACGATTCCTTGACGAGAAAGATCAGCGGTCGTCCGGGGGCCGCTACCGCCAGGTCCCTCAAAGTGTCGAGATCAAAGGATGTGAAGGTCGTGCGCTCCATGAGGCTGCGCGCGGCAAGCACCGCGACAACTTCGGCCTCAAGGCCCGGATAGCGGCTGCCATCCGCGCGATTCTTCAATTCGATGCGCAGTTTGAGCGGGCTCTGGGCCAGAATGTCGAGAACCTCAGTGAAGGTCGGAATGGTCTCCTCATCGGTGCCAACGAGCCGCACCTGCTTCAGCGCGTCCCAGTCCATGTCGGCGATCGCCCCCGTGCCCTCAGCCGTACGGCCGAGCTTCGCATCGTGGTGCACCACGAGCACGCCATCACGGCTGCGGTGAATGTCGAACTCCACGAACTCCACCGGTAGAACAGCGGATTGGCGGAAGGCGAGCCGGCTGTTTTCCGGCCAGCATTGCGCACCACCGCGGTGCGAGGCGATCTCTGTCATGGATTTCCGTTCCCGAAGCTATGGGCCTGCTTCAATGTCCCCTCCTGACCTATCGTTGGTTTGTGCAACTTTTATTGCGACAAGGCGTGCTGCGCAATTAAACTTGCATGAGGCGTTGCACTTCGTCTACCGTCACGGTCAGGGGAGGGGCCATGAGCCTGGCAGAGATCATCGCAGCGCAGCAGGACAAGCTGTCGGACGCAGATCGACGGCTGGTCGATGTCCTACTTGCGGACAAGGC
The DNA here is from genome assembly GCF_018398315.1 of Chelatococcus sp. YT9. Lineage (NCBI taxonomy): Bacteria > Pseudomonadati > Pseudomonadota > Alphaproteobacteria > Hyphomicrobiales > Chelatococcaceae > Chelatococcus > Chelatococcus sp. YT9. The sequence continues at coordinate 3,431,578 of NZ_JAHBRW010000001.1, forward strand.
TGCGGGCAGCTTTCTGCCCGCCCACCTCGTTGCCTTGAAGGCCGGCGTCCATGCCTCGACGGCGGGTCGGCTTGCCCGCAAGCTCGGTTTTTCGTCTTACCGTGATATGCGCGGTGCGTTGCAGGATACGATCCTGGCGGATCTCGACGCGTCGGTGCGCGTGCGCCGGCGTTTGAAGCGCGCGGAGGGGCATTCGCTGCTCGCATCCGTGGTCGAGGGTGAGATCAGCGCATTGGCCGCGCTGCCGTCTCAGGTCTCTGACGCGGATATCGTGCATGCGGCGCGCCTGCTGCGTGACGCCAACACCATTCTGGCCTTTGGGGAGGGGCACGCCAGCAGTCTCGCCGAAATCTTCGTGCGTAGGCTCGTGCGCTCTGGCTATGGGGCGCGACATGTTGGCCATGCCGACTGGCAGGCAGCGGACGCGCTCCTGAGTCTGACCACCGAGGATATCGTGGTTGTGTTCGTCTTCCGCCATGCCAGCCCCGGCGCATCACGTGTGGTGGACTATGCCAGGACCATCGGTGCGACGACGCTTCTCGTGACGGACCGCCACACCGGCATGCCTACCTGTGACATGCAGCTCGTCGCGGCCCGTGGCAATGAGGGCGAATTCCATTCGCTCTCAGTTCCGATGGCAATCTGCAACACGCTGATCCTTGAGCTGTCGCGGACGGATCATGGCCGTTCGCTCGCCAAGCTAGCGAAGGTCGATACGTTACAACGCATGTTTCGAGAAAAACAAGATTAGTGTGTCGCACGTCATCGGTGTGGCCCGCGTATTAAAAAGCCTCGCGAGAGGGGCGGTTGACTGGGAGGAATAGAGATGAAATCAAGGCTCTCCATCACGACATCATGGGCTGCTCTTGCTGCTGTCCTCGCTGTCCTGCCAAGCCTTTCTGCAAGAGCAGCCGAGCGGCCGGATGTGACCGTCGCGGTCAATGAGCTGGCGCGCGCGCTCGATCCCGGTGAGCGCACCGGCAATGTGGATGTTCGCGCCTATTACTCCATCTTCGATACACTCATCCGGCGTGATTTCGCTCATCCGACCGCCGACGGCGGCGCCAATCTCGTACCGGGTCTGGCGGAGAGCTGGTCCTGGACCACGCCGACAACCTTCGACGTCAAGCTCAGGCGCGGCGTCAAATGCCACGACGGCAGTCCCTTCGACGCTAACGATGTTCTGGCGACCTTCTCTCCGGATCGTCTGTGGGGCGAGAAGCCATACTACCCCGACGGCCGCGTCTATTTCGGCAATTTTACCGGCGTCGACAAGCTCGACGACTTCACCGTGCGATTTACTGTTGCGCAGCACGATCCGATCATGGCGCATCGTCTGTCGAGCTACATGTCTTTCATCATCTGTGACGAGCCGTGGAACGCCTTCAAGAAGGACGGTGTCGAGGCCAAGGTCTGGATGGACGAGGCCGCGAAGGCTCTGCGCTGGAAACCGGTCGGCACCGGTCCCTACAAGTTTTCGGAGTATCAGAGAAACGATCGCATCAAGCTCGTTGCCTTTGATGAGTATTATGAGGGTGCCCCCGCCGCCAAGTCGATCACTTTCCGCTCTGTGCCTGAAGTCGCGGCGCGGGTCGCCGGCCTTGTCGCCGGGGATTTCGACATTGCTGTCGAGATCCCGCCCGATCAGTGGGACAGCCTCAAGAAGTACAATGACATCGTGCTGAAGACCGAGCCGCTGGAAAACAGCCACGTGCTTCAGTTCAACACGAACGACCCGGTGCTCTCGGACAAGAAGCTGCGCCATGCGATGAGCCTTGCCATTGACCGCAAGGCGCTCATCGACGCCCTGTGGAAGGGACAGACCTATGCGCCCAATGGGCATCAGCTGCCGAGCTTCGGACCGCTCTACATTAAGGACAATCCCGGTTACGACTATAATCCCGAACTTGCCAAGAAGCTCGTTGGGGAAAGCTCCTACAAGGGGCAGGAAATATCCTATCGCCTGATCCCAAACTACTATCTCTATAACGTAGAGGCCGCGCAGATCATACAGGAAATGTGGCGCGCCGTGGGCATCAATGCTCGGATCGACTTCCTGGAAAGCTTCAACGAGGTCCGCAAACCTGGCGCACAGGTCTTTGCCTGGTCGAACACCTATCGTGTGCCGGATCCGACCGGTTCTATTCTGGCACTCTGGGGACCGGACACCGACAACCAGAAGAGCTGGAAATTCTATGGGGCAAGCGAGGCTTTCAACACCGCCGCGCGGGAACTGCAGGCCGAGAGCGAGGAGGCCAAGCGCAAGGCGATTTTTGCGAGGTTGCTGACGGCCTTCCAGGACGACATGCCGATGACGATGCTTTACAACCCCGTTACCGGCTACGCCATGAAGAAGACCATCAACTGGACGCCCTATAGCCAGTATTACATGGACTTTCGCCCATCGAACTTCTCAATCGTCGCGAAGTGACCGGGGTGACCAGGGAACGCCCGCGTGAAGATGGCGGTCCGCTCCTCGCCGTCGAAGATCTGACCGTCGGCTTTCGCACGACGCGCGGCTATGCCGATGTTCTCCATGCGGTGTCCTTCCGTGTGGAGCAAGGTCGGACCACGTGCGTCGTTGGCGAAAGCGGCAGCGGCAAGAGCGTGACCTGCCAGGCTATCCTCGGCCTCCTGCCGCGGAATGGCCGCCGCACCGGCGGTCGCATCCTGTTCGAGGGCAGGGACCTCGCGGCCGCTGACGAGGCGAGCCTTGAGCGCATTCGCGGTCGCGGCATCGGCATGGTCTTCCAGGACCCGCTCGGATCGCTCAACCCATTGCACACGGTCGGGGCCCAGTTGCGGGAGACATTGCGGCTGCACACCGCGCTCAGCGAACTCCAGCGCCAGAAGCGGGCGCTGGAGCTCCTGGCGATGGTCGGAATTCCCGAGCCTGAGCAGAGGCTCGCGTCCTATGTCCACCAATTCTCCGGCGGTATGGCGCAGCGCATCATGATCGCCATGGCGCTGGCCTGCGAGCCGCAGCTGCTTATCGCCGACGAGCCGACTACGGCGCTGGATGTCACCATCCAGGCGCAGATCCTGGATCTCCTGAACCGCCTCAAGGCCGAACTCGGCATGGCGATCCTGTTCATCACGCATGACCTCGGTGTCGTCGCTGAGATGGCAGATACCGTGGTGGTCATGCGGCACGGCCGCGTGGTCGAGACGGGGCCAGCCACGCGTGTGCTCGGCGCGCCAGAGGCGCCTTACACGCAGACGCTCCTCGCTGCCATGCCTCGCCTCGATGTCGCCGCGCCAGTCTATCGCCAGCGGAGCACAAGATGAGCGATACGCAAGCGGGGGACACCTCCGATGCATTGCTTGCGGTCATGCATCTGCGCCGTCATTTCGGAGCGCGGCGGTCGCTGCTGCGGCGTGAGCGCACGATCCGGGCCGTCGAGGATGTATCGCTGACGTTGCGGGTCGGAGAGACCCTTGGCCTCGTCGGCGAATCCGGCTGCGGCAAGTCGACGACCGGGCGCATGATCGTTGGGCTGGAGAAGCCGAGCGGCGGCGCCATCACGTTCAAGGGAAGAGACCTCACGCAGCTGACGCCGAGGGAGTGGCAGAGCCAGCGGCGCGACGTGCAGATGATCTTCCAGAACCCGCAGTCGGCGCTTGACCCGCGTCTTACCATCGCGCGCCAGATCCGCGAGCCGCTTGATCTCCATGATATTGGGGAGCGGGCTGGGCGCGATATGGAGGTGATCCGGCTCATGGGGGCGGTGGCGCTGCCCGCCGAATTGGCCGATCGCTATCCCCACCAGATCAGCGGCGGACAGGCGCAGCGCGTCGTGATCGCCCGCGCGCTTGCCCTGCGGCCGAGCCTGATCGTCTGCGACGAACCGGTCTCGGCGCTCGACGTGTCCGTGCAGGCGACGGTGACGGATCTTTTGCAAGAGCTGCAGGAGCGCTTCGACATCGCCTATCTCTTCATCTCCCACGACCTCAGGGTGGTGAAGAAGCTCTCCCATCGGGTTGCCGTGATGTATCTCGGGCAGATCGTTGAGGAAGGCGAGACCGATCCGCTCTACCGACAGCCATTGCACCCGTACACGATGGCGTTGCTCGCGGCGATTCCGGACCTCTCGTCCGTCAAAGGCGAGCCAAGGACCCGGCTTGTCGGTGATCCGCCGTCGCCCGCGAATCCGCCATCGGGCTGCCATTTCCATACCCGCTGTCCCTACGCGCAACCGCGCTGCTCCGCGGATAAGCCTGAGTTGCGAGTCATCGGGGACCGGCGTGTCCGTTGTCATTTCGCCGAAGATTTCAGGACCGCATCATGACCCGGCCGCTCGCCATCGCGCATCGTGGCTACTCTGCTCGCTTCCCCGAGAACACGCTCGAGGCCTATCGCGCGGCTATCGAGGCCGGCGCCGATATCATCGAGACTGATGCGCGCCTTGCCGCCGACGGCGTCGTCGTTGCCTGCCATGACGCCACATTGGCGCGCTTGGCCGGCCGTGAAGACGCCGTGGCCGACCTTCCGAGCCATGCGCTGCTCGGCATCGAGCTGCCACGCGGCGCGCTGACGACCCTTGGCGAGGCGTTGGCGACCATCTGCCCCCATAGGCCGGCGCTGATCGATGTTAAGACGCAGGATCTTGCGATCATCGATGCGATCGCCGCGACCATAGAGCGGGCGGGTGTCCGATCGCGCGTCTGGATCGGCGTGCGTGACCATCGCCAGGCGGCTGAGGCGAGCCGTCTTTTGCCGAGCGTCAATATTCTGGCCTTCCTGCCCGAGGGCGCGGATATCGAAGCCTTCGCGAAGGCCGGGGCCCGTGCCTTCCGGGTGTGGGAGGCCGATTTGGGGGGCGAAGAGGCCGAGCGCCTCCTCGCACAGCGCCCGGTGTGGGTGACTGCGGGGGGAGCCCGCACCGGCCGCGACGCCGGTGACATTGATGCGATCAGCCTCGCGGGCGTTGTCGCTCGTGCGCCGAAGGCCGTGCTCGTCAACGATCCGACGCTGCTGACCGCATCGTCTGCCGCCGGAGCCGCATGATGCTCGGCCGCCATTTTCTCACGAAAGTCGTTCGCGGTATCCTGACCGTCTGGATCATCGTGACCTTCACCTTCGTTGCCTTGAATCTCTCAGGAGATCCTATCGATGCGTTGGTCGGCGACCAGGCCTCGCCCGAGGTTATCGCGCACTATCGCGAGAAGTTCGGCCTCGATCGGCCGTTATGGCAGCAGTATCTCGCGTATATCGGGGGTATTGCGCAGGGGGATTTCGGCCTGTCGCTGTCGGATCAACAGCCGGCGATCGAGCTGATCGCGGCCGCCTTGCCGCACACGTTGCGGCTCGGCCTTCTGGCCTTTTCTCTCGGTCTCGTGCTCGGTATCGGCCTTGGCATCGTCGCGGCGCTCAATCGCAACCGCCCGATCGACCGCTTCGTGATGAGCTTCGCCGTGCTCGGCTTCAGCCTGCCGAACTTTTTCCTCGGCATTCTGCTCATACTCTTGTTTTCGCTCCATTGGCGGCTCTTGCCGAGTTCCGGTGATGCAACGATCTGGCACCTGATCCTGCCGGCTGTCACGCTCGGCACGCATTTCGCCGGCACGTTCGCGCGCTTCACGCGCTCCGCGATGCTGGAGGTTCTCAACAAGCAGTATGTGACCGCGGCGCGCGCAAAGGGCGTGCCGCGCCCGCGGCGGGTGCTATGGCATGCGCTGCCCAATGCAGCGATCCCCATTATCACGATTGTCGGGTTGAAGCTTGGCGATCTCGTCGCCGGCTCGATCATCGTGGAGACAGTCTTCGCTGTTCCCGGTGTTGGGCGTCTGTTGGTCAATGCCGTGACGTCCCGAGACTTCGCGCTGGTCCAGGCGATCCTGATCATGGTGTCGATCACCATGATCCTGGCCAACCTCGCCGTCGACGTCATCTACACTCTGATCGACCCCCGCATGCGTGCGGCGCGGGCCGGGAACTGAGCGCGGAGCATCGAGATGGCGTTGTTCTGGCCAACCCGTCGAACCGAAACCGCTCCGGTCAAAGCCGAGGCGCGTTATCCTGCGCTGGTTGTCGCTGCTCTGATCTTTGTGGCGCTGATCTTCGTCGTATTCCTGTTCGCCGACATCCTCGCGCCCTATGACTACCGCACGCAATCCTTGATCAACCGCCTGAAGCCCCCCGTCTTTCTCGGCGGGACCTGGGCGCATGTGCTCGGGACCGACGAGCTTGGGCGCGATGTCCTCAGCCGGCTCATTTACGCCATCCGTTTCAGCGTGCTCGTCGCGCTCGGGGGCACCATGATCGGCGCCTTCATAGGTACGCTCCTTGGCTTCCTGGCGGCTCACTTCCGCGGCTGGGTAGAAGAAGCCATCATGATGATGGCTGACGTGCAGGCTTCGCTGCCGTTCATGCTGATCGCGCTGGCGCTGATCGCCCTTTTCGGCGGCAGCTTTACGTTGTTCATCGTCATCATGGGGTTCTACGGCTGGGAGGTCTTTGCGCGCCTCACCCGGGGCGTGGTCATCGCAGCGAATACGCAGGGCTATGCCACGGCTGTCGTGGCGCTCGGCGCGCCGGCCTGGCACGTCTATGCTCGGCATATCCTCCCCAATATCCTGAGCGTGCTGATCGTCCAGTTCACCCTGAACTTTCCGCAAGTCATCCTGCTGGAAACGTCACTCAGCTTTCTGGGGCTCGGCATTCGCCCACCTCTGACGAGCCTTGGTCAAATGCTGGGCGCCGGCCGCGCCTATCTCATGACCGCTTGGTGGATAGCTATCCTGCCGGGCACGGCAATCTTTTTGACCACCATGTCCATCTCGATCCTCGGTGATTGGGTGCGCGATCGCCTCGATCCGACGCTGAAGTCGGGCTGAAGGCCGATAAAAGGCCTTCACGCGGGCGGCGAGGTTCCGTCCGCATTGCGCCGCGCCATCAAGCAAAGCCCAGGCCGAAGTCTGGTTGAACGACGGCATCTTCCTACAAGAAAATGTGATGGGACTCGGGTAAGCGTTCTCTCCTTTAAATCGAGTTGTCGGTCTTGGCCGAAGAGATTGAGCGCTATCGGGAGGTCGGGATGGGTATGTTGAGGACATCGGCTCTGGCATGCGGACTGTTGATCGGCGCATTCGGCGCTGCCGCGGAAGCGCAGCAGGCTGACATGACGTTTTTTGTCACGAGCACGGGTTCCGGTCAGGGTGCGAATTTCGGCGGGCTCGAGGGCGCGGACCGCCTTTGCCAAACCCTGGCCCAGGCGGTGGGCGCAGGCGCGAAGACCTGGCGGGCCTATCTGTCGACCCAGGCTGTGAACGGCGCAACCGCCGTCAATGCTCGCGATCGCATCGGCCGGGGGCCATGGCAGAACGTCAAGGGTGTTGTCGTCGCCAAAGACGTCGCGGATCTTCACGGCGGAAGCAACAACCTGACCAAGCAGACCGCGCTCACTGAAAAAGGAACAGTTGTCAACGGACGCGGCGACACGCCGAATATCCATGACGTTCTCACCGGTTCTCAACCGGACGGCACGGCTTTCGCGGTCGGTAACGATATGACTTGCGGGAATTGGACAAAGAGCGGTGCCGAAGGTTCTGCGATGGTCGGCCATCACGATCGCATGGGGCTTAACGAGGAGCCGCCAGCCAAGTCTTGGAATTCGTCGCATCCTTCACGTGGCTGCAGTCAGGATGCGTTGAAGACGACTGGCGGGGCTGGCCTGCTTTACTGCTTTGCAGCCAACTGAGCGCCTCGGCGATTTTTCTGACCAGACATGTTCTTGCCGATCGCTTCGGCTTTCGGCGGGGGCATGTTCCCGCCGGCGCCCGTCGCATCGTTCCGAATGCAATGGACAATATAAGGCCACATGGCTCCGGTCCGATGCGCTCGTTAACTATGTAACGGGCGGATTTTGATCTCACTAGATCGTACCCATACGCGAATCTCTTGTATTTCTCTCGCTACAAGCGATAGTTGTCGTGCGCGCTGCGCACGACGCCGGGAGCGCAATGAGAGCGATGATTGAGGGACGACTTCATGACGACCTGGGTGTGGAACGGGGGCACGGGCAGCTGGTCTGATCAGTCGAACTGGACGGCCGAGGGGAGCGGCGAAAACGGTCTCCCCCAAATTGGTGACACGGTCGTCATCGCGAGCGGAAATCCGCAGGTGGAGGCTATCACCCTTCAGGATATCACCATTATCCTCGGCTCGGCCGACAGGAACAACCCCGCGACGTTGACGGCAGATTCGACGATCTTCGCCGCCGGCACGGTCATCATGAACTACGGCGAGACGGCTTTCGCCCGGCTCGAGGTCAGTGGCGATGTGTCGCTGGCCGGTGCTCTGTCGCCTTACGCGAAGGGTGGCACCCTGACGGTGGATATCGCTGACGGCGCGAGCTTCACAAACACCGGCATTGTCACCAGCGGTGAAGTGGCAGCGATCACGATCCTCGGTGAAGGCACTCTCATCAACAATAAGCTGCTTTCAGCGGTGGGAGCCGGCCACCTCGTTCTTGGCGAGGACCTGTCAATCGGCGGCTCCGGCCGAATTGTGCTTGGCGATGGCGGTTTGATTACTGTCAATGGCGCTGTTCCCGCAAGCCAGCAAGTGACATTCAAGGATGGCGGCACTCTCGTCGTGCAGGACCTCGCAAGCTTTAAGGCCGAGATCGCAGCTTTTGCCAGCGGCAACAAGATCGATTTTCCCGCGTTGACCGCCAACGAATTCCATTTCGATTCCACGACGGGCGTCCTGCAGATCGAGGAGAACGGCGTCGTCGTCGGCCAGATGACGTTCTCAGGCGTTTCAGGGCCGGGCATGTTCGAGCTCGCCCCACTCTCTGGCGGTGGGACTTTGCTTGAAGGCTACGTTCCATCGTCTGTCGTGCCGCCGGAAATTGCCGCGCCTGACCTTTTCCCGACCCTGCCGATCGCGCTGCGCGTCGCGCCGGGAGACACGATCACGCTCGAAGATGCGCTCACCCAGGCCTTCGGCAGTGACTTCGGCGGCTACAAGGAATTCTACATTTACTATGCCGGCCAGGAAGTATGGGTCGAGGATCGCTTCTCCTTTTGGGATCCTAAGAATCCGAGCATGAACGAGTGGCTGGTGAATGGCACGCCGATTGGGCCGGGCGAAAACAATATCACCAAGATCACGGCGGATCAGTTGTCCTCGGTGGAGCTGAAAGCCGGTAACGTTATCGGTGCGAATGCTACCATTCTCGTGCCAATAGCTTACGACGACAATGGGAACGCGATTGAATACGCAAATTATAAGCCGATCGTCGTCAATCCGGACCTGATACCGCCTCCGGTCTCGGGGCGTGCGCCGACCGCCGACGATATTGTCGCGATGGCTGAGGCCTACGCCAAGGTCTACTTCAACATTCCGAATACCAACGATTGCTTCAACATCGGCAAGGCGATCGCTGCCTCGGTGGGCGCAGCGTTGCCCGACACTGCCTATAATCTCGATCCAAGCGAGAATGTCGACGGTGGTTTCTGGCGCGTGGCCTACCGCGGCGATCAGGGAGAGCCGGTTCTTGACTGGTCGACGCTCGTTAAGCCGGGTGACATCGTCCGCATGGCATGGCCCGGTGGTGGTGGTCACACGACAACCGTCATCAAAGGGGTTGGGCCAGAAGGCCAGATCCTCGTCTACGACAATGACTCCTTTGTTCCAGGTTTCGAGTCCATCGGCGAGCATTATGCGAACTACGCGCCGGAGACCCTCGCTACGGGCATCACCATTTTTAGGCTTGCCGAGGACGCGCGTTATCTCATCACGGCGACAGATCTGACTGAAACGCTGCAAGGCACGATCCATGATGACGACATACGCCCCAACGGTGGTGCGGACAGCATAACCGGCGGGCCCGGTGATGATCTTGTCCAGGGCCTCACGGCGCAGATGAATGGCATCACCTTCACCGACTTCACGTTCGGCGATACGCTTGGTTTCAACGATCTTTCGTCGCAGAACCTCGTCGTGAACTATACACGAAACGCTGGTGAGATTGTCATTTCCAGCGAAGGTGAAGAGGTGGCGACCGTTACGATCGGCCAGGGGCTCGATGCTCCGATCTTCACCGTTACGAATGATGGCGCGGGAGGCTCGATCATCGGCGTCGTGTCGGGACAGGACCCTGCCGCCGCCGAAATCGCCCCCCTCTACGATGTGCTCGGCCGTCAGCCGGACGCGCCGGGTCTCGATTTCTGGCGGACTGGCATCGAATCCGGCTTGTTGCTCGATGACGTTGCGATGACATTTCTGGAGAGCGCCGAGTTCAAATCAGAGCATGGCGAGCTCAGCGACGGCGGCTTCGTTGAGCTGCTCTACAACACCTATTTCAATCGCCCGCCAGATGTCGAGGGCTATGCCTTTTGGATTGAGGCTCTCGAAGACGGTGCCATTGATCGTGGTACTCTGCTGGTGGGGTTCACGCAGAGCGCCGAATACCACGATCTTCATCAGGTTTAGGGAAGGGTAGCCAACGGCTATGCTGAAGCTGCGCATGCGGGGCGGCGCGGCTTCAGTACGAGGCAGGTTTGGGTTCGCGCAGCATCGCGCCGAATGCGCTGATGAGCGCCTCCGCTGGGCCCCGATGGCCGATGATGCCGACCTCGCGCCCGTGGCGGCCATCATCGTCCACGGGTTTGATGTCCAGTGCGCGTCCAACCGGCGGCACGATGCCCCAGTCTGGCAGCAATGAGACGCCGAGGCCTTCCGCTGCCAGGATGACGATGGTCTCGGGCGCATCGAGCTCGAAAAGTTCGCGTAATTCGAGCTTCCGCTCCGCGAGAAACTTGCTAACGATCTGACCAGTCCAGGCATTGCGATCCATGCGGATGAAGGGGCCTCCTCGCAAGCGCGCGGCGATGCTCAGGCTGGGATCGCTTGGCGGCGCGACGAACACGAGCGGTTCGTTGCGCACGCTCTGCCATGAGAGCGTCTTCGGCAGCTTGAAGGGCGGCCTCACGGCCAGGGCACAGTCGATCTCGCCATAGTCGAGCATCGTGAGAAGCCCCGCCGATGTACCTGGCACCACCTTCATTTCAATGTCAGGATGCTCGTCCGCGAGGCGCTGCAGGGCACGCGGCATCAGCGAGATCAGGGCGGTCGAAATGGCCCCAACCCGCAGTCGTCCGCGCAGCGAGCCGGCCTGCGCGACCTGGTGGAGATCGTCCGCCTGGGCCACGATCTGCCGCGCGCTGCCGAGCACCGCTTGGCCAGCGTCGGTCAAAGCAATGCCCTGTCCACGGCGCACCGTCAACGTGGCGCCGAGGGTTTTCTCAAGGGCGCGGATTTGTTCGGCCACCGAGGCATTGGCCAAGCCGAGATGGCGCGCTGCCGCCGCCAGAGATCCCTTGTCCGCAACGACGCAAAATGTGCGGAGAAAGCGAATGTTCATCAGAGTCCCGTGTTGAAACCGCGCGCGGAAGGCCTCTAGATATGACGGAAATTCCGACATTTGAATACGGAAGTCCTGCGGTTCCTCCGATTGCTGGGGTTGTGTATCGAGCAGATGAGACAAGGAGATATCGATCATGAAACTCGAGGCATCCGCTAAGGGGCTCTTCCCCATCGCCCCCACCCCGTTCAGCCCCGATGGGGCTATCGATTTCAACTCCATCGACAAGCTGACCGATTTTTATGTGGAATGCGGCAGCACGGGCATGACAGTGCTTGGTGTGATGGGAGAGGCGCCCAAGCTCGATGGCGCGGAGGCTATCGACGTCGCCAAGCGTTATATCAAGCGCGCGCCCCAGCTGCCGGTGATCGTTGGCGTGTCCGCGCCGGGCTTCGCGGCGATGCGGAGGTTGAGCCTCGCGGCGATGGATGCGGGCGCGGCCGGTGTCATGATCGCCCCGCCGAACACGCTGCGCACGGACGATCAGATCGTCACGTACTACAGCCAGGCTATTGAGGCGATCGGCTCGGACATCCCGTTCTGCATCCAGGACTTTCCGCTGACCTTCACGGTCGTGATGACACCGGGTGTCATCCGCCGGATCATCACGGACAATCCCTCCTGCGTGATGCTGAAGCATGAGGATTGGCCGGGCCTGGAGAAAATCTCGACCCTGCGCAAGTGGGAGGCCGAGGGTGCGCTGCGCCATGTCTCCATTCTTTGCGGCAACGGCGGACTGTTCCTCGACTTCGAGACCGAGCGCGGCGCCGATGGCGCCATGACCGGCTATGCCTTTCCAGACATGCTGGCTGATCTCGTGCGCCTGACGGTGGCGGGCGAGCGCGATGCGGCGCATGATCTCTTCGATGCGCATCTGCCGCTCTTGCGTTATGAGCAGCAGCCTGGCGTCGGCCTTGCGGTCCGCAAATATGTGATGGCGCGCCGTGGCCTCATCGCCTCCGATGCGCAACGTGCTCCTGCCGGCGGCATGTCCGCGACCGCCAAGGCCGAGGTTGAGTATCTGCTGGCGCGTCTTGCCGCCAAGGACAAGCGCGCGGCTGTCGCCTGAGCCAGAGGAGAGCGATATGGATCTCGGTATCGAGGGGCGCCCGGCGCTCGTCCTAGGCGGTGGTGGTGGCCTCGGCCGCGCGAGCGCCGTCGCGCTGGCCCGTGAGGGAGCCCTGGTGGCGATCGCTGATATTGATCCCGCCGCTGTCAAGGCCTCCTGCGCGGCCGTGGAACGCGTTGGCGGCAAGGCACATGGCATCGTATGGGATCTCGCCGATATCGCCTCCATCGACGGTCATGTGGCAGAGGCGGAGAAGGCCCTCGGCCCGGTGCAGATCCTTGTGAGCTACACCGGCGGCCCGCCGCCGACGCTCGTATCCGGACAGAGCGCCGACGCCTGGCGCAAGTTCTTCGACATGATGGTGGTGTCAGTCATCGGCGTCGCGGACCGGGTGCTGCCGGGCATGCGCGCTGCCAAATGGGGGCGCATCATCACCAGCACGTCGTCGGGTGTCGTCGCGCCGATTCCCAACCTCGGCCTGTCTAACGCACTCCGGCTCTCACTTGTCGGCTGGTCGAAGACGCTGGCGCGGGAAGTGGCAAAGGACGGAATCACGACGAACATCATCGTGCCCGGCCGGATCGCGACAGACCGTATCCGCTTCCTGGACGAGGCCAAGGCCAAGCGCGAAAACCGCTCGGTCGACGAGGTCTCTGTCGAGAGCGTTGGCACCATCCCGGCGGGACGCTATGGCAAACCCGAGGAATACGCCGACGCGGTCGCTTTCCTGGCCAGCGACCGCGCGTCCTACATCACCGGTACCGTTTTGCGGGTGGACGGTGGGCTGATCGGCAGCGTTTGACGGGGCCCGCTTCATCGTCTGAGCTGCAACTCATCCAAACCGCGATGTCCGCATTATGATCTGAGCGGGAGGAGGGGGAACCTCCTCCCGCTTACCTATCCGAGCCCGATCGCGGCCCCTTCGGACGCTACTGCCGTGCGTCGAAGACCATGTTGAACGGTGTTTCCACGGCCACTTTTACATGGTTGAAGCCGCCTTCCTTCATCACGTTGCTCAGGCGCTTCCGGCCGGCTTGCGCGCCGAGCGCAAGCCCCACTTCCTGCGCCATGGATGCGGGCGTGCAGACCATGGTCGAGGCCGCATAGAAAATCCGCCCCACTGGGTTCAGGTTGTCCGCAACGCTGTCACCAGCCTGCGGTTCCACCACCATCCAGACGCCGTCGCGCTTGAGCTCCTTCTTGACATGCGCCGCCGCGCCGGCCGGATCCCCCATGTCGTGCAGGCAATCGAAGAAGCAGACAAGATCATAGGGGCCGCCCGTGAAATCCTTCGCGGTGGCGCGCTCGAAATGGACACGGTCGGCCATTCCGGCGTCGGCCGCGGCCTCCCGCGCCGCGAGAATGGACGGCATGTGATAGTCGAAACCGAAGAAATGTGATTTCGGGAAGGCTTCAGCCATGATCAAGGTCGAAGCGCCGTGGCCGCAGCCCACATCTGCCACGCGCGCTCCGGCTTCAAGCCGCGCCCGAACCCCATCGAGGCTCGGTATCCATTCCGAGACGAGGTGGGCCTTGTAGCCGGTTTTGAAGAAGCGCTCTGTGCCGCGGAACAGGCACATATGGTGTTCATGCCAGCCGAGTCCACGCCCGGTCTTGAAGGCCTCCCTGACGCGGGGCTCGTCACGATATCCGGCCGCGACGATGTCATAAGCGCTCGCCAAAAAGGCTGGCCCATCCTCGTCGGCAAAGACCATGGCCTGTTCCGGATCGAGCGCATAGGTTCCCGCGACCGGATCGAAGTTCACATAGCCCGCGGCGGCTTGGGCCGCGAGCCATTCTTGCACCATCCGTGCGTTGGTTGCGGTGAGCTTCGCGAGCTCATAGGCATTGATCGGTCCGGCTTCCGCCATTGCCCGATAGAATCCGAGTTCGTCTCCGAGCATGACCAGCGAGCCGGTCATGGCGGCGCCGACGTCATCCAGCATCTTGTTCACGAACGCTTGCAGTTTGGTGCCGTCGACTTCGCGTGGTGGTTGGTGAGTTGAACTATCCTGCCTTGCCTCCATCAGAACCTCCCGTGTCTGGGTCTGGAGACCTGTTCGTCAGGAGGCGCCTGGCCGAAGGACGCGTCAAGCGTGAGCAAAGCAATCGCCATCGCGCGCTCGGAGAAGCCGATCGTGACGCAGGAGTTTCGGAGGCCGCGTCGCCTAGGCGGCTGTTCCTCCACGAGCGGTCGGATCAAAGACCCGGTGCTGCCCTCCGTGGTGAACGCATGGAGAACAGATGTGCCACTTTCTGTGTCGGCGGGCTGTGCGTATGTTGGCTAAAGATGGAGTGGGGGAATTGACCTCAACTGCTGAATCTGCAAAGAAACAGCCGCCGGAGACGTGGCCGAGAGGCTGAAGGCGGCGGTTTGCTAAACCGTTATAGGGTTGTAAAGCCCTATCGAGGGTTCGAATCCCTCCGTCTCCGCCATTCCCCTTTTTTGCGCTGTCCGATATTGTCCGAAACGCCTTGCAAAATAAGGCGTTCTGCGCGATCCATCTTCCGAGATAGGCCGCCGTTTTCCGCTCCAAGCCGGAAAAATTCCGGGTAGTTTTCCGGGTATCGGATTCCGGCGACCGGGTATTTCGGGAAACGGCATGCTCACGGACGTCCAGATACGGAAGGCCAAACCCGCCGAGAAGGGTTATAAGCTCACGGATGGAGCCGGACTACATCTGTTTGTTTCGCCTGCTGGCGGGAAGCTCTGGCGCTATCGATATGAGATTGGTGGCAAGGAAAAGCTGCTTTCCCTCGGCCCCTATCCGTCACTGTCCTTATCCGATGCCCGCGAGATAGCGGTTAGGGCCAAGGCGGCTCTCCGCGACGGGAAGGATCCCGCCCTTCTCAAGCGCGAACAGAAGTTGGCGCTGCGGCATGATCCCACTTTAACCTTCCAGGCGCTCGCCGAAGAATGGCACACGCTGCAAAAGCCGCAGTGGGCGCCCATCCACGCGGCCGACGTCCTTCGCAGCTTGGAGCGGGATGTGTTCCCGACGCTGGGTGCGCGGCCGCTCCGCGACATCTCGACGCCCGAAGTGCTTGAGTTGCTACGTGGTGTCGAGAAGCGGGGATCCGGTGAAACCGCGCGGCGCATCCGGCAACGGATCTCGGCCGTCTTTGTGTATGCCATCGCCACCGGACGCGGGGAGACGGATCCCGCTGGAATCGTGCGCGGGGCAATGGCGCCGGTGATCAAGCGTCGCCAGCCGGCTATCACGGACCTCGCTGAAGCGAGGGTCATGCTACAGCGGGTCGACGAAACACCTGGTCATCCCGTCACAAAGCTCGCCATCCGTCTGCTCGCGCTCACGGCGGTTCGACCCGGCACGTTGGCGACAACGCCGTGGTACGAGTTCAATGCTTTGGAGGCCGACGATCCGATCTGGCAGATCCCCTCGGCGCGGATGAAGTTGCTCAAGCAGTTTAAGGATGACGAGGCGCGGGACCATCTCGTGCCGCTATCGCGGCAGGCAGTCGAGACGATCGGGGCGCTCCGCGCGCTGACCGGGCGTGGCCCCTTCGTCTTTCCGAATGGTCGGCATGCGCATAAGCCGATGAGCGAGAATGCAATGGGCTACATGCTCAATCGGGCAGGCTATCATCAGCGGCATGTACCGCATGGATGGCGCTCGACGTTCTCGACGGTGATGAATGAGCGAAACCGGGCGGATCGCCCGGTGATCGATCTCATGTTGGCCCATGTGGCCAAGGATCGGGTCGAGGGTGCCTATAACAGGGCAGAGCACCTGGAGCGGCGTCGGGAGATCGCCCAGGAATGGGCGGATCTGATCATGGCGGGACAGCGGGCGCCAGCCGATCTGCTGGCGCTCCCGCGGAAGATCCTCAAGCGGCCGGCTGTTGCGCCTGAGGGGCGCAGGGGGCAAGCGGAAGGGAATTGATCCAGGCATCAATCTCGCTCTCGCGCCAGCGCACCGCGTTGGGCGCGAGCGCCAGGGGCGCGGGAAACCGACCTTCGCCGATGCGCTTATAGATCGTCGAGCTGCTGAGGCCGGTCTTTTGCTTAACCTCCGCGAGTTTCATCAGCCGGTCGCCGCTAGAAGGGTATGTCATCGTTCAGATCCTCGGAATAGGAGCCGCCCTTGCGATCGGCATAGGCGTTGCTTTTGGGGGAGCTTTCGCGCGTGGTCGTGGTGCCGTACTGGTCAGGATCATCCGCCGCCGGCGGGCCGTTACGCTGGGAATCGAGCAGGGTCAGAGTGCCGCGGAAGCGCGCAAGCACGATCTCGGTCGTATATCGGTCATGGCCGTCGCGGTCCTGCCATTTGCGCGTTTGCAGCTGGCCTTCGATATAGGCCTTTGAGCCCTTGCGGAGGTACTGCTCGGCGATCGTGGCAAGGGCCTCGTTGAAAATCACGACGCTGTGCCACTCAGTACGCTCGCGGCGTTCGCCGGTCGCCTTGTCGCGCCAGGTTTCAGACGTAGCAATTCGCAAGCTGACAATGGGGTTGCCGTCGTTGCTGCGGCGGGTTTCAGGATCCCGACCCAAGTTGCCGACGATAATGACCTTGTTGACTGATCCGGCCATTATGCAGGCTCTCCTTTCTTGATTGCTCGAATCTGTTTGCGGATCCGTTTTGCAGTCCGGCGCAGGCGGCTCGCGTCGCTTTGCAGCGTGGCTGCTGCGGCCTCTTTCTCCGCGGCGGATCGGGTGATGAGCTGCGCGCGGCGCTCAAGATCGGACGCGGCGTCCATCAGGCGGGATCCTTGTTCGCGAGTTTGAGAAGAATGTCAGCGTGGCAGGGCTGGTCGGGCGTGCACCAGCACGCGAGGTTCTTGCCGCGCAAGGCGAGACGAGCACGATCTTTCAGGCTGTCGGTCGCCGTGGCCGCGAATGCTCTCACAGAGGCTGCCTGAGCGTCCGCCTTAGTCTTGAATCGCCACGCCGCGGTGTCGGTTTCAACCCACCATTCCTTCGTGCCTGCCTGTTCACCGGCCGCGATCGTCGCAGGCACCACGCGGAATGGGTTTCCGAAGCCTGACGACCGATCGACCTTCGCTGTGTTCGGCGGCATGCGCCATCCTTTGGTGCGCCGCAGTTGGACACGTTCAGGCATAGTCTCCCTCCCGTGGCGGCGCGGCGGTCAGCCGAACGATTGCAAGCGCCTTGACCAAGCCGTCGCCATCTGGTTCGGAGACCACGGCGCCATGGCTCGGCTCATAGTTCGCCAGCGCATAGGCCGCCGCGATCAGGCGATCATCGGGAACGACGCGAACCGTTTGTTTGCCGTCGATCGGGGCCTTTCCATTCTCGGCCTTAACCAGCCGCGTCGCCTCGATCATCTCGGCCAGGGATACGCCCTGAAGCTCTTCGACTAACGCTGCCATCCCCATCGCGTGGAAACTGCGCTCGCAGATGGCCGCGACGATGGAAAGCGCGCGGGCGTTAGGCATCGCGGGCTGCGGCGCGGCGCCTCGCATTGCATCCAAGGCGCGCTGCATCGCAGTATGGCTCGGCGGCATCTCGGCCGTGTCGCTGGTCGTGGCCACTTTTTCGTCTGCTTTGCCCTTGGCAAAGTCGATGCCGGCATACCATCCACGCGCGGCCGCGCGGATGTTGCTGTTCCGATAATCCTTCTGGATCAGGTCCGCAAAGAAATCGCCATTTTTGGACACGAAGTCTGCGAAGGCGGTCTTTTCTGATAGATCCGCAGGCGGTTTGGGCTGCGGCGCGGCGGCGCTCGCGCGGAGCTGCCCTTCTACGGCGATCATTTGAAAGCCCTGTGGCTCGACATCGACGACATACCGGGGCTTGCCGCGCGTGGTCAGATAAGCGCTAACGACGGTCCCGTGCCAGAGAGCTTCGCCTTTATATTTCTCAACGCGATCACCAGCCTCGAACGCAAAGAGATCCGCCGCGGTCATGGGCGTTTCTCCCGCTTGACGATGATGGCCTCAACCTCCGGCTCTCCGATAATCCTCGCGTTGATCCTGGCTCCCGCGAGAACGCCTCGCAGATTCTGGGTCGTCTCTCGCGAAGCTTGATCGTAGATCTGATCGAGCTTGCATTCATTTCCCCAAGAGCTGGGGCATTCGATTTCGAGGAGAACCCTCACTCGCGCGTGGGCCATCGTCACACTCTCATCGGCATGAGGACGAGCAGCAGGCTGTCATCGTCCGGGGTTGCGATCAGTGTCGGGGAGCCGGCGTCGGCCATGGCGACGGTGACTTTGTGGCTGTCGAGGCTGCCGAGCAGCTCGGCGACATATTTGGCGTTGAAGCCTATGGCGATCGGGTCGGCGGCATAGTCCGCCTCCATCTCCTCGTGCGCATCGCCATTGTCCGGGCTCGTCACGCTCATGGCGACGCGGCCGGCTTCGAACTCGAATTTGACAGCCCGGCCGCGCTCGCTTGAGACTGTCGCCACGCGGTCTGTCGCTTGCGCCATGGCCTCGCGATCGAGCGTCGCGATCTTGTCGTTGCCCTGGGGAATGACCCGCAGATAATCGGGATAGGTGCCGTCGATCAGCTTCGAGGTCAGCACCTCGTCGCCGATGGCGAAGCGGATCTTCGCCGATGACAGCGACACGGCGACATCGCCCGTCGTGTCGAGCATCCGCACCAACTCGCCAACCGTCTTGCGTGGTACGATGACGCCGGGCATGCCAGCGGCGCCTTCGGGCGCGGGTGCCCGGGCACGCGCCAGGCGATGGCCGTCCGTCGCCACGGCCGTGAGCCAGGGCGTTTCGCCGGCCGCGACGTGAAAGAAGATGCCATTCAGGTAATAGCGGGTCTCCTCGGTCGAGATGGCGAAGCGCGTCTGCTCGATCAGCCGCGCCAGAGACTTCGCCGGCATCGAGAAGCTGTGCGGCAACTCGCCGGCGGAGAGGTCGGGGAAGTCTGCCGGCGGCAGCGCAACGACGTGAAACCGCGAGCGGCCGGATTTGACGGTGACGCGTGTGCCATCGGCGTTCACCTCGATGCTTATGCGGGCGCCCTCCGGCATCTTGCGGGCGATATCGTGCAGGGTGGCTGATGGCACCGTGATGGCGCCGGGCGCCTCGATCTCGGAGGCGACGCCTGCGGTTGCCTCCATGTCGAGGTCGGTCGCCTGCAGGGTCAGCCGGCCATCGGCCGCCTTCAGGAGGATGTTGGAGAGGATCGGAATCGTCGTGCGTTTCTCGACGATGCGGTTGAGCGCGGCGAGAGGCTTGAGCAGGGCCGCGCGATCGAGGGTGAGTTTCATTGTGCTCCAGCCTTCGGGAAATGGTGCCGGGTTGCTCTCCCCCCGGCGAAGTCGCGTCCATAAACTCAGACGTTGCAGGCAGGGTCCGCCCCCTGCCGGGCCGACTCACGCGCTCCACGGGCAGCCGTTCGGTCTTGTTGGCGGCCGGCTTCGTCACGCGCATTCGCGCGGGCTGCCGTTAGGCGCGCGCTTCTGGCGTGCCCTCGAAAACGGGTAGCTTGGTGTCGAACTCGACCTGCTCGAGATCGAGTTTCACGCGCTCTCGCAGCACCTGCTCCCATTGGTAGAGTGCGTAGGCCCACATGATATCGCCGCCCTTGACGCGGTAGCGCAGCCGCACCGGGATGCGCACCGCCTCGCCGTCGATGAAGGCGGGCACCTGCAGGATGAACAGCCCCGGCACGACGATCGGTTCGCCCTTGTCGTTGGTGTGCTGCTCATTGAAGACGAGCTGGCTTTCGCCACTCTGGATCTTCACGTGGTTCGCGACCTTCATATCGACGCGCACTGAGAGCCCGCGCGCCAGGTCAAACACTTCGTTGGGCGATGCGACGCGCGTCTTGAACAGCTTCGTGTACTTGTCGATCTCGATTTCAGTGGGCTCGGCAAGGTCAGGCGCACGCTCTTCGAGGAATTCGGCGAAGTCGGCCTGCGAGAGCCCCTTGCCGTTGTTATTGATCCACGCCTCGAATTCCTGGGTGACCGGGTACGGATAATAGATGCGGTGCTCGCCATGCCGGGGGGCATTGTCGAGGGTGTGATAGTCGACGACGGCGGTGAGGCCTGGGCTGGGCCATTCGGTGCGGGCAAAGACGGCGGAACCGTCATCCTTGTGCCGATTGACCAGCTCGACGAAGGCGCGGAGCGTGGTGACCCGCGCCGTCCCTTTGCGGCGTTCCGGGTTGATACGATACCGCTCGATCTCATCGCGCAATGTCGAGATCTTGCCGCCCTGACGACGGTCGATCAGCAAGGGCACAGCTTTGGGCAATCCCTCGCCCATACCGTCCGTCGAAAGCCAGTCGATTTCCAGCGGCCGTCCGCTCGCTTCCAGGGCGAGGCGGGCAATTCTTTCGACGCCTTCACCGCCATCGGGAATGCGGCGTGCGCCCAGCGATGCGAGCGCGGCACTGATCTCGTCGGCGGCCTCGGCCGCCTTGTTTTCGGTCGTCTCTGACATGGAAAAGTATCCTCGGTGGCAGGGAAAGGTCAGGCGCCGGCGCGCTCGCGTTCACGCTCGCTTGCGTCGCGCGGGAACATGTCGTGCTGGCTGGGATGGGAGACGCTGAGGCCGCCGTCGATTGCCCAGAAGGGCGTTGCGGCGAAGGCCTTGTCTTCGGGAAGCTTGGATTTCACGGTCGGCTTGAGATCGAGCCGGCCGCTCTCATAATTGATCGTCAGGGTGACGGTGATGGTCGCCGTGCCCTTTTCGGACGGCAGAGCCTCCAAGGTCTCGACAGCCTTGGTCAAATGCTCGTCACAGGTTTCGGCAAATTTGCCGCGGTTCAAAAGGCCAAGCGTCTCGTCGAAACGACGGATGGTGCGCACGGACAAGGGCAGTCTCCCAGGGTCAGGCCGCAAGCGCGGCAGGGCAAAGACGGTTGAGGCGGTCGCGCCATTCGTCGGCGGCGCGTGCCCAGGGCCAGACGACGATGGCGCCGCGGTTGAGGCGCACCGGCTCGGCCTGCTCGACGATGGGATTCCATGGTCGAGGTGGTGTGGTGAGCAGCTGCCGCCGCTCGGTGGCGAGCATGCGGATATCCATGAGATGAACCGCCGCGACGACTTCCGGCGCCAGCGGCCATGGGACTCCGGCAGCGGCATAGATCGCCGCGTCGGCGCGGAGTTTCAGGCGCTTGATTGCCATGAGCACCGCCGAGCCGCCGAAATGCCCGGCGGTGACGATGCGGGCGGCTTCGGCCAAGGCTTCGGCCATGGGCGATGAGATGTCGCCGAGGTAGGCCTCGTGTGCGTCGTGCAGCAAGAACGCGGCGGCGATATCGCGCCGGCCCGTTTCTGCCAGGACAGCATCAGCGCCGATACAGGAGTGTTGCGCCACCGAATACGGCCCGGTCGGGGTATGCCCAGTGAAACGCGCGATGCGGCCGAGCGCGTCGGGCACGTCACGGCGCAGGTCCACCATGTCCGGCGTCGGATTAAGGAGATCAAAGGCGATGCCGGATCCGGTCTGAAGCCACGGCGAGGTCATCGGCGCCCCCGACCAAAGAGGCGCACAAGAGCGACCACGATCAGGGCGACGATTGTTGCGGCGACTGCATAGCCTGCTGTCGCCATCACCATAGCCGCGAGCACGGGGCGTGCCTCCATGGGTCAGCTTCCGATCAGCGAGGCATAGCCGGTGAGAACGGTGCCGAGGCCGAGGATAAAGGCGATCGCCGCGAATTCGGCGGCCTGCTCGATCCGGCGGGCGATGTTGACGGGAACGCCTGGCGCCTCGGCCTCGTCCGGGAGGGAGGAAACCCGCGGTTCTGGCAGGCAATAGCGCGGTCCGGCGCGATAGGCGGCGTCACAGCCGAGATGATGGATCTCCTGCTGCGAGAAGCCCTGGGCGATCAGGTCCTTTTCGGTGCAGCAGCCCGCGAGAGCGGTGCGCTCGCGCATGACATTGGCCATGGCCTGGGCGCGCGTGGCACGCCATGCGGGGTCGCGAAAATTGAAATTGGGAGAAAGCATACGGGTATCTCCATCAAAGCGGTGTTAGCTCGCACTGATGAAATACCGAATTGGTATATTTCGTCAATACCAAATTGTCATAAAAAACGATTCGACAAACCTTATCGTACCTGCTTTGTTCTCAAACATTAAAGATCAGTGAAGCTTATGGAGCGTGCCAGAATGATCAGCAGTAGCCCACGGCGGACCTTGTTCATGGTAGTTCCCTGCGACAGGGACGTGCGCGGGAATGTGGTGGCTGGGCACCCTATCGAGGCGCCAGACAGCCAAACGGCTGTGAGGCGAGCAGAGCGCCTTGCGAGTCGTCGCGCTGGCGCGGTCGCTTTCGCGCGCACTGGAGACACGGTTTTCGGCGAGTGGGACGAGGCCGTCGTTCTCGGTCGCTTTGGTCGCGTGCCAGATGAGATCGTGGAACGATTGAAAGCAGCTTAGAGCTTTATCTCACCTCGGGCGGATCCAGCTGACAGGCGAGGCCCAATGCACCACTTGATCTCGCATCGTGGGTGCATTCGTGGATTCAAGATCGTAGCGATCCGCTAACTTTCCTGCGACTAGGCGCTTTATTAAAACTCGACCATCATCCAGGCCGACAACGCAAAGCCGGCCTGTCATTGTGGCGTCGGGCGCACGGGGTTCGTCGTCGTAGTAGACGAGCCATCCATGATCTGCGACGCCATACATGCTGTCGCCTTTAATCTCCAAAGCGACAGTCTGATCGCTGGCGCCCGGCGGACGCTCGACTTCCTCCATGAGGCCGTCCCCCGCCTCATAAAAATGCGCCTCCGCACCCGCGCCCACGAAGCCGACCAGCCTCGCCGTACGGGGTCCGAAGAGCAGGGTTACAGGGTCAAGGCCCAAGATGGGCGCCAAGCGCTCTGCCCATTCCCGGGTCATCTCGCGATCGCCTTTTTCGAGCCGCTGAATCTGAGGCTGCGATGTGCCCGCTTGCTCGGCCAACGCCGCTTGGGAGAGGCCTTTGTTGCGGCGCGCTTTAGCAAGATAGCTCATACCAGTTTGGTAAGACGGGACCGTTCGCGCGTCTAATGCCAAAATGGCATTTTTTGGCTTGCGCAAATAATACCGAATTGGCATATTCGGGGACATGAGGCTTCTCGCTTATCTCCAAACTAAGAAGATCAGCGGCGCGGATTTCGCGCGGTTGATTGGTGCGTCGCAGGCGGCCGTAAATCGGTACTGCAACGGACGGCGGATGCCGCATGCCGCTATGCTCTTGAAAATCCATGAGATTACCGGTGGGCAAGTTACGCCTAACGATTTTCTCTTCGAGACCACCGCGCCCCCAACGGTGGCGTCGGCCTCGCCGTCCGCGCTCCCCCAGTCCCGTGCGGGCGGCGAGGTCAACTGCCGAGAGGTGGTGTGATGGGTCTGCATTGCCGCGCTCCGCCGTGATCTGACGCTGGGCACTCAACCACACAATTGTCGTTCCCCCTCCGGGAAAACCCGACGTGTTTTCCCGGCACGGGAACGCGTTTGACCTTGACGAAGGTTCGCCATGTCCACGATCAACCGTGCTGCCTCCGAAGAGTGGTTTCACCGCATCAAGTCCGCGACCCGCGACCTCGTCCGCCTTTGCGGCGGCGTCGTGCGCGCCGGCGAAATCACCAACACATCGAAGTCCGAAGTCTCGCGCTGGCAGTCGGCGAATGACACGGACATCATCCCGATATCGGCGGTGCTTGCGCTGCAAGCCGAATGCGGCGTGCCCATGATCACCACCGTGATGGCGGATCTCGAAGGGCGCCGCCTGTCCGACCCGGAATCAGAGGGGATCGCCGCGTCCACCTCGTGCTTCCGCACCCATCATGCCGAGTTCCTGCGAGCCTCGGCGGATGTCTCGGTCGCGACGGCCACGGCGCTCGCCGATGGGGAGGTATCGGCGGCAGAAGCCGAGATCGTCGACCGCGAGTTGGCGGACCTTGAGCGCGTGGTGGCCACCAAGCGGCAGATGCTGGCCGGCATCAAGGCGCGCAACCTGCGCGCGGTGAGCTGAGCGAATGGACCAGATCCCCACGCGTTTCGCGATAGAGCGGATGCTCGCATCCCGGAAGCAACGTGCGATCACTGTGCGATTTCTGAGAGAGCGGGCGCTGAAACTTTCCGGCGCCGAGCGCGCCAGCGTCGAGAGCCTGGCGGATCTCTTCCAGCATGCCGACAAGCCCTATCCCGAGGTCGTGGATCCGTGGTGGGAACTGGTTCCGTACCGCTGGCAGAAAGACGTCGAGGCCCGCGGCGGCGTGGGCTCTGCGGGCCAGCAATGTGTGGAGAATTGACGTGCGCCGGCGCTTCGCTGTCGTGCGGCTCTGCCATCCCCGCCGTCACCGGATCGCGCGCAGAATGCGGGCAGTCGGCTGGCCGATCTTCGCGATTGCCCGTGCGCTGCGCATGCCGCGCGAGCGTGTCGAATCCGCAATCGGTGGATCCCGTCTCTGGGACGCGGCGACTGTCGCCTTCTTCCGGGAGGCATTGTGATTTCCCTGATTTCTGACGCAGCGCTCGACGAGCTCAAGCGGCGCAATCCATGTGACATGGTCGCGGCAAAATGGGTGAACCTGCGCACCTCCGCGGGCAAGATGGTCGGCCCCTGTCCGATCTGTTCGTCCAACCGCTTCTCGAAATCCGCGGCCCGTTTCGAGGCCTGCGCTGAGAGCTGGGTCTGCGCCGTCTGCCAGGATGGTGGCGACGTCATTCGTCTTGTTCGCCTTGTCGAGGGCAAGGATTTTCGTGGCGCGGTCGAATGGCTGGGCGGGGCGCAGGAACCGGATCCGGCTGCGGCCGCTCGCCATGCCAAGGAACGGGCTGACAGGAAGGCCAAGGCCGAACAGGACGCGGTTAAGTTTCGCGAGCAGGAACGCGCGCGGCTGCATCGCATCTGGGAACATGGCGAACCGCTCGTCGGCTCCCTTGCCGCCGACTATCTCGCTGGCCGCGGTATCGTGGCGCCACCTGGCGCCCGCCTGCGCTGCCATCCAGAGATGTACTATTTCCACGGCGAGACCCGTGACGAGAACGGCCGGCGCAACCCGCGCATGATCCACAAGGGGCCCGCCATGGTGGCGGCCATCGTGGGGCCGGATGGCCGCTTTTCCGGCATCCACATCACCTATCTGGATGCGGCGACGGCGAAAAAGGCCGTCATCATCGACCCGGACTCGGGCGAGATCCTTCCGGCGAAAAAGGTGCGGGGCTCGAAGCGCGGCGGTTACATCCACCTTGGCGGCGACGTGACGCGCGCCCGCACGCTCGATATCGGCGAAGGCATTGAGACGGTGTTGTCCGTGCGCCAGGCGCTCGTGCAGGCCGGGCGGGGTATCGACGATTGCCTGTTCTGGTCCTCGATCGACCTCGGCAATCTCGGCGGCAAGGCCACCCAGACGGTCCCGCATCCGACCCTGACATGGCGCAATGAGCTTGGGCACGTACGACGTCAGCGCTTGCCGGGCCCGGTTCCCGATCTCGACGAGCCATCCATCCCCGTGCCGGACAGGATCGACAACGTGATCCTGCTTGGGGATGGCGACAGTGACCGCGAGCTGACCAAAAATGCCCTGCTGCGCGCCGCCCGTCGCTTCCGCAAGCCCGGCCGCGCGATCCGCGCCGCCTGGGCGGATGCAGGCAAGGATTTCAACGACATGCTGCAAGAGGAGATGGCGGGGTGAGCCCGATCAATCTGCCGCTCTTTGCCTTCGACCTCGTGATGGCTGACCCGCCTTGGCCTTGGGAAGCCTATTCGAGCAAGGGCCTGGAGAAGTCACCCGAAGCGCAATACGCGACTATGAGCTTCTCCGAAATTGAGGCTTTACGGCTCGGCGATCTGCTCGCGCCGGGCGGCGTCATGTTCCTGTGGTGCACTTGGCCGCTCATCGGCCGGCAGGAAGCCCTGATGCGTGCCTGGGGCATCGAGCCGAAAACGGGCGGCGTCT
This sequence comes from Chelatococcus sp. YT9, assembly GCF_018398315.1. Lineage (NCBI taxonomy): Bacteria > Pseudomonadati > Pseudomonadota > Alphaproteobacteria > Hyphomicrobiales > Chelatococcaceae > Chelatococcus > Chelatococcus sp. YT9. Next base: position 3,457,864 of record NZ_JAHBRW010000001.1, read on the forward strand.
GGGCCAAGCGCACGGCGAGCGGCAAGCTGCGGTGGGGCACGGGCTATGTGCTGCGCAGCGTCTGCGAGCCTTTCCTGATTGGGACCTTGCCCAGATCCGGCGCGCGCGGCGCGTCGCTCGCAAACCTATTCGAGACGATCGAAAATGCCGTTGTTGACGGCCTCGCTCGCGAGCATTCCCGCAAACCCGACGAAGCTTATGCGCTCCTCGAGGCCCTCACGCCGGGTGCCCGCCGCGCCGACATCTTCGCGCGCCAGCGGCGGCCCGGCTGGGATGGTTGGGGCAACGAGCTCGATAAATTCGAGAGCGCAGTATGAGCTTGCTAAGCCGCATTTGCCAGCATGCGCTTCGCCATCCATTCGATGAAGGCGGAACGGGTCAGCTTTTGACGCGCCGCCTCCTCATCGATGGCGGCGAGAATGCCGGCATCAATGGAAAGATTGGCTTTGGCCGGCCGTCCAGATTCGCGGATCAGCGGAACGCTTGCCAAGGTGGCACCTTCAGCGAGCGCCTCCCGTACATCCGCGTCCCGGCGCAGATCCTCAACCGCGCGCGGTGCCGGAACGGCATTGCCGCGAGCCTCGCTCACCTCCGTCCAATCACGCATGGCTTCGCCCGCATTCGCCAAGGCTTCCTCGATGGTCTCGCCCATTGCCGAGCAGCCCGGAAGATCGGGCACGACGACGCCATAGGCGCCCGCTTCACCGTCGATCAGAACTGTATAGCGCGCCATTATCTTCTTCCTTCCTGCCGCGAGGCTGGCTCAGCGCCAGCCCGCGATGTTTGCGATATTGCGGCCAACGCCCGGAGACAAGGTGCGGTGGCGGGGAACCGAGATGATGCCGGCCTTCGACGGGTGCACGTAAATGTCGTGCTGCGCGCCGTGGCGGTCGAGAACCCAGCCTTCCCGCTCCAGCTTGCGGATGATCTTGGCCCGGTTCGTTTCAACATTCGACATCGTCTCGCCTCTCTCTATGCGCCTATATTGGCGCATGAGCCTGCGAACGTCCACGAAAAATGCGCATATATAGGCGCAAAAAGATACGAAAAGGGCTCGCCATGACCGACACTCCGCGGCGGACAGCCGACCTGATCGACAATGCTGAGGTCATTGATGACGAGTGCGAGATCGACGGCGAGGAAGAGACAGGGCAGAAAGGGGTAGAAAGCCATTCGGGCAATAAGCCGCCTCCCACGCCGCGTGCGCTCGGCTATGACATCGAGCGGATGAATGAGGAATTCGCCCTTGTTCTGATGGGCTCCAAGGCAGTCGTTTTTCTTGAGCAGCCAAATGCGCCAATCGAGGACGTGCAACGCGTCCTGACGCTCGATGCTCTGCGCGCATGGTTTGCCAATCGATGGACCGAGATCGTCTCTAACGACGGCAAGATCAAGGCGATTACCTGGGCGACGGCGTGGCTCTCCGACCGCAAGCGTCGCAGCTATCGCGGGATAGAATTTCATCCTGACAAGGATAACGCTCCGGGTACGAAAGATTATCTCAATCTCTGGTCCGGCTTCTCGGTCACACCCCGAAAAAAGAAGGACGGTTACGCGGTCCTGCGCGACCATATGCTCAATAACGTCTGCGACGGGAACGAGACGATCTTCCGGTGGCTTTTCGGATTCTTCGCGCACATGTTGCAGCGACCGCGCGAGAGGCTAGGCGTGGCAATCGTGTTGCGCGGCCTCATGGGATCGGGCAAGACCAAACTCGGTGAGGTCATGGGCTCGCTGATCCAGCGGCATTACTTCCTCGTTGATGACCCCCGCTATGTCACGGGGCAATTCAACGCTCATATGGCGACCTGTCTTTTGCTCCAGGCTGACGAGGCGGTCTGGGCGGGCGACAAGACAGCCGAAGGCAGGCTTAAAGGGCTGGTCACGTCGCCGATACAGCAGATCGAAGCGAAGGGAGTGGATCCTATCAGGCTGAAGAATTATCTGCGCCTGATTATGACCTCAAACAATGATTGGGTCGTGCCGGCTGGCAAGGATGAGCGACGATTTTGCGTGCTCGACATCAATCCGCGCTGTGCACAAAACCATGATTATTTTCGCGAGATGGATGCGGAGCTTGACAGCGGCGGCCGTGAGGCGCTGCTGTACGATCTCTTGCATTTCGACCTATCCTCGGTCGATTTACGCAAGATCCCCCGCACTTCAGCCTTGTTAGAGCAGAAGATCCGCTCGCTCGATTCGGTCGAAATGTGGTGGTTCGAACGTCTCATGTCGGGCACAAGTACGCGCGGTGGCGAGAGTTGGCTGCGCGTTATCCCTAAATCGGTGCTCGCTGATGACTATATTGCCGTCTCCGATCGCGTTGGTGTCAAGCGAAGAGCGGCTGACACGGAAGTCGGCATGAAGTTGGCAAAGCTTGTGCCAGGCATCATCACTGAGCGCAGTTCCTGGGACGGCGCAGACGGATCTCAGCGGCGGGTTTGGTGTTGGCGATTGCCTTCGGTCGAGGATTGTCGAGCCAGTTTCGAGGAAGCCCTGCAACAACGCGTGGACTGGCCGTGAACCTCGCCGCGAGAGAGACAGGGTGCTCGGGGTAGAAGCAGATTTCGTGAAGGTCCAACCTAGGTTGGACAGGATTGAGCAGGTTGGACAGGAATAGACGATATTTATCAATGTGTTGCCAACCTGTCCAACCTGTCCAACCCATTTCCTTACGTGCGCGCAGGCATGCGCGCGAGGCATGGCTAGCCGACGCTCCCTGTCTCGCGGGCTAATTTTCACAAACCTCAAAACCGGTTGGACAGGTTGGACAGGTTGGACAAAGCATTCGCGAGTAATGCTTTCAGGGTTGTCCAACCTTCTTCTTTTTACTTCTTAAGGTTGGACTGGTTGGACAGCGGAGATCGGTCGATGACAAAGCGAACCATGGATATCGAGGCTGTGCTGCGTTGGGCCTATCAGGATGAACTTCCCAAAGCCGTGCTGGGTGATGACCGGCAGTTCCCGGATGGAGTGCGGTCGGGATGGGCCGGCATTGCGAGCTATGCGCAGCTGCTCACCCTGATCGACTATAACGCCTATGGCGTCTTGCCTGACCTCGCCGCAGTCGGCGAGCCGCACCCGGACGCCTTACGTGTGGCGGATGCCGTCGAGGCGCTGGTGTCGTGCTCTGTGGCGATCCCCGATGGATGGTCGCCGTTGGCCGACATGGGCGACCTCGGCGCCGAGGGTGACCGCGTTGTCGAGATCGCGGCGCTATGGGCGCAGGCACGGGCATCTGCCTCGGCTCTGGTCGTGACCCGGGCGATCCTCGGAGGGGAGCCCTGTTGGCAGGGCGACGTGCCGGAACGCAAGGTGCGGTGCGGTGCGAACGGCCGTCCGATGTGGTTTCGCAAGTCGCTCGTCATGATCAGCGAGGGAGACCCGGCACTCGGGATCGAGCCGGAATATGTGGAAGCGGTCGTTGATGGCTTCAACGCGAAGCGGCGGCGTCCGTATGCTGATGCCTATCAGGAAACGTTTCTCGATCCAGATCCTCAGCCGCTTGCCATATCGCGGGCGGAATATGAGATCTGGCACGCGGCACTGCGGCTCCTCTTCGATTCGCTCGTGGGTACGCTCGGAAGCATAGAGGTGACGCCATCTCGTCGATCAGCGCGCCCCTGGGAGCCATCCAGCGCTCGCGACGTAACGGCCCGCCCGCAGATTTTTTCCGTTGATTCGGTAGGCGTTGTAGCGACCTCCGAAAGAAAGTTTCCTTGCGTGGCTTGACGTGCGACTGGAACTTGACTCAATACTTGTCACGCTGAAAAAGATCAGAGAAACCCGGTGCCGAACGCGCCGGGTTTTTTCGTTCTCGCAGGAGGTGGTGATGTAATGCCGTCTCGCCCGCAAGTCTTTCGGCCATCAACCTACAAGGGCAAACAGCAGCGCGACCGCGAGCACGATGCCAAGCGCAGAGACGAGAAGCCATGGCGCGCTTGGTACAAGACGGCGGCATGGCAGGCCGCCCGCAATGCCCAGCTCAACAGCCAGCCGTTGTGCGAGCGCTGCCTGCCGAGGGATGAGATCGTGCCCGCCACCGTCGTGAACCATCGCCGCGCGCATCAGGGTGACTGGTCGCTGTTCATCGACCCGAGCAACCATGAGAGCGTCTGCAAGCCCTGCCACGACGGTGAAATTCAGCGCGAGGAGCGGCGATGTCTCCGATCGTCCGCCACCACCTAACCCGGCGGCGGATAGAGATCATTCCCGTAAGTCCACTCAGTCCGGAAGCGATTGTTCTGCCCTTGGACTAGGACCTGTGCGTCGTGGCCATTCTTTCCAGACACGTGAGCCGCATCGACCGCACTGCGGATAGCTTCCCTCTGTGTCCTATAAGGGCCGTAATGCTTGCCCTCGAAGCTGACTTTCCATTCACCCTGATGGAGAACGACGAAGTACTGAGCTCGAGCCATTTCCCCCCCCTCTCTCATTCCCGGCGGCAATATTACCACAAACAGCCGCAACGTCAGGGGGGGCATCAAAAGTCTGGGTGCCTCGACATCCGGACCGGCGCCCTAGTCACACGCATCTCGTCGCAGGTTTCCGAAAACTTTTTTGTGAGAGGCACTTATGGCGCGTAGAGGACCGAAGCCCGAGCCCGCGAGCGTGAAGCTTGCCAAGGGCAATTCGGGTCGGCGTCCTATTGGCGCTGACCCTGTCATCATCGACGACAGCGGCGCCAATGTCGCGCCGCCGGCATGGCTGAAGGGCGATGCGCTTGCGACCTGGCAGAGGACGGCGCCGCGCGTCGCTTCGATGAAGCTTCTCGGGCCGCTCGATGCCGAGCCCTTCGCGCGGTACTGCCAGAATTTCGCCCGGTGGGTGAAAATGCAGAAGATCCTCGACAAGGATGGGGAGTTTTACGAGAGCGAGAGCCAGCACGGCAAGTTGAAGCGGATCGAGCCCGCCTTCGCGATCGCCGATCGGCTCGAAAAGCACCTGGCGTCGGCGGAAGATCGCTTCGGCCTCAACCCGGCCGAACGGCAGCGGATCTTCGCGGCGCGCGCCGCGACGGGCGCGCCGGGCGATCTCTTCGATCGTCCGAGCTCACCGCAGAAGCCGGCCGATCAGGCGGACGGCGAGCCCGCGCCGAAGTCGAAATCGGCGATCGGATACCTGCAGTAAGTCATGGCGGTGCAAAGCGGGCCGGCGCGACGGGCTAAACCCCGATCGCGGCCGGCGGGCGTTCATCCTGGTGCGATCTGGGACAGCCGGGCGCGTGCGTGGAAGGACGGCAACTATTGGTTCGATGAGCGCGCCGCGGCGTCAGCGGCCGCATTCTTCGCGGACCATATCTGCCTGACCGAGGGTGAATGGGCCGGTCGGCCCTTCGTCCTGGAGCCGTGGCAGGAGAACGACATCATCCGCCCGCTATTCGGGTGGAAGCGTGAAGACGGCTTGCGGCGATATCGTCGCTGTTATGTCTGGGTGCCGCGCAAGAACGGCAAGACCGAGCTCGCCGCCGGTATCGCCTTGCTCTTGCTCCTGGGTGACAGCGAGCAGGCTGGCCAAGTGTTCTCGATCGCCACCGACAAGGATCAGGCCCGGATCGTCTTTGACAAGGCGACCGCCATGGTCGGCAAGTCGCAAACCCTGTCGGCGGATCTCGTCTGCCTGAAGCCGTCGATCTACTGCCCGGCGTTGAACGCGTCCTTCAAGCCGCTGTCGGGCAAGCCTGGCGGCAAACATGGGCTCTCGGCGTCGGGTCTGATCGGTGACGAGATCCATGAATGGGTATCGGGTGAACTCTATCAGTTCATCCACGATTCGGAGGCGGCCAGGCGCCAGCCTTTGGAATTCTTGATCTCGACGGCCGGCAAGAAAGGCGGCTACGGCGAGGAGGTCTGGGAGGAGTGCCAAAAGATCCTCGACGGCACGATCGACGATCCAGAGACGCTTGTGGTGGTCTATGCCGCTGACCCGGAGGATGATTGGACGAAGCCGGAAGTCTGGGCGAAGGCCAATCCAAACCTTGGCGTCTCGAAAAAGCTCGACACCCTGGCGGCGGATGCGCGGCGCGCGCAGCAGCTGCCGCGCCTGGAGAACGACTTCAAGCGCTATCATCTCAATCTGTGGACCGAGCAGGCGGTCCGGTGGTTGCCGATCGATGCCCTCGATGACGATGGCAATCGCTTTGGCTGGGATCATTGCGTCGGCCCGATCGATTGGAAGGATCTCGACGCCAGGCTCATCGGCAAGCGCTGTTTCGGCGGCCTCGATCTGTCGTCGACCACCGATCTTTCCGCACTCGTGTGGTGGTTCCCAATACAGGAAGGCCTCGACGCGCCCGTTGTCCTCGTCCGGTTCTTCAAGCCGAAGGATCTGATCAAGGCTCACAGCGCCCGCGACAAGCTGCCTTATGACCGCTGGGTCAAAGAAGGTGCGCTGTTGGCGACGCCGGGCAATGTCGTCGATTACGCCTTCATCCAGGATCAGATCTACCGCGATGCCGAGCGTTACCGCATCGCCTTCCTGGGAGACCAACGCCGCGAGACCGGGCAAGGCGGCCTCGCCATCGACCGTTGGAACGCCACCGAGACGACGGTGAAGCTCGAGCAGGAGGGCTTACCGGTTGTGATGTTCGGCCAGGGCTTCGCCTCGATGGCCGCGCCGACGAAGGAGCTTGAGCGTCTCGTTTTGTGCAATGGCTTCCATCATGGCGGGCACCCGGTCTTACGACGCCATGCCCAGGTGGTCGCGGTAGAGACAGATCCGGCCGGTAACATCAAGCCGGCCAAGAACAAGTCGACAGAGCGCATAGACGGCATCGTCGCGCTCTGCATGGCAATCGGCATCGCGGCGAAAGACACGGGCGATTTTCGCTCGGTCTATGAGTCGCGCGGCATCCGGATGGTGTGAGGACGGATGGGGATTCTCGACTTCTTCCGCCCGCAGACCGCGGCGCCGACGCCGCGCCCGCAGGGCTCGGCCATCCCGGCTGAAGGTGGCACCTGGCTGTCGCTGGACGATCCGCGCCTGATCGAATGGCTGCGGATGGGCGACGTCTCGTCGACGGGCATCACGGTGAACGTCGACAAGGCCCTGAAAAACCCGGCTATGTTCCGGGCTGTCAGCCTGATCAGCTTTTCCATCGGTATGCTGCCGTTGCAGCTGATCGATGATGACACGAAGGAGAAGGCGACAGAGCACCCGCTCTATCGCATCCTCCATCGCCGCCCGAACGGCTGGCAGTCGGCTTTCGACTTCCGCACGCTGATGCAGCTGCGCGCCTTGTTGAAGGGCAACGGCTATGCCCTTGCGGTGCGGTCGACGGACGTCCGCACCGGCCGGCCGAAGATTTCGCAGTTGGTGCCGCTCGATCCCGATCGTGTTCACCCGCGCCAGCTCGATGATTGGTCCGTTGTCTATAAATATCAGCCGGCGAATGGGGCGGCGCGCGAGTATAAATCGCGGGACATCCTGCATCTGCGCGGGCTGTCGCTCGATGGCATCCGCGGCATCTCGCTCGTCAAGCAGGCGGCCGAGTCGATCGGACTGGCACTCGCGGCCGAATTGGCAGCGGGCAGGCTCTTCAAGAACGGCTCTTTCGTCGGCGGCGCCCTCACGCATCCCGCGCAGCTGTCGGATGACGCCTTCGAACGGCTGAAAAGTAGCCTCGCCGAAAAGGAAGGTGCGGAGAACGCGGGCAAAAACCTCATCCTCGAGGAGGGGATGAAATATGAGCCCTATGCGCAGAACGCACGTGATGCCCAGCTCGCTGACATCCGCAAGATGCAGGTTGAGGAAATCGGCCGCATCACTGGCGTTCCGCGCCCGCTGCTAATGGTGGACGAGACCTCCTGGGGCTCCGGGATCGAGGCCCTTGGCCGGTTCTTTGTCCAATTCGCGCTGGGGCCGTGGTTTGAGGCCTGGCAGCAGGCTATTGAGCGGACCCTGCTCGATGGCGACGGTGAAGATCGCTATTCGGCGAAGTTCAACGCCGGCGCCTTGCTGCGCGGTTCGATCCAGCATCAGGCCGATTTCTTCGCCAAGGCCCTCGGCTCCGGCGGTGCGCCGGCCTGGATGACGGCCAATGAGGTGCGCGATGTCCTCGACATGCCGCGCCGGCCGGATGGCGACACGCTGAATCCGGGCTCGATGGGGCATAACGGCGGCCCGCCGCTCGACGACGACACGACCGATCCTGACGACAAGGCTGCGTCCGGGACATCTCGAAAGGCCAATGACGATGACGACGATGCATAAGCGATATCGTTTATTCGCCAAAGCGCGGCCAGGCGCCATGCCCTTGCCGGTGCGCCAGGACGTGCATGCCTTCACCATGCCGCAGGTCTTCGATCGCTGGTCGGCGGACGCGGCCGGGGTGCGCGCCCTCGAAAAGGGCGACAACGTCATCGCGATCTTTGACACGATCGGCGAGGACTATTGGTCCGGCGGCGGTGTCACGGCGAAGAAGATCGCCGCGCAGCTGCGGGCGATCGGCGACCGCCCGATCGAGGTGCAGGTGAATTCGCCGGGCGGCGACATGTTCGAAGGCATCGCCATCTACAACGTCCTGCGCGAGCACCCGCAGGATATCACCGTCAAGGTGATGGGCATGGCGGCCTCGGCCGCCTCGATCATCGCCATGGCTGGCAATCGCGTCGAGATCGGCGCGGCATCCTTTATCATGATCCACAATTGCTGGGTGATGGCGATTGGCAACCGCCACGATATGGCCGAGACGGCAGAGTGGCTTGAGCCCTTCGATCAGGCGATGGTCGATCTCTACGCCGCGCGTACCGGCCAGAAGGCGACCGATATCGCCAAGTGGATGGATGCCGAAACCTTTATGTCGGGATCCCAGGCAATTGAGCGCGGGTTTGCCGATGCGCTCTTGCCGGCAGACGTCATGACGACAGATGGCGATGCCCAGGCCCGCGATCGCGAGATCAACGACCTCCGCGCCATGGAATTGCAGCTCGTTTCCGCGGGCATGACGCGTTCGGACGCGCGCGCTCGCATCAACAAGATCAAGGGCACGCCAGGCGCTGCCCTCGATACCGCCACGCCGGGCGCTGGCGAAGATTGGTCCGGCCTCGTCGGACTGCTCGACACCCTTCGCAAATAGGACATCCTCCATGAAAACGTATTTTGTGGCGGGGGCCATCGCCCTCGCGCTGTCGGCGTGCGTCGTATTCGCCATGGCCGATCTTTCGACCGCGCATGCTGCTGCGCTCGCGATCGTCGCGGCGCCCGCACATACGATGCCGCTCAACCAGATGCTCGGATCGACGGCTCTGAAATCGCGTCCGCGCGCCGTCACCATCATGCCGCGCGCCGACGTGAACGACCCGAAGGCGATGATCGCGGCGTTGAACACGGCTTTTGACGAGTTCAAGAAGACTTACGACGACAAGTTGAAGGCCAAGGTCGACGATGTTGTGCTGAATGAAAAGGTGACGCGCCTCGACCAGGTCGTTGCCAACTTTCAGGGCACAATCGACGATCTCAATGCCAAGATCGCGGCGGCCAACGCCGGCGGCAGCGTCATCGGCGATATCCCGCCCGATCCCGAATATGTCGCGGCCTTTAAGGCGCATATGCGCAAGGGCGACGTCTCCGCGGCGCTGACCAAGGGCACCGATGCGGATGGCGGCTATCTCGCGCCGGTCGAATGGGACCGGACCATTCAGGGCAAATTGAAGCGGGTGTCCCCGATCCGTGCCAATGCCCGGGTCATCAACATCACCACCGCCGGCTTCAAGAAAGGCTATACGGATCGCGCGGTCGGGTCCGGCTGGGTCGGCGAGACTGCTGCCCGGCCCGCAACCACGACGCCGCAGTTCGCCATGCTCGACTTCGTGCCTGGCGAGATCTATGCGAATCCGCCGGCGTCGCAGGGCATGCTCGATGATGCCGCGATCGATCTCGAAGCCTGGCTCGCCGGCGAGGTCGATACCGAGTTTGCGCGCCAGGAGGGCATTGCCTTTCTCTCCGGCAACGGCGTCAACAAGCCTCATGGCATCCTCACCTATGTGACGGGTGCGGCCAATGCCGCGCGGCATCCTTGGGGTGCCATCCCGATCGTCAACAGTGGGTCTGCCGCCGCCTTCACCTCGGATGGCTTTATCGACCTCTTCTATGATTTGCCGTCCGAGTACCGCGCAAACGCGAAGCTTTACACCAACCGGCAATCGCAGTCCCAGATGCGCAAGCTGAAGGATGGGCAGGGCAATTATCTCTGGCAGCCGTCCTTTGCGGCCGGCCAGCCGGCAACCGTCGCCGGTGAAGCGATCGTCGAAGTTCCGGACATGCCCGCGGTGGGGGCTGATGCCATCGCCGCCCTCTATGGCGACATGGAAGAGACGTATCTCGTCATCGACCGTATCGGCATCCGCGTCCTGCGCGATCCCTTCACGAACAAGCCCTTCGTGCACTTTTACACCACGAAGCGTGTTGGCGGCGGGGTCAACAACCCCGAGGCCATGCGCGCCTTCAAGATCGCGGCCAACCCGTAAGCCGTGCCGTGGCGGGCCACGGCCCGTCACCCTTCGCCCGCCACCACCGCAGGAGGCCAATCATGGCAGAGAAGAAATCCGGGAGCGCCAAGACCGTCGATCCCGCCGTTACCAAGCCCGCCGTTCAGAATGATGAAACTGGCGCGGAGGCCACCGGCATCGAGCCGGCCACCGAGTTCGACCCGTCCGGCGCGCCACATCAGGTGCCGGATATCGACGTGGACCATCCCGCCGTCGACAACGACCCGCGGGCGAACACCACGGCCGATCAGAACCGCATTGATTTCAATGACCCGACGCTCTCCGGCGCCGAGGCCGTCGCCAAAAACCTGAAGCGATAGGACGCCTCCATGTTCGTCGTCGTCGTTACGCCGCCCGCGCCCGTGGTGACCCTCGCCGAGGCGAAGGCCCATCTGCGCGTCGACTTCAGCGACGACGACGATCTGATCAGCAGCCTCATCGACGCGGCGACGCAGTGGATCGATGGGCCGCAAGGGTGGCTGCGGCGCTGTCTCGGCGAACAGACGCTTGATGCGATCGCCCCAGGCTTCGCAGCCTTCACGCGGCAAAACGGACCGGTGTTGTGCCTGCCGTATCCGCCGATCATCGCGATCGAGAGCATAACCTACCTTGATCGTGACGGCGCGTCGCAAACCCTCGATGTCGAGGCCTATCGCACTCTTCCTGGCGGGCTCGCACTCCCGGCGCTCGGCGCGGTCTGGCCGGTGGCTGGCGTCCATCCGGACGCCGTGCGTATCCGGTATATCGCCGGTCACCGCGCCCAGCCGGGCACGGGAGGCGCACCCGCCACGAACACGGTGCCGGCGCCCATTCGTCAGGCCATCTTGCTGATGGTCGCGGCGCTCTATGAGGACCGCGAGGCGACGTCTGACGACATTCTCGGCACGCGCACGGTGAAAGCTCTGCTCGCGCCCTTCCGTCTCATGAGGGTGTGATGCCCTGGGTCTATTTTACCAAGGATTTCGACTGGTATCCGCGCGAGCTCAACGGTCGCTTCTGCCTTGCCTACAAGGCCGGCGCGATCGCGCTCGTCACCACACCCTGCGCCGTGGCGGCGAAGGCCGCCCGCAAAGCGGTCGCGACGCGCAAGCCGAGGGACAAGGCCCATGAGCGCCGGTGAGCTGCGCGAGCGCGTCGCCTTCGATACGCGCGGCACCGTCGAGGATGACGTTGGCAACACCGTTGATGACAGTTGGAATGAGGCCTTCGTGATTGCGGCCCGGATCATGCCTCTGAAGGGCGGGGAATCGGTGATGGCAGACCGCCTGCAGGGCGTGCAACCCGTCATTATCCGGGTGCGCTACAGCGCCGCCGCGGCCGACATCACGCCCGCCTGGCGCGCCCGCAACGCCCGCACCGGCACCGTTTACAACATCACCTCGGCCGCCAACATGGACGAGCGCCGGAAATATCTCGACATCCTGGCAACCGCAGGGGGCGCCGATGGCTAAGATCGAAGGTCGTGACCGCCTCCTCGCGAAACTGGCCGCTTTGCCGCCGGCGGTGCGGTCCGCGATCAAGCAGGCCTTGGCGCAGGGGGCTGACGAGATCGTCGCCGATGCCAAGCGTCTCGCTCCAAAGAAGACGGGCAAACTGCGAGATAGCATCAAGCAGACATGGGGCGGCGGAAAAGAGCGATACGCATCGCTTTCCGCGGGGGCGAAAGGCGACCCGGATCTGACCGTCGTGATTTCAGCGGGCAACAGCTCCGTACGCTACGCTCATCTCGTCGAGTTCGGAACCTCGCCGCATATCAACGGCGGCATGTTCGAAGGCTCGGAGCATCCCGGAACCGAGGCGCAGCCGTTCTTCTTTCCGGCCTATCGCGCCAATCGGCGGAAGGTGCGGGCTCGCATCTCCCGAGCGACCACGAAAGCCGCCAAGCGCGTTGCATCAGGGGCAGAGTGATGGAAGTCACCCACGCTTTGCAGGCCGCCGCGGTCGCCGCCTTGAAGGCGAGCCCCGCGGTGACGGCGCTTGTTGTCGGTCGCGTGCTTGATCGCGTGACGGATAAGACCGCCTTCCCTTACATCAATCTCTCAGGCTTTCAGCTCGTTCAGCATGACGCGGATTGCATCGACGGGGCGGAAGTCTTCTTCGATGTCCATGTCTGGTCTCGGACGGTGGCGCGGACGGAATCAGCCGATATCGCTGGCGCCGTGCGGGAGGTGTTGCACAACGCCACGCTCCTCCTCACCGATGCGGAGCTGACCGAACTCGAGCATCGCGACACCCGCTATATGCGCGATCCCGATGGCGTGACCAATCATGCCGTCGTCACCTTCCGGGCGCTGGTCGAAGCCCTTTAATCTCCGGAGATATCAATGGCACAGGCACAAACGTTCCGATTTTCGGGCGTCCGCGTCCTCGTGGGCGACGGCGAGACGCCGACCGAAGGCTTCGCCGCGCCCTGCGGTTTCACCGAGCGCTCGCTGTCGCTCTCCAAGCAGTTCGGCGAGACGAATACGCCGGATTGCGCTGATGAAGACGCTGCATCCTTCGTCGAGCGCGACGTGACCTCAAAGTCCGCCTCGATTACCGGCCAGGGCGTCTTGGCGGCGGATGCCGTGCCTGTGTGGCAGGACCTCTTTGAGGGCGACACGTCCCAGAATTGCCGCGTCGAGCTATGGCGCACGGGCGCCAAGGTCGGCACCTATGCCGGCAAATTCCACCTGGAAACGCTGGAAATCGGCGCGACCAAAGGCGAGCGGGCAACCATCAACGTCACGCTCCAGAGCGACGGCGCCGTTGCCTATACGGCGGGCGCGTGATGGACGGCGAGAACCGCAACGGGGCCGTCGAACTCGACTTTGGCGATGGCACCCATCGTTTTCGCCTCGGCATGGGGGAGCTCGAGGAGCTGCAAGAAAAGACGGGCATCGGGCCATTTCGGCTCGTGACCAGACTGCTCGACGGCGAGTGGACGGTTGTCGAAGTGCGCGAGACGCTGCGGCTCGGTCTGATCGGCGGCGGGCTCGAGCCGCTGAACGCGCTGAAGTTGATCCGCCGGTATGTCGTGGATCGTCCCGACTGGGTGGCGAATGCAGCCATCGCGCAGGTCGTGGTGATGGCCGCTATCGCTGGCGCGCCGGAAGAAGAGCCGGGAAAAGGCGGCGCGCCGGAGGCCGCGAGCGAGGACCCGATCTCCCAGACGGCCGCCTCGCCTTCGGCGCCTACTATGGAGCCGCCGCCGCCTGTGGAATCGCCATCTCAGACTTCCGGCGTATGACGCTGTGGCAGTTTACCTCGGCGGTCGATGGGTGGCTTTCCGCGCACGCGCCGGACAGTGATAACAAAGATCTGTCCGATGCAGAGGTGGAAGAACTATTGCAGATGCTCGCCAGCACTAACGGATAGTATCGACGTAACTCTTAAATGCGTTGGTGTTCGGCCACTTCATAGCGCGATCACCCACGTTGGCTTCTACGTGCCGGTCATCAAAAAGCGTATAGGGAATTCCCTTATACGCTTTCTGGGCAACGACCCCATCGCTGAAAATTAGCCGCTCCGGATTGAAACGGTGACCGCAAAAGCGACAAACCTTCGCATCGCGGCGGACAATCTCTGCACATTCTGGGCATTTCTTTGAGTCACGTGCGGCTTGGCGTTGTTCTTTCTCGATGTAGGCAGGCGCTCGTAGGCTGGGGACCGCGATGAGGGCGAGGAGGCTCACAATTGGCAAGAGCAGGCCTAGAAAAAACCATCCAACGAAGCTGCGTCCCTTAGACGATGCAACAAATGCGCAGATGAACGCGCAAACGATCCACGCGAGAAAAAACTCCATCACTTCCCCCAAGGCTTGCCAACATGGCGACTGATGTAGAGCGCTTGACCGTATCGCTTGAGGCGAACGTTAAGAAATTCGAACGCGAACTGGCAAGAGCACGCGGTGTCGCCGTCAATTCGATGCGGGATATTCAGCGGCAGGCCACGGGAATCGAAAGCTCCATTTCGAAGTCGTTCGGCAGAATCGGCGGCGTGATAGCGGCGGCGTTTTCGGGTGCCCAGGCAGCAAGGGCCGTTGGCAGTGCGGCTGCTCAGTATGTGGACCTCCGCAACACTTTGAAGGTCGCCGGGCTTGAGGGGCAGGCGCTGGAAGGCGTGTTCGGCAGCCTGTTTCAGATCGCACAGAAGAACGGCACGGCCATAGCGCCGCTTACCACGTTGTATGCCCGCGCGGCACAAGCCCAGGGTGAGTTGAAGGCTTCCTCGGCGGAATTGATGCAGTTTACCGATGGCGTCTCCCTTGCGCTCAGGGTCGCGGGGACGGATAGCGCGCAAGCGAGTGGCGCGCTGTTGCAATTGTCGCAGGCGTTGGGCAGCGGCGTCGTGCGCGCGGAGGAGTTCAATTCGGTCAACGAGGGGGCGCGGCCCATCTTGCAGGCCGTCGCCGCGGGACTGAAGGAGGCCGGTGGGTCCGTCTCCAGTCTGAAAACGCTTGTCAACGACGGGAAGGTATCTTCGGAGGCATTCTTCCGCGCCTTCCTTGCCGGAATGTCGACGCTCGAGGCGTCTGCGAGCAAGGCGACAGGTACCGTCGGTCAAGGTGTCGAGCGCGTTTCGAACGCTTTCATCCTGCTTATTGGCAAGCTCGATGAAACGATGGGTGCGTCTCAAACCGCCGCGACAAACCTTAACGCTGTCGCCGAAGCGATCGGCCAAATTCCGAAATACATCGACGCGGCTGTCAAAGGGCTGGGCTCATTGCAGTCTTGGCTCAACTCGGTGGGCAACAGTCCTTTTTGGGGAAGGATCGCCACGGCTCTCGGCGGCGATATGTCGCCGGAAGGCCTGCGAAAGATCGGCATCACGCCGATCGTCAACGGTAAGGTTCTAGACCAAGATCGCGTTGAATCGGCTTTTCGAGCGGCTCAGAGCGGTTCCGCTGGAAGCATGGCGACTTATGCCAAGGGCCTCTATGGTCCTCAGCTACCAATCGGCTGGAAGGCGCCCGTCGCAAAGCAGGTTTCCCTTGCCGACTATGCAGTCCCCGGCGGAAAGGGCGGCGGTGGGCGCGGTGCCGGCGGCAAGTCGGCTGGCGCGAAGTTCGGAGACCAGATCGCGGACGTTGAGCGGCGGATCGCGGCGCTGAAGCTGGAAGAGGAAACCCTCGGTCAGACTACCGCAGCTCGCGAACGTGCCCGCGTCGCGCTGGAACTTGAGCAGGCGGCCAACAAGGCGGGCCCGGGGATCTATGAGAAAAACCGCGTCGCGATCGAACGGGTCGCCGAAGCCTACGGCAAGCAAAAGGAATCACTCGAAAAGGCCGAAGAGGCGCAGAAAGACTTTCGCGATCTGCAGCGAGCAGCGGGTAACGAGCTGTCTTCGTTCTTCTCCGATGCCATCTCCGGCGGAAAGAATGCTGAAGAGGCGTTGATGAACCTGACCAAGCGGATCGCCGAAGCGGCCTTCCAGGCCGCGCTACTCGGCGAGGGGCCTTTGGCCAGCCTCTTCGGGACGAAGGGGGCCAATGGCGCGACCGGTGGCCTAATCGGCTCTCTGTTTGATGGCATGAAGCTTTTCGACAGCGGCGGTTATACTGGCGCCGGGCGCAAGTTTCAGCCAGCCGGCGTGGTGCATAAGGGGGAGTATGTCTTCGATGCTGCCGCGGTGCGCAAGATTGGCCTCGGCAACCTCGACGCGCTGCGGCGAGGTTACGCGAACGGCGGAGCGGTCGGCATGCCCTCGATGCCGTCTTTGCCGAGCCTCTCGCGGCTTGCCGCGCGCAATCGGGTCGGCGCTCCTGTCGTCAACATCATCAACCAGTCTGGTTTGCCAGTCTCGACGCGCGAGACACAGGGCGGAAGCGGCCCGGGCGTTGAGGTGTTGATCCCAGCACTTGAGAACATCATGGCCGATCGCCTGGCACGCGGGCGGGGCTCGGTCGCCCGGGCGAACGCGGCCGTCGCCACCCGCACCAATCTGAGGGGCTGAGCATGGCATTGCCGACCTGGCCGGCGACCTTGCCGCATGTGCCGCTGCTGGCGAGCCTCGGCGCACCGACACCCTTCGCGGCGCCGGCGCGGACCGAATTCGAGGATGGGCCTGATCGGATGCGTCGCCGGGCCTTCACCCGTCTCGTGAAAGAGCCAGTCCAGATCCGCATGACTCGCGTGCAATTCCAAGCTTTCGAGACGTTCTATTGGGACACGCTCAATGCCGGCACGGGCCATTTCATGATGGAGGTGGTATTGCCGCAAGGCTGCGAGACGCGCCGCGTCTATATCGATGGAGCGGATTATTCAGCGCCGCGGCTTGGCACGAAATACATGCTGGCCATGACCTTGTGCATCTTCCTCGACAGCTGATCGATGTCGCTCACCGAAGCCATGGAAGAGAGCTACGCGTCGGCGGCGCGCGGCGACATCATCTATGAAACCGTGGAGATGGATCACGTCGCCTTTGCCGCGCCGGTGCGCGTCATCACCGGCGTCGACGAGGCCATGTCCCTGCCGCTGGCACTTGGCGGGCCGACTGTGCTCTTTGAGCCCCTGCAGGTCTCCATCACCCTGCCGGGTGTGACCGAGGACGGGCCGACGCCGGCCAAGGTCAGGATCGACAACGTGTCCGGATTGCTTTTGCCTTATCTACGCGAGGCGATTCGCGCGACGGCGCCGATCAAGGTGATCTATCGGGCCTATACGACGGCGGATCTCACCCAGCCCGGCGACGTGATCAACGACCTTGAGCTCAGATCTGTGACGCTCAACGAAACCTATGCCGAAGGCTCGCTCGGTTTCCGGGAGATCGAATTGCAGGCCTTCCCGCTCAAGACCTATGACGACACCTTTTATCCGGCGTTGCAGCTGTAATTAATAGCAGTTTGTCGTCGTCGTATTGCCCATCCGATTTGAGGTGCAACTCATGGTTACGTTTTGCGAGGGGCGCGGGGCGGTCGCGATGCTGTAGTCGATCAGAGCGTCGCTTGCAGAATTGAAAGCCCTTCTGCGTCTTTCCTGCTTCGCCAGAAGTTCACGGCGAAGTTCAAGACGGCACGCAATATAGGCGTCGGAGCCCGGCGCCGCGCCGAGGCCACGACAGTAAGCATCATCTTTGGGTTCTGCATCGCGCTGCTCTTTGGCGCTGATGCACCCAGACGCACAAAGCAGAACCAGAATTGCGATGCCATGACGTATCAACATGATGCTAAGCCCAATCTTGTTTCGTGCATCAACGATAAAGCCAAACCTTCTGCGATTAAAGGAGCTATGGATGGTGCTGAAACGGGCCCGTACGTCACCGCGCTGATCAACCAGCCCTGGGACCGCGGCGGGCTGCATTGCTGGCGCCTCGTGCGCGACGTGCAGCGTGATCTGTTCGGCCGCGATCTGCCGCCCGTGTTCGATACGGCGCCGGATCGCCGGGCCACCAAGGCGGAAGCCTTCGCCGACCATCCCGAGCGCGCCCGCTGGCGTGAGATCACGGCGCCAGCGCATGGGGCGGTCGCCCTGATGGCGCGCAAGGGCGCCCGCCCTGACTTCGTCGAGCATGCCGGCGTCTGGCTCGACCTCGACGGCGGCGGCCTTCTCCATGTCGACGCGCCGCATGGCGTCGTCTTCGACGGCCTCGTTGAACTCGCCAGCGTCCGCCGCTGGGCAACCCCGCAGTTCTTTTTGCCGATCTGACATGACGCTCATCATCAGACAGAACGTCGCGGGCCGCCCGGTTGCCGCGCCGCTGCCGCTCGACCGCAGGCGGCGCCGGCTGTCGACCGTGGTCGCGCGCCATGCCGACCGCGGCCGGCCGCATGTCGTCTCGGTGCATCGCGCCGGCGAGCCGCCGGCCGTCTGCGACGCGACGGTCAGGCTGCGCAATGCCTGGCGCCATACGCTGGTCGGCCCGAACGACACGGTCATCATCACCTATCTGCCGCTCGGCGGCTCGAGCCGCGGTGGCGGCGGCGGCAAGGCGATCGGCGGGGCGATCGCCATGATCGCGCTCGCCATTGCCGCGCCCTATGCTATCGGCGTGATCGGCGGACTGTCAGCGGGGCTCGGCTCAGTGCTCGGCACCACGGCGGGCCTGACACTGACCGGCAAGCTGGTCGCGGCCGGCGTCGTCGCCGGCGCCGGCTTCCTCCTGTCCAAGGCAACGCAAGCTAAGGCGAACAAGGAAGCGACGGACCGTCCGGTCTATGGCGTGTCGGGCGGCGGCAACGTCCCGCGTCCGGGCGACCGCATCCCCGTTGGCTATGGCACCTTCTGGACGCAGCCGGATCTCTCCCAGCCTGATTACTCGGTCTATGAAGGGGAGGATCAATATCTCTACAAGCGCATGACGCTCGGCTTGGGCAAGTACCAGATCGAAGAGATCATGGTCGGCAACTCGACGCTCTGGACGCGCGGCGGCGGGGTGCAGCCGCCGTTCAATGACAGCGTCGTCGAGATCATCAATCCGGGCGGCACGTCCTCGATCGTCCCGGGCACCGTCGTGTCCGCCGATGGCGTGCTCGGTTCGGAACTCGCGCGCGTCGATGAGAACCCGAACTGGTCTGGGCCCTATGCCGTCGCGCCGGTCGGTGTCGATGTGTCGAAGATCCAGATCGACATGTCATTCCCCTCCGGCCTGTCGGGGCAGCGCAGCGACGGCAAAGCCATCCCGGCGCCTTACAGCTATCGCTTTGAATATGCGCCGGCCGATGACGATGACAATCCGACAGGCGATTGGCAGACGCTCGTCACCAATACCGCCACCGGCTATTCGACCAAGGCGCTGCGCTACACGTTCTTCTTCGACGTGCCGCCTGGGCGCTACATCGTGCGCGGCCGCAACGACTATCCCGACCAGTCCGATTACCAGGTCGTGAACGCCATCGCCTGGGATGGCCTGCGCGGCTGGGTGATGGACACAACCGTCCGGCCGCATGTCACCGAGGTCGCCTGCCGCATCAAATCCGGCAAGTCGCTCGCCACCACCAACTTCTCCAACATCTATGTCAGGGCCTCGCGGATCCTGCCGGTGTGGAACGGCACGGAATGGGTCGAGCAGGTCACCCGCAAGGCCGTGCACGCCTTCGCCGATGTGCTGCGGGCCGACTATGGCGGCAACCTCGTCGACAGTCAGATCCACCTGGCGCGTGTCATCCACTACGGATCGACGCTCGCCGATCGCGACACTTTCGACGGCGTCATTCGCGGCCCGGTGTCCGTGTTTGAGGCGGCCTCGACGGTGCTCGGCGTCATCCGGGGCGAGCCGGTGCGGATCGGCCGCACCTGGTCGATCGTCCGCGATGAGGCGCGCGCCGCCCGAAAGCATCTCTTCACCCGCCGGCAGATTGTGCGGGGCTCGACGGAAGCGGAATTCCCGGTGGCGCGCGAGGATGGCCTCGCGGATGTGATCGTCGAGTACAACCCGGATGCCGACCCGCGCAAACGCCGCGAGGTGCGGGTGACCTTCGGGGCGCAGTCGCTCACGCCGAACCGCGTCGCCATGACGGGCGTCGGCTCCTGGGCCCACGCCCACCACCTCGCCACATGGATGGCGGCAACGGCGTATTTTCGGCGCGAGCGGCGGCGGCTGACCGTCGAGCATGAAGGCCGGCTCGTCATGCGCGGCGATCCCGTGCTCGTCGATGCATGGTTCATGACCAATGCCCGCGCCGCCGGCGTGCTCGCGCGCAATGGCTGGGCCATCACCCTCGACACGCCCGTGACCGTTGGCGCCTCGACCTATGCCGACTTCCGCGATCGCCGTAACCGCGAATGGGGCCCGGTGAAGGTGACGGCCGGCGGGGATGGTCGCACCATCATCGTCGACAGTGCCGATGCCGCGGCGGTGGCTGATTTCACCGGTGTCAGCTTCGCCTCGATCTTCGCGGCCGATGGTGAGGACATGACCTCGGTCGTGATCGGCGCCCTCGACGAGCTGCGCGATCCGTTCCTGATCGCCTCGGTGCAGCCGCAAAGTCGCGACCGCGTGGCGATCGAGGCGCTGTATGATGCGGAGGAAGTCTGGACAGCCTTGGGCGAGGCGCCGCCGCCGGAGCCACCCTTGCCGAGCGACCGGGATACCGATCCCGGCGCTCCGGTCGTGCCCTGGGTGCGGGCGCAGGCCGTGCAGCGCACCACCTCGCTCGATATGGATTGGTCGGTCGGCCAGGCGCGCGGGGCGACCTCCTACGTGGTCGATCTCTCCTATGATGATTGGGCGACGCTGGAGCGGGTCTCCGAAGGGCTCTCGACCTCCGGCAGCTATCCCATCCGCAATGTCGAGGGGCAGGTTGTCGATGTGCGCGCCTATGCGGTGAGCCCGGAAGGCGTCGCCGGCCCGCCCGTCTTCACGACCTTCACCACCTTCAAGCCGGTCCTCGACATCGACACGACCGATTGGATGGTCGATTTCGAAAACCTGAAGCAAGAGCTGCGCCATCAGATCGAACGCATCTCCGGTATAGGCGCCGATTCGATCGCCCATTGGCGTGACGACTTCGAGGCGCGCCTGCAGGCGCTCGCGGAGTTGCAGGCGACCACCACCGGCCATGAATATGCCGAGCGCCAGACGATCAAGCTCGATCTGACCGCGGTCGATGAGAGGAACGCCGAGGCCGTCGACGAGGGTGTGCGGCGGACCTTCGCCGCGATCGATGAGGAGCGCACCGCGCGCGTCGCCGCCGATCAGGCGATGGCGCAGACGACGGACACGATCGCCGCAGGCATCAGTAATGCGGTCTCCGGCGTGATCCAGGAAAGGCTGGCGCGTGTCGCCGCCGATGAGGCCTTGTCCCAGGCGACGACGGCGCTCGACAGCCGCCTGACCGATGCCGAGACCGGGATCTCCGGGCAGGCGACGGCGGTCAACCAGCTGACGACGCGGGTGACCGCGGCGGAAGGCGGCATCACGGCGACGGCGACCCAACTGACGACGCTCAGCGCCACGGTCAATGGCCACACGTCGAGCCTGACCCAGCTTAGCGAGGTGGTGAGCGGGCCGAATGGGCTCACCGCGCAATATGGCGTCGTGCTCAATCTCGATGGCGAGACCGGAGGCTTTGTTCTCAGTGGTGCCAAAAAGCTTGATGGCAGCGCGACATTTACGTTCGGCATTCGCGCCGACCTGATTGTTGACGGCACCATCACCGGCAACAAGCTGCGGGCCTATGACATCATCTCGCAGTCCGCCCAGATCCGCGACTTGACGGTCAACACGCTGCAGATCGCCGACAACGCCGTGACGGTGCCGGTGGCGGCGAGCGGCAGTGTCAGCCCACCGGCGGCGACCGCGGTCGATGTGGTTTTGACCAGCATCGGCTTCACCGGCATCGCCGGCAAGTCGATCATGATCAACGCGACCTTCATCGGCACGGTCGGGGCCTCGCCCGAAGTGGTCAACTTCTGGCAGTGCCATCTCTACATCAATGACACCCTGGTCGGCTCTCTCAACGGGGCGACCTATGACAGCGTCTGCGCCGTGCAGGGAAGCCTGTCCTGGGCCTGCACCGGCGGCTGGGATGTGGTGCCGATCAAGGTTGTCTTCACGACGGGCGGCGTGCCCCGCTCCCTCAACGGCAATCTGGTCGCCACCACGGGGAAGCGTTGAGCCATGAAGCGCTTCGTTCATTATGACCCGACGTCACTTCGGATCATTCAGGACAACGTCGGCCTCGATCTTGTCGAGCGGCCGGGCCTGGCGATTGCGGAACTGCCCGGCAATACGCCGCTGGGCATCACGGATGACACCCACCGGATCGATCCGGAAACACTCACCGTCCTGCCGCGGCCGGGCGCCTTCAGCTGGGGGCAGGCCCTGACCGTCGAGGCCGTGCGCATTCTGCGCAACGGCGAACTCATCGTGACCGACGCCTTCATGGTGCCGGATCGCCCGATCTCCTCCGAACTCCGCGAGGCCTGGGCCACCTATCGCCAGGCTCTGCGCGACCTGCCCGACGCGGGCGATGCCGCCGCCATGGTCGCGGCCTGGCCAATCCGGCCCGATGGCATCGACGCCGTCATTCATCTGCGCACCGACTGAGGACACCCATGGCGTCTTACAACGCTGGCACGCTGGCCGCGATCACGGCCGGCGAGCGGACGGTTACGTTCGCGACGGCCTCGCTCATGTCCAATGCCTCGAAGGATGACTTGCTCGTCTTCCGGGGCGTCACGGGTGTGATCGACGAGATCGTCAGCAACACCGAACTGACGTTGCTCTATCCATGGGCCGGCGAAACAGCCGTGATGGCGACCGACTGGAGCATCCAGCAGCTGTCGGGACGCTGGAGCACCGCGCTCGCGCTCAATGAGCGGTTGCAGGAGCTCGTGCAGCGCGTCGACACCGATGTGACGGGCTTCGGCGCCGGCGCGCAGCAGCTGGAAGGCGACGGCTTCGACCAGTCGCGCGAGCTGAAGGACTATCTCGGCGACAGCATCAACATCGCGCAATATGTCCGCGATCCCGGCGATCCGACCAAAGCCTTCTCCCAGCTGATGCGCGCCATCGAAAAGGCGGTGGCGCTCGATCGGCCGCTGATGGCGACCCGCGTCATGCCGGCGATCGAGATCGGCACGAACAAGATCATCGTGCCGAGTGGGCTGAAGTTCATCGCCTCGGGCCGGCCGCTGCGCATCAAGCACACCCATTCCGTCGCCTTTGAGGGGAATGCCGTCGAGGACGTCACAATCCAGAATCTGCTGTTTATCGGCGCGCATAACGAAGCGAGCGGCGATCCGAACGGCTATACCTGCCAGTTCAGCGACAGCAGTGATCTTGACCTGAAGCTGCGCTTCATGAACGGCAATTCCGGGCTGTTGCTCACCGATTGCCTCGAGGCGCGGGCGGATGTCCAGGCGCTGAACATGGTCGCCAATGGCGCCGCGGTGAAGGGCTGGAAGTCGAAAGCGATCACGCTCGCTATCGACGTCCTCAACGCCAAAGGCTTTGGCCTCTATGGCTCGGACGGCGGCTGCAACGTCCATGTGACCTCGCTGCGCAAGCGCTACAACGAAGCGGCGATGACGCAGTATCTGCTCGATTCGCGCTCCTACAATCTCTTCCAGTGGGGCGGCGCGGTCGATTCGCCGAACAATGTCTGGCGCTATCACCTCGGCCTCGAGGGGCTCGGGCTCACTGTCTGGACCTCGCACTGGACGGTCGATTACGTCTATATCGAGCGCACGGCCGATAACGGCATCTCGCTCAGCGGCGACCACAACATTGTCAAGAGCGGGCTTGTCACCGGATGCCGCCACGACGGCGTGCATTCCTACGGCCAGACCAACGACGCAA
This sequence comes from Chelatococcus sp. YT9, assembly GCF_018398315.1. Classification (NCBI taxonomy): domain Bacteria; kingdom Pseudomonadati; phylum Pseudomonadota; class Alphaproteobacteria; order Hyphomicrobiales; family Chelatococcaceae; genus Chelatococcus; species Chelatococcus sp. YT9. The sequence goes on from NZ_JAHBRW010000001.1 coordinate 3,481,572, forward strand.
CCGGCGTCACGGCTCGCAACTCCGGCTATCGCAGCTCCACCAACGGGTCAGCGATCGCCGGCTATGGCTTCAACGCCTCCGGCTCGGCCGGGGCGATCCCCTATGCCGTCACCTTCAACCAGTGCCGCTCGGAAGGAAACATCCGCGGCGACTTCAACTTCGACGGCGGCACCTTCACCGACGTCTGGACGGCGGGCGGCATCCCGACGCGGCAATATTGCTATTGGGAGGATGGCACCTGGGGCTATGTCTTCTACTCCGGTGGCCCAGTGCCGGCCGCCTTCGGCACCGTGTCGCCGGCGGCGGCGGGCTGGGCGTTCAATGAGGCGGTCAACGCCTCCGAGCAGGCGATCTGGAGCGATGGCGTCACGGCCTGGCGCTATCGCTCGCGGGCGCCGGCGGGCGGCGGCACCTATGCCACGCAATGCCGTGTCGACCCCACCTGCATCGCCACCCATAGCAATGCGGCGCTGCGCTATATCGACAGCGCGCCGGCGGTCGCCGGCAACATCTTTGCCACCGGCAGCGGCACGGCGCTGAAATCGACCAATGCGGACGCGACGCTGTCGACCTCCGGCACCTTCAAGATCACGGCGAACGGCAGCAACGTCACCAACCGGCCTGTGCTGGAGTTCGCCCGCGCGAACGGCACTTACAGCGCGCCGACCGATGTCACCGTCTCGGCGATCCTCGGTGAGATCCGCGCCTCCGGCTATCTCGACAGCGCCTGGCAGACGGCCGGCTATATCAGGGCGGTCGCAGGCCAGATCTCCGGTGGCCAGATCCGGCCGTCATGGCTGTTCTTTTACAAGGATGCGGTCGGGGCCCACCAAGAGGCGCTGCGCATCAACTATGACGGCGCGCTCTGGGCAGACGCCTATGCCTATGACGCCGAACAGGAGCTCACGGCGGTCACCGGCAATGCGATCGCCATCAGCCAGGCCATGGTCAGCGTCAATCCGGCTGAGGCGGTGTCGATTTCCCAGATCACGACGGCGATCGTCGGATCCTTCATCGTCAATATCCGCAACCCTTCGGCGAACGCCGTCACGATCGTGCACGGCAACAACGGCATTCGCCTCAATGGCAAGGCCAATCTCGTGTTGGCGCAGCATCAGTCCCTGACGGTCCGCCGCGTCGGCAACACCGGCAGCGTCTGGCAACAGATGTAATTCACCAGCCATCTCCGATGGATGCCTTGCAGGACGCTGATTATGGCAAGCACAAACAATTGCAGTGACGGGTTTGTTAATCGGTCAATTATTCTTCGGTTTAACATGTGGAACGTTTTCGATTAGGGCTTTGTCAATTGCAGCTGTTCCTAAGGGCACATCCTTCATTAAAGCCAAGATCAAATCGTAAAATTGTTCCGCGGTGAACCCATTTCCCAGCGATCGATATTTATCTATGCAGTCCTTATTGGAGGAAAAATGAACCGGTATCGCGGAAAGCGCCGCATTAAATTTCGCCGTAGGCGCCGGGTCATTTCGGCGGTCTTCAGTTAAAACAAATCTGTAAGAGACAAGATCTTCTATAATTTTCTTCTTCTCAATTGCAATTCTGTCGTCATTTGATTGCTTTATATCTTTCCTGTACTGATAATACTGGTACGCTATGGCTATAATTGCTGCGCTAAGGGCGAATAAACCATTCCCAATTACATCGCTATTCATTTAAGTCCCCCAAGAAGCAAATGAGATTTCTAAAACCAAGTATTACGCTTAGTTCCAGTACGTCAACATCATAGCAGGGAGAGCAGAGCGAACAAGGTTTAGCAAGCGATCGAAACCGAGTTCCCGCCCTTCATCGCAGTTGTAACTTCCGCCGCCTCACAGGCGGCTTTTTTATGGGAGATCCCGCATGGCCAATGTCTATGTGGAATACGGAATCGCGTTCTCACCGGCAATCGCGCAAGGGCTTCATGTCGCGGCGCCGGGAGCATCCGAGGTGTTGGCGATTTCGGGCGTCAACGCGGTCTCGCAGGCCGCGCCGACATCCTTTGGCATCAACGGTGGCAACTACACGATCGCCCGCGTGACGGCCACCGCGGATGTTTGGCTTTCCTCCGGGCTGACACCTGACGCCGGGGTGGCCCCGCGTCGCGTGCTTCTAGCGGGCGCTTCGATCGACCTCATCATTCCCGCCGGCCACAAGATTGCAGTGAAGGCGCTCGACTGATGGGCGGGCTCTCCCTTTCCGCAGGGCTCGGATTGAGCCGCCGCACGCGGCGCGCGGGGCCGCGCTATGATCCTGACGCGGTCGCGCTCTTCGCCTATTTTGCAGCGCCGCCGGCCGACGCCTATCGCCGGCTCATGAGTGACTTCAACGTCGCGCTGAAGGATCACGGCGCCTGGCCGTATATCGACTTGATCTATGACCTCGGCGCCATGGATGCGACGGCCTGGGCGCGCAACCTGCGCAACCCCGCCGCCAATGTCCTCACGCCCGTCAATAGCCCGACCGTCGTGCCGCGTGTCGGCGGGGCGGGTAACGGCACAACGAGCTACTTCGATACGGGGTTTTCGCCGGCCAATGCCGGCGGGCGCTTCGCCATCAATGACGCCTCGATGTGGGTGCAGACGCCTTCATCAGGACAATCGACCTCGCCGATCTGCGGGGCCGGTACGGGCTATGTCACCTCGATCACGCCCCGCAACGCCTCCGATCAGACCGTCGTCGCCATCAACACGGTGACGTCGGGCTACATCGTCACGATCCCCGGCACGACGGATGGCGCCGGATTGTGGGGTGTCCAGCAGCTCGACGCCGCCACCAAACGCGTCACCCGCAACGGGGTTGGCCTCGGCGCGGATATCGCGCTTCCGGCCGAAGGGCGGCCAACCGGCAACATCCGCCTTGGCGGGCGCTCGCCATCGTCGTTCAGCGCCCAGACCGTGCGCTTTTTTATGGCCGGCGCCAGCCTTGCGGGCGAAGGCGCGGCCATCGCTGCCGCCTTCGCCGCGTTGAAGAGCGGCATGGACACGTTAGCCTGAAACCAAAAACTAGGATCAAGAGGCAATAGCGCCCCGCCTGCTGTCAACGATGCGCAGGAGATGGCTTGCCAAGATGAGCATCTCGCCCGCTTCCGATGTGTCCCGAAGCAACACTGTGCGATGGCTCACAGGGTTCTTGTAGGAGCCAATCGCACCTGCAAACAAGGAGGACAATGCAGCGCGCTCCGCGTGCAATACATTTCGGTCGCTTAAGGGGCCCTCTTCTGGATGGAACGCTTTGCGCATAAGATCCACGCCGAGATCCCGATCCGTGTAGCCCCCTACAAGCCTGACTGCCTCCTCTACCGCTTTAAATGCTTCGAAAACCGCTGTTTCATAATTTCCGCGAATAAAATTTCGCCATGCACTTCCAGATATTGACGGATGAAGCAACGATCGCGGTAAAAGGCTGGCCTTCCTATACTCAGCGAAATCTTCCTTTGTTGCAACCGACCGACCACGCCTTGTAATATATAGCCACTGATCTCCTGTGGAAGCGATAAGCCCCTGTGCGCTTAACCAAGACCAAGCAGCCCCTATAGCTTGTGCAATTTCTTTCTTTCTAGCAATAGGATAAGGTGGATTTAAAGAATTCAGATTATTTACGAAATTATGGAGGTGTACGTCTCCGCCATCTTCGATCAAAGCTTGAAGTATAACTCCCGCCAACTCCTCGGGCTCCATATCTATAAGAATATCGACGTCTGGGATCCTGCGAGCAAGCCTTCCTACCATGTCGAGCCCCTTTACGAACAAGCTGAGGTTCATAGTGCTAGTTCGAAGCGCGATGAGCAAGCTCGAGAAGCAAACGAACTAATACGGAGTATCGGATGAGACTTTTGCTGATCGCGGCGCTGGTCGCTGCGGGCGTGAGCGCTTGCGCGTCTCGCGACAACACCGATTGGGCGGGCGTCGCCAAAGGCGTGCGCCATGTCGTCGAGCGGGGTGACCGGTAATGGCGCGCCGCACGAATGACGAAGGCGTCGACTTCATCAAACGCTGGGAGGGCAAGCGGCTCACCGCCTATCTCGATAGCGTCGGCGTCCTGACCATCGGCTACGGCCACACATCGAAAGCCGGTCCGCCAACCGTCACCAAGGGCATGACGATCACGGATGCCGAGGCCGAACGCATCCTGCGGGCCGATCTCGCCAAGTTCGAACGGAACGTCGAGCGCCTGGTCAAGGTGCCGCTCAGCGACTTCCAGTTCGCGACCCTCGTGAGCCTCGATTTCAATACGGGTGCCCTGGCGAAATCGACCCTCCTGAAAAAGCTCAACCGCGGCGACTACAACGCCGTGCCGGGCGAGCTCATGAAATGGGTGAAGGGGAAAGATCCCAAGACCGGAAAGAAGGTAACGATCGGGGGCCTCGTCAACCGGCGCGCGGCCGAATGCGGCCTTTGGGCCAAGGGCGAATTCGTCTCCTCCAACTATGTGAAGGCCATGCCAGCGAAGCCGCCGCTGCTGACCGGTGAAAATGTCACCGTCGCTGCCGGCGTCCTCGGCTCACTCGCCACCGCCGCGTCGTCGCCCGGCCCGCTGCAATGGGCGCTCGCCGCCGTCATGGTCGCCGGGCTCGGTGCCGGTGTGTGGTGGCTCATTCAGCGCCGGCTGGAGGAAGCGGCATGATTGCCGCGGCGCTCACGGATTGGCGGCTGGCCGTCGCTGGCGCCTTGCTGCTCGCTGCCGGCTATTTCGCCTGGGAGATCAATGACCAGGCCTATGACCGCGGTCACGGCGATGCCCTGCGTGACATTCAGCGGCAGATCAGCACATCGGAAGGAATGATCAATGACGAGATTCGCCGTGCTCGCGACGCTGCTCGCGATGCCGCTCGCCGGGTGTGCGAGCGACAAGCTGATCCAAGCGCCTGTCGCTACCCCTGAGGCGGCTCGCGGCCGTGTCGCCTTCTGTGACGTGGCCAATCCCATGGAGGCGGTCGCGGGCGATCCCGCGCGCACCCAGGTCCAGAAGGCGGGCCACAACGGGACGGGCACCTATCTCTGCGGCTGGGATCGCTGAGATGGCGCGCCGTCCGCACCATCCAACCACACCCGGGCTGGCGCCGGAGGGGGAAGCGTACTTATCGATGGGGCAGCTGCAAAATCTGGTGAATTCGGCCGCCGAACGGGCGGCGCTGGCGGTCGCCCGGCAAGTGCTGACCCGCGAGGAAACCGAGCGCCTGGCGCGGGATGTGGCGAAGGACATCGCCGAGGATATCGCCACCTCGGCCGCCAGCAAGTCGCTCGAGCAATTCATGCTGCGCATCGGGATCGAGGAAAAGGACCTTGCCAACGTCCGCAAGGATTTTTCGTGGATGCGCTCGGCCCGGGAGATCAGCGGCACGATGGCGCGGCATGGGATGCTCTCCGGCATCGGCCTCCTCGTCGTCGCGCTCGGCACGGCTCTGTGGGTCGGCATCACGCGGGGGATGATTAAATGAAGCGCTTCATGCCAAAGCCCGCCCAGGTCGCCGGCGGCCTTGTGTGGCTCGTTGCCGTGTTTCTCGGTGCGGTTCTGTTCTTCAACGTCACACCGACCCTCGAGGCGCGCTTTGCGCCCGTCCTCGTGGATCAAGCGATTGCTGACGTCAGGCGAGAAGGTGAGCGGGTCTGCTGGAAATGGCAGTGGCGCAAAGCCCGCTATGCCTATCCGAGCTCAATGACGTGGAATGTCGTCGTCGACGGCACGGCGGTCGAGCAGACCGTTGTCGTGACCCGCGAGCGGGACGGCAATATCATTCGGAATGCCCGGGCAGCCTCGTTGGGCCCAGGTTCAAACCAGCTTTGCGCGCCGATTCCGATTGATCTCATCAATCTGCCGGCGCTGACGATTCGGGGGCAAATCGCCTACACCATGCCGCACGGCCTGTGGACGATCTGGCAGGAGATTCCGGCGGTGAAGGTGCCGCCGTCGTAGGGGTGGCGGGGTCTCTGGGCGCGCAAACGCCCATCAACCACGGGGTTCAACTTGGCGGCTGATCCCGTGAAGCCTCAGCAAAGCAAGAAGGCTACCCGCCGTGCGCACCGGTGCGCGGGCTGACCATAGCCAGATTGCGAGCAACCACAAATGGAGTCGTTTGAAACCCGCCGGGTGCATCCCGTGCGGCCGGCCGCTGCCTATATCGGCGGCAAAAAGCAGTTAGCGGGGCAGTTAGTCGAGCGGATCGAAGCCGTGCCTCACCATACATATGTGGAACCATTCATCGGCATGGGCGGCGTCTTCCTCCGGCGCACGCGTGTCCCGAAAGCGGAGATCATCAATGATCTCTCGGGCGACGTGGCAACCTTTTTCCGGATCCTGCAGCGCCACTATGTGGCTTTCATGGATATGCTGCGGTTCCAGATCACCAGTCGCCGAGAGTTTGAGCGCTTGTCGGCTTGCGATCCTTCGACACTTACCGACCTCGAGCGAGCGGCCCGCTTCTTATATCTCCAGCGCACTGCCTACGGGGGTAAGGTAGCGGGCCGCAATTTTGGCGTGTCGCCAGGAATGCCGGGCCGATTCGATGTGACGAAGCTCATGCCGATTCTCGATGAGCTGCATGATCGCCTCGCAGGCGTCATCATCGAGAACCTCCCATACCATGAGCTGATCTCGCGCTACGATGGGCCTGGCGTGCTGTTCTATCTCGATCCGCCCTATTGGGGATCCGAGGGCGACTACGGCCGAGACGCGTTCTCAAAGTCAGATTTCGCCCAGCTCTCTGTACAGCTCGCGGCTATCGAAGGTGCGTTCATTCTTTCGATCAACGACACTCCCGAGGTCCGCGACGTTTTCTCCTGCTTCAACCAGGAAGTCGTAAGCCTGACGTACACGATAGCGAACGGCGATGGAAAAGAGGTCCACGAGCTTATTATAACCCCGGCTGGCTTCCCAGATCGGGTTGTTGCTCAGCCCGATCTTTTTTGACTGGAGGTGTACCTGCGCGTCGGCTCTGCCATTTGAGAATAGGCGTTCCAGGATTTCCGTCAGAAAAGCTTTCCCTCTCCACCAACTTTGATCATTCTTTCCAGCTTCTTGTCTGGCGTGTAGGATCCAAACGCGGGCTTTCTGCGTCCCCCGAAGCTGGTGACCTTAGGGTTAGCCTTCCCGGTTACCTCGTGGAAAAACAGCTGGCAAATCTTCATGCCGGGGTAGATGCCGATGGGCACTTCACCGCAGTTAAACAATTCTAGCGTGATGCAGCCGGAGAACCCGGGATGTATGCCAGCGGCCGTCTCTATAATTAGCCCCATCCTTCCCAAGGATGATTTGCCCGATATATATGAAGCTACGTCATTGGGCAGCGAAATCCATTCAAATGTACTTGCTAGAGCAAATCTATTCGGATGAAGCACAAATTTCTGTCCAAATGGTACGTAGTAAGTTTTGCCTTCGCGAGAGCTAAACTCGTTCTCGTCGCGCGCAACAGCTAAGTCTATAAACGTCGTCTTTGTTTGCTGTAAAAGAGTAAACCACCTCCCCAATCTTAGATCAATTGAGGTTCGCCCGATCTGAGACGGGTCAGTTTCTGAAGGATCAGGAGAAATCACGATTCCTTGGACGAGGCCATTCTTGCCATCGTCCATTCGTGCGCAAATATCACTAGTGCTCAGCATCTAGAGACTCTTAAACTCGTGGATCTCGGCAGACTTAATGACAAGATCAGTTAGGAATGGCACTAGACTAACTCCCTGACCGGACAGCGCACTGTTCTTTTGCTCGTCGCAATATACTGACCAGGCAGCGTTAATGAGGTCACCCAAAGAGAGTAGCCGCGCCGAAGGAATGCCCCTAGCAAAACATTCTATGGCGTGTGCTTCTCCATCGGATGTTAGGCAAGGATGCATTTTGCTATTGACGTGTGTGCGAGCCAAAAGAAAGGTCTCTTGGACCCGGGTTGAAACCGCCAAGTCGGCCATTTCGACTGTGAAATCTGTAGCTTTGACGCCCGAAGGTTTTTCGGACACGAAGCGATCCTCAAATCCGTCTGCTTCTATCCCCATTTCTACAGCGTAACGTGCAAGATAGGCCACCCTCGTCCTCGTGTCAGGGTACTCGCCGCCGCGATGCCCCCCGAGACTGGGCGCTAAAAGATAGTCGAATGCAAGTAGATAAGATCGGCCAAAAAGACAGAGTCCAATAAAATCGCAAAATAACTCTTCAGTTTGACGCAAAGCGAGACTCACGCTTTTGCGAATTATGGGCTGCACAAACATGTCATTTCTGACGTCAGCGCCCTTAAGGGAAAAAATAAGCTCAAATCGACTTCGTTGGCCCTCGAAGGCTTCGTATACCGCATTCTCAACATCCAGCTTCACCCGCTCATCAAAACTGCAGGCGCGCCAAATATTATGACCAAGTTCGTGCCCAGCCGTTGGAAAAACCAAAGCATTTTCAGATTCGGAGGCGGGCAACCCAATCATGATATAATTCGGGAGCTCGTCCAATCCGTAGGGGTACGTAAAAGGCGAGTATTGCCAATCAGATGATAATATTAAACGCGCATTATCGCCGATTGTCTTGTTGGCAATCATCTTGAAGGGATGATATAATTCAAACAAATTTCGCGTGCTTGTAGATCTAGTTATAAATCCTAAAAGATCGGTCGTTCTGATCATATAATAATTGGCTTGTCGGAGTAGTGACATCTGAAGCTGGGCTGGGTATGTACCATAGTCGGCCAATCTCCGAACCATTTTTTCCAAGCGAGCTCGAAGTTCATCAACGGCTAGCTTGCTGTCGTAGTTTGGGTATTCTCCCCCAGCGACGACACCAACCTGAGCTATCAGGCGCTCAAGTTTGACTCGAGCATTATGTGCCCGATCAACGAGAATTTGCGACATAGCGAGATTGCGGATCCGCGTTGTGAATGAGGTCCATGCGCTGAGAGAGCGCTTCTTCATGCACCGCGATACAAAAATCGCGAAGGGCGTTAAGAACCCCTGTTTCGTTCCCCGGCGTAGCAAATTCCGCTAACACATGCCTTACATTCTTTGCGAAATCTTCAACAGTGTCAGGTCGCTCGCCGGATATGGTTTCCAAGGCCGATTCATATATCGGCAGGTAGGTGAGGTCCATCCTATGCTGCGATGGTCCACGCCCTGTCGTGATGGTGTTAAGCAGACAGCTGATGAGGTGGTTTACAGAGTCAAGCCCGGGCGCGCGGCCCCTGATTACATTCTCCACCTCGATCGCAGCATCAAGCGCCAGTTCGCTCAACTCCACAGATGTCATCCGAGGGGCAGAATTCGCCATATTGGCGACCGACAGGCCATTCGTCATAGCGGTTTACCCCAGAGTTCCAGCGTATGAGTGCAAAAGCTCATCGTCCGACCGAATCAAACCGTTGCACGTGGTGCATTCGAGATCAAGGGGAATGGTGCCTGTGCGTTTAGGCCTGCGAACGGGGTGTTCAGAGGGCCGCTGAGCAATTTTGACGTGGCCGACCAAGGGCGCGACCACATCGTTCAGCGAGCGCGAATGGTGCGGGGAGATGGACTGTTTTCTAGCGTAGCTCGATCGCGCATGGATAGGATTGGAATTTGAGCTCGGGCGAGGTCGTGGCCGCAAGAAGGATAAGCCGAAGCTGGGAATATCGGGGTATTTTCCCGGGTATTATAAAATGATCTAAAAATTTAATATAAAGGAAATCAGTATCTTATGATAAAGACTCGACGGCCTCCGTCTCCGCCATCTTCCCCTTAACCTATTGATATTCAGCGGGTTTAGATGGCCGGCGTGCTTGATCGAAAAGCTACGCATGAATTAATCTCGATGGGTTCTTCGGACTCATCGCGTAATCGGTCCACCAGCCGGGCGACGCAGGACTATCGGGCCTAGCGGCCTGTGTGCGTGGTTCTCGTCATTGCGAAGAGCCTTCGGGAGCATTCCATCTGCCTCCACGCTCTAGACGCATGTCGGCTTGCCGTTTAACTCGGCGTGCGACTCCAGCGTTCACGCGATCATCGGTGCCGTTCTTCATGTCGGACTTAACTCAGCTCCTTGTCTACTTGGCCGCCGCTCTCGTCCTGGCCGTCACGCCTGGTCCCAGCATATTCTACGTTGCCTCGCGGACGCTGGCTGGCGGTCGGGCGGAGGGTATCGCATCCAGTCTGGGAACAGGGCTCGGAGGCATGGCCCATGTCGTCGCTGGAAGCCTTGGGGTATCCGCCATCGTGCTTGCGAGCGCGGAACTCTTCACCTTGCTGAAGCTGATCGGTGCCGCCTACCTGGTGTGGCTCGGGTTCCGTACCTTTCGGACCGCGCGCCGTGACGCCGCGGCAGCCTTGGCGAGTGGCGTCGCCGCGCCTCCGATAGGGGCGAAGCGGGCGTTCCGTGAAGGGGTGTTGGTCGAAGCGCTCAATCCGAAAACGGCCGCTTTTTTCCTCGCTCTTATCCCGCAGTTTGTCGACCCGCAAGCGGGGCATGTAGCGCTTCAATTCGTGGTGCTTGGGTTCGTGTCCGTGGCGCTCAACACACTTGCCGACACGGTCGTCGCCTTTGCCGCGAGCAGTATCCGCGAAAGCGCGGCGGCACGCCCAGGTTCGATCCAACGGCTGCGCGAGTTTTCGGGCGGCGCGATGATCGCGCTTGGGATCGGCCTCGCCCTTGCGAAACGTCCCGTCACATAAGGGGCCGGCCTCGTCACGGCTGAAAGCTGCGGTTTGCGTTGGCGACGCGGTAATCGGCGGTTGATGTGGAAATGATGGCTAAGCCCACAACCGCCGGTGGCGGGAGCGTCAGATCTGGCTCGGGGCATCGGCAATATGACGGTTAGATCGCAAGCCGTGCCAGTTGCGTTGCGAGAGGTGCATGGCTGGCATGATCCATGCTGCGTTGCACAAAGCCCGGGCGGACCTCATATCACCTGCGGCTGAAGACGTTGGGCTCCGCACCCCTCCCGGCGTAGAGCTTGTTTTCGGCCGTTCCCCTCTGGAATGTTTCGATTTCGGAACATTTTGACTGGGCCGGCTCTCCTTAGGGAAAGTCGGCCCTTTTTTTGGCGTACTGCTGAACAAGCTTGCAAACTGGGTATGGATATCCGGCGGATGATCAAGGGCGGCATTGGCCAGAGTGAAGAACTTCCGCCCGAGGATTCAAGCGCCTCGCAAGTCTGATCTGCAATCTCACGAGGCGTTCGTTCGGTCGGCTATTCGGTAGTAGAAGGCCCGTGCTAAGCCGATAGACGTTTGCCTCAGCGCCACCCCATGGCTGGCGCAACGTGCGTGAGAATCGCATTGATCACATGGGCGTTGTAATCAACGCCGAGCTGGTTTGGCACTGTCAGCAGTAGCGTGTCGGCTTCGGCAATCGCCGTGTCTTCCTTCAATTGCCCGATGAGACGGTCCGGCTCGGCGGCGTAGCTGCGCCCGAAGACTGCGAGCTTCTCCGGTTCGATATAGCCGAAATGATCCTCGTTCTCATTGCCGCCGAAATAGGCCCGATCGCGATCATTCACCAGTGCGAAGATGCTGCGGCTGATGGAAACGCGCGGCTCATGCGCGTGCCCCGCGGCTTTCCAAGCTTCGCGATAGACCCGGATTTGCTCCGCTTGCTGCACATGGAAAGGCTCTCCGCTCTCGTCGAACTTGAGTGTGGAGCTCTGGAGGTTCATGCCAAGCTTGGCGGCCCATTCCGCGGTGGCGTTGGTGGCTGCGCCCCACCACACCCGGTTGCGCAGCCCTTCGGAATGCGGCTCGAGGCGTAGCAACCCTGGAGGATTGGGGAACATCGGTCGGGGATTGGGCTGGGCGAAGCCTTTGCCACGCAGCACATCGAGGAACACTTCGGTGTGACGTCGGGCCATGTCGGCATCGGTCTCGCCCTCGGCGGGTTGATAGCCAAAGTAGCGCCATCCATCGATGACCTGCTCGGGCGATCCACGGCTAATGCCGAGTTGAAGACGCCCATTGGCGATCAGATCCGCCGCGCCGGCATCCTCCGCCATGTACAGCGGGTTCTCATAGCGCATGTCAATGACGGCCGTCCCGATCTCGATGCGGCTGGTCTTCGCGCCAACAGCCGCCAGCAGCGGAAACGGAGAGCCGAGCTGGCGTGCGAAATGATGAACGCGAAAATAGGCCCCGTCCGCACCCAATTCCTCGGCGGCGACAGCAAGGTCGATTGATTGCAGGAGCGCGTCGGATGCCGAGCGCGTTCCGGATTGGGGGGAGGGCGACCAATGCCCGAATGATAGGAAGCCGATCTTCTTCATGAGAATGCTGCGCCCCGGGTGACGTTGTCCCCGCTTATGTAGGCCTCGAACAGCGCGGCCGCCAGCCGATGGTCAGCGGCCGGCCCCTCGCGGTGTGATGCGACACGGGGCGGCAAATTTGAGAGAGCCCAGCGTGCAGATCAAGCCGAGGTGAACGGCTACATCAACGTTCTGTTAGGTAACAAGGCTGAGGAGAAAGCGGGCGCTTACCAGGAGCAGGAAGACGCCGAAGGCGATCTCGAGCTTGCGCTTGGGCATGGCGTGGGCGAGCCTGACGCCGAGCGGGGCGGTGAGCACGCTCGTCGGAATGAACAGGATGAGGCCGACCAGCGAGACATAGCCGAGAGCCAGGGGCGGCTGGAGCGCGGCGACTTGCGGAAATTCAGCCGCGCGCGGCCAGCCGGCGTAGATATAGCCAAGCGTGCCGGGTATCGAGATGAGGACACCGAGACCCGAGGACGTCGCCACGGCTTGGTGGATCGGCCGGCCATAGAATGTCATGAAGAGATTGGAAAGCTGGCCCCCGCCGATCCCCATGAGGCTGGACAGCACGCCGATCAGCCAGCCATAAACCGTCATGATGCCCTTGCGCGGCATCTCAAGGCCGAGATTCCATGAATCCTTTCCGAACAGCAGGCGGATTGCCGATACACCGGCGACGACCACGAATACGGCTTTGAAGAGCGCCTCCGGTGCATATCGCGCCACGAAACTGCCCATGGCGACCCCTACCACGACCGGTATCGCCCACTGCCGCAGGATCGTCATATCGACCGCGCCTCTCGCTCTATGGGCGTTGAAAGAGCGGATGGAGGTCGGGATGATGATCGCAAGGGAGGTGCCGATGCAGAGCGGCATGCGGACCTCCTCGGGCACGCCCGTCACCCGGAAAAGCTCGTAGAGCACGGGCACGGCTACCGCCCCGCCGCCGACGCCGAATACACCAGCCAGAAGACCCGTGACCGCTCCCGCGCAGAGCAAGGCGACCACCAACCAGGTGAGGTCGTACAACGGTATTCCATACATGCCGGAGATCCACAGAAGCGATGTGTTGGTGGCGGGGCTGGCGATGATGCTGGAGTAGCCTGCTGCGAGAGCCAAGCAAAGACCCGAGACGGATTTATTCTGGTGGGCTTCGCGCGGTGGGACACCGTCAGCGCCTCTCAGGCTGATGATTGCCATTGTTTCACGGATCGCGTGAGGGCCCTGAGTAGGCGATCGAGCGAGGTGTTCTCGAGCCTGTCAACAATAGTGCATGGATGTGATTAGACGCCGCCGCTAACAGTCCGGCGCTGATGGGTTTGAGCATTCAGGTTCGCCAGAGCTTCATTCTCCCCACCTCGGCAACTGCGCCACGAAAGCGCGACACCTCGTTCCGGCGCACGAGCCTCTTGGGTCCGGTTCTGTCTTCGAGAGGACGCAGATCGCCACGGTCATGGGCATTTGCAACTAACATGTTAGTTGACTGTAATTCGGCAATTAGCTAGGTGTTACGTGGATTTGGCGCCGCCCCATTCGACGCATGCGCGCTGAACCACACAAGCCGCTTGGGCGGAAACAATGGGGAGGGAACATTTCATGCGGTGGATTTTGGCGGTGGCTACGGGTATCGGCTTTGCCGTTACAGCGGCCCAGGCTGACGCGGCGACGTTGCGCATCTTCGCGAATTCGGCTCATCAGGCAGCGTTGCAGGGCAATCCCAAAGTGCCAGGCAGCAATCTCCAGGAAAAATTCGAGAAAGACACGGGCATCACCCTTGATTGGGAGACTGTTCCGTGGCCGCAGATGCAGCAGAATCTCCTCCGTGCGCTCTCGTCCGGGAGTTCTCAGTTCGATGTCGTGATGATCGAGAGCAGCTGGCCGGCGCGCGACGTGCTCGACAAGCTGGTCACCTTCGAGACGCCTTCAGGGTCTGCGGAAGCCAGGGAGTTTGACGCCATCTTCCCGCGCATGCGTGCGGCCTACACACTGGCCGGACAATTGAAGGGAATCCCGATCCGTTCCAACCCGCAGATCGTTCACTACAACAAGGCGATCTTCGAGGCGCGGGGCATTACGGAACCCAAGACTTTCGCAGATCTCCTGGCGGCCGCGGAGAAGGCGAGCTTCAAGCGGGACGACGGCGCGCCCGTGTACGGGCTCGCCATCAAACCCGATGAAGATATCATTGCTGTTGTCAAAGCCATGGGCGGCAATATTCTGACGGACGATTTCGCCGTGGTCCTCAATTCCGCCGAGACGAAAGCCGCTGTTGAGCGACTGAGAGACCTGTTCAACAAGGGTGCGCTTCCGCCCAATTTCTTCTCGATGGACGCGACCTCCGTTCAGACCATGATGCGTGAGGGACTGGTCGCCATGTCGTTGTTCGGCGACAACTATTTCAACCGTTTCAATGACCCTGCTTCGTCGCGCATCGCTGGCAAGGCCGGCTTCTTCGCCATTCCTGGCACCCCACCCCAGACTTACGCTCCGGCCAAAGTGGCGTTCTGGGCGGCCGCCTTGCCCAAGAATGGCCGGCCGGACAATCAGGAGGCCGCGAAGACCTTCATCCGCTATCTGGCCTCGGCACCGGTGCAGCTCCAGATGGCGTTGAACGGCAATGGCCCCGTCCGGACCGACACGCTGCGGGACGAGGCGTTCCTCAAGGGCGCGCCTTACGCGTCGGCGTCGATAGCCGCTCTCGACAATGCGACCCAGCCGCTGCCTATCTTTGAGGGCACCAATCAGGTGCGCGACATCTTCGTCAAGGAGGCTGTCGCCGCCATCATCGGCAAAAAGCCGGTCGATGAGGCGCTGAAGACCGCTGAAACCGAGATCAAGGCGATCGTCGAAAAGCGGCGGGACCGCTGAAGGACTGCTTGCCCCCTGGGAAACCCATCGGTTCGGGGTGTCGGGGCTCCCATCGGCCTCCTCGGGGGAAGACGAAATGGGGCGGGTCCTGAACGTTGATCGGACAGAAGCGGAGCTATCGAGGTGCCTGCTGCCCGGGCACTCCGCAGATATGGCTGAATTGATGCAACCCTATACCTTGTCCAGAACAGCCCTCGTACGCCGCCCGATCGACGTCCTCGTCATCGGCGGCGGCATGGCAGGCACATTTGCCGCCCTTGCAGCCAAACGGGCTGATCCCTCCCGTTCTGTGGTGATCGTCGAGCGAAGCAATATCCTTGGTGGGCAAGGTACGGTTGGCGGCGTCGCGGGTTTTGTCGGTGACACCGCGCGGGTCAATGCAATCTTCGCAGAACTCATCGCGCGGCTCGAAAGGGCGGGCAAGATCGATCCTTATCGCAGCAACGATGACCGGCGCGCCTACGATCTCGAGAGCTGCGGCTACTATCTCCAGGCGATGGTCGCCGAAGCCGGCATTGAGACGTGGCTGCATGCTGTCGCGCTCGACGGCAAGGCGCGCGACGGCTGGGTGAAGGAGGTTTTGGTCAGCGTGGGGCCTACTCTGGCGGTCGTTGAGCCGGGGATCGTGATCGACACGACGGGCAATGCCCTCATCGCGGATATTCTGGACCTCCCAACGCGCCATCTCGGCGCGTTGGCGCAGTTGCCGATGAGCCTTTACTTTACGCTGTGGGACACCGGGCAGCCCGTGCGCCCGTTCCTGCCAGAAGGCTGCCCCCGCTGGGACAATGACGATGATCTGCCGATGACGTCCCTGCACAGCTTTGCTGACGGGCGTCTTGAGGTGAAGATGAAGGTCGTCGGCTTCGATGCCGCCGACGGCTTCAGTCTTTCCGAGGCAGAGATCCATGGCCGTCGACAGATGATGGGCCTCATCTACCATCTGCAGACGCGCGGTTACAGGGGCAGGCATGCCGCCGGTGGCGGTAAGCCGCTCGCGACCTATACGCTGGCTTCCGTATCCCGGGCGATAGGCCAGCGGGAAGGGCGCCGCATTGTCGGCGATGCGACCCTAAGCGAGGACGACGTTCGCCATGCGGCTGTCTTCGACGACGCGGTGGCGGTCGGCACCTATCACCTCGATTTCCACTGGCCTGATACGGACAAGCGCGCTGGCACCGGTATCACCGACATGGTGGAGCCCTACCATATTCCGCTCGGTGCCATGCGGCCCCGAGGTATGCACAACCTGCTCTGCCCGGGGCGTTCCTTGTCAGGCGACCAGATGGCGCTGAGTTCCTATCGGGCAATGGCCACCTGCGCGCAGATGGGCTTCGGGGCTGGAACCGCGGCAGCGCTCGCATTGTCAACCGCCGGCTCCCTCGCGCACCTCGATCCGGCTGCGCTCCGGGTGGCCATCGAGTCCGGCGGCCAGAGCCTCGATCTCTCTTTCTACGGGGACTATCTGCGTTGTCTGCAACTCATCGAGGAGAGAATCCCGATCGATGCGCGCAACGGGGACCGGTTGATACTAAACCGCCTGTCCAACGGACGCACGCTCGCCACGCTCATCAGCGGCAACGACGTTGTGGCCTCCGCCCTTCGCGAGCGCGCTGCCTGGACCGAGGTCGCTGCACGCGACCCGTCGGAGCCGTTCGCACCGGAGGAGCGACCTAATGCCATCATGGCCGAGGTGCGCTTCGACACGGCCGGCTCGATCCTGGCCTTTGCCGAGGTTCATCAGTCTGCACTGGCGGCCGGGGAGGGCACGGGTGCATGCGTCCTGTTGAAACGCTGTCAACGCGGGGAAGAGCGATGGGAGTTGCACGCGACAACCGATGAGCCGGGCAGGCTGTTTGTGCTGATCATGGGCGGCGGCCAGGTGCGTTATCGCGTCTTATCCACGAACTACGATAGAGCGGTCTTGCCGGACCTGATCCCGACAGCTATCGGCGGTGCCGTAGCCTTCACCAATTGCAATGGCGATGTTCGCTTCTGGGAGGGCTCGGAAGACCGCTTCGCGCCCGTCGGCGAGCAGGAGCCGACTCCGCAGGCTCTTAAACAACGGCCTTATGAAGACCACGTGCTGCTTGCGGAAGTGTCACGCATGGAGCGCGCGTTGTGACGGAATTTGCCCTGCAGTGCCAGGTCCAAGGTCAGCGCGGGTCGGTGGTGAGTATCCGCGAAGTCGCGCAGGGCTGGTCACTGGTCGCGCCGCTATATCTCTTCGTCACCGCCGTCATCGTCATTCCAGAGATATGGGCCCTTTATCTCAGCTTCACAGACTATTCCGTCGGACGAACGCCGCAGTTCGTCGGTCTGGCGAACTATCGTGCCACTCTCTCGGCGGCGGAATTCTGGATGGCGGCCTGGCGGACACTGCTGTTCGTTATCATCGCCGTCTCGCTCGAGATCATCGTCGGTCTGTGGATTGCCTGCATTCTGGCCCGTCTGCGCGCCTTTCGCGGCATCATCATTGCTTGTCTGATTGCGCCCATTGCCATGAGCCATGCGGTGACGGCAACCATGTGGGGCTATCTGCTCGATCTGAATGTCGGGCCCGTCAATTTTCTAACTGAGATCATGGGCTTCGGGCGCCTTCCATGGCTGTCGTCGGAAACGCTTGCTTTGCCAACCGTGGCCTTCATCGAGTTTTGGGCCGGCATGCCGCATGTGCTGATCATGCTGTTTCCCGTGCGTGCGGCACTATCCCCGGATATCTATGAGGCGGCTGATCTTGATGGCGCCACGGCCATACAAAGCTTCTGGCGCATTACCCTGCCGCTTCTGATGCCGGCTTTGCTGATCGCGGTGATCTTCCGCATCATCATCACGATGAGGGCCTTCGGCACTGTCTGGATATTGACGAAGGGTGGACCCCTCGAGTCGACGGAGTTGCTGTCGATCTACCTGTACAAGACCGGCTTCAGCTATTGGAATTTTGGCCAGGCCGCGGCCATTGCCTGGCTGATGCTGTTGCTAACCGCGGCTGCCTCATCCCTCTACATGGTGCGTCTCTATCGGGACGCCGCGGGAACCACGGCCTGAGCAGGAGCCGAGATGGACAATCGCACCTCCGTCACCTGGCTGGACCGCGCGGTCCTCGCGGCCGCCATCGCCTTGGCGGTGATTCCGATCATTGTCGTCATCGCCTCCTCTTTCAAGGAAGGGCGGGATATCTTTTCCTACCGCCCCGTCGTCCTGTTCTGGCCGACGCTCGACAACTACGCCAGTCTAGGCATGCGCTGGGGGAAGTTTCAGCTTGGACTTGCAAACAGCGCTGTCGTGACTGCGGGGTCGATCGCGCTCGTGCTCGCAGTTTGCCTGCCGGCTGCCTATGCCCTGTCTCGTCTCCCCCGGCATGGTGTCGGGCGTTCGTCCAGCGTTCTGCTGGTCATCAAGATGCTGCCACCCCTTGTCGTCACCGTGCCGCTCTTCCCCATTTTTTCAACGGTCGGACTTGATAACTCGCGCATCGGGCTGATGCTGGTCTATGCGGCCTTCGAGGTCAGTCTCAGCGTGATGATCCTGAAGACATTCATCGACAATGTTCCGCTGGAAGTGGAGGAGGCCGCGTTCCTCGATGGATGCGACCGTCTGCAAGCGTTCCGGCGGGTCATCATGCCGCTCATCTGGCCGGGCATGATCACGGTGGCGATCTTCGTCGCCCTTTTCGCGTGGAACGACTACATGTTCGGCCTGATCCTGACCACGTCACGCACCGTGACGGCCCCGGTCGTCCTCGCTGACATGCTCTCGGGCATCGGTGAGGGAACGGCGACTTGGGGCGAGGTATTCGCCGCTGCAACGCTGCAGATGATCCCCGTGCTCGCTTTCGCCTGGATCGTCCAGCGGCAGATGTTCTTCGGTGCCCTCCGCGGCGCGACAAAGGGATAGGGACCGACATGGTCGCATCTGAACAGCAGTCCTCGCGTCAGAAAGCCTACGAAACCTTCACCCGCCACCTCCTCGCGCATGCGGTGCGTCCCGGCCAATTCGTGTCCCAGCGCGAGCTGGTGGAATTGACAGGCCTGCCGGTCGGGGTGGTGCGTGAGCTGGTCTCGCGGCTGGAGGCCGAGGGGCTCGTCATGACGGTGCCGCATCGCGGCATGCAGATCGCCTATGTCGGGATCGATCTCATCCGCGATGCCTTTCAGTATCGCTCCATGATCGAACGGGAAGCGGTCGCGGTGTTCACCACCAGCGTATCCGCTGAGGAAATCGCCGATTGGCGGCGCGCCCATGAGGCCATCCTGGAGACTTGCGAGCGTGGCCTTGGCGAAAAAGACCCCTCGACCTTCCTGGCGGAGGCCCAGGCGATGGATTTCAAATTCCATACCACAGTTGTAGACGCCCTCGGTAATGCCATCATATCCGATGCCTACCGGGTGAACTCCCTGAAGCTGAGCCTCGTCCGCCAGGAGCGTGGCCGCTTGACCATGGCCTTGCTCCCGCTCGCCATGAAGGACCATCTGGCCATCATCACGGCGATCGAACGACGAGACGCGGCCGGCGCAGCGCAAGCCATGGCCACGCATATCATGCGCGGTCGCAATCGTTCCCTCGGTATCGACAGCGAGGACGAGCCGCGTTGAGGCACGGCTGGCGGGTGAGCCGTAACAACCCGCTCGCCGGAACATACACCGGTTTCTCCGGATTAGAATTTTGGGTGCGCGCTGGCGAGATCCGACAGGCTAATCTCAATGGAGACCACCATGACACAGAAACCACCGCCGATCCCCCCCGCGAACAGGCCGGACAAAGGGCAACCGGCTTCCGGGACAGGTAATGAGAAACCGCGGGACGTGAAAGCTAACGAGAATCCCGCACAAAAGAGGCAGCAAGCTAATATCCGGCAGAACACCACCCATCAGGGATATCAGCAGGATCGCTGATCCTCCAGCGGAGCCCCAGGCTATAGCATGAGCATGTTACCGGCCGCTGCACCAGTAGGATGCGGGAGGGGGTGGTTAAGCTGCGCGTAGCCGGGGCAAAGCGAGTTGAGATGTTCTGGTGGATCCGCGATAGACGTAGCCCTTGCCGCGCGCAGTTTCGATCGGGTCGCAGGCATATCTTGTATTTCTGAGTTTCCGCCGCAACCGCGTGATACGTGTGTCGATGCTGCGGTCCAACGGGTCGTCTCCATGGGCAGGTGCAAGCTGCAGAAGATCGTCCCGGCTGAGCATCCGCCCGGCATTCATGGCGAAGGCCGCGACGAGGTCGATCTCGGTTGGAAACAGCGGGAGCTCCGTGCCATCCGCGTCGAGCAGCTTCCAGTTCTTGCGATCGAGAGAGAACACACCGAAAGGTAGGATGTCAGACTCGAGAACCCGGCGTCGCCGCAGCACGGCGTCGATGCGAGCTGAGAGTTCTCGGAGAGAGAACGGTTTCGTCATATAATCATCAGCTCCGGCCTCCAATCCCAGAACCCTGTGGGTCACATCGTCGGCGCCTGTGAGCATGATGATGCCGAGGCTGCGTGAATGTCTTAGCCGGCGCGCGATGCTGAACCCATCTTCGCTCGGCAGCCCCATGTCCAGAATGATCAATTCCGGAGTGGGTTTGACGAGAAGCTCATCCAACGCGGCAGCGCCCTCGGCGGTGCGAACAATATGGCCGGCGAGCGAAAGGCCATCTTCCAGCCTGGCCCGGAATGCAGGGTCGTCATCAACAACGATGATATCAGCCATGGTTTGTGGCCCGCTAACGAAATGCGGTCCAAGGAACGATGATGGCTTCCGCGGGAATGGAAAGTCCTAATGGCCGCGAGGACGCGACCTTATTCTCCTGCACCACGACGTTCATCTCCCGCGAATTAAGTATCGCAAAAACGCCGGCAAAATTAGACGTAACGCCGGCGAGTTTCTCTGCGGGAAACGAAGTGAGGATAGGGAAATTGCGAACTCGGAGGCCGAGTTTAGCGGGCCGTTGATGGGTGGGCTGTGATGCTTACTTTGCGCGAGTTATTCAGGTTGTTGCGGCGACCAAGCTGGAAGCTTCGCTGACGCTGCACGCTGCATTGCCCCGCTTCCCAAGCTGCTGGGCGCGGTCCACCCTGGTTTGGGATCCCTCAAATGGCGTGGGCACAGGAGAGGACTAGCTGCCTTTAGCGCTCGCTATCGAGCTCTCGTCCGCAAAGCTTTCGATAAGCTGGTGCAACTGCGGCTCATCAATGAGAAGAACCGCGTCGCTGATCGGCAGCCAGCGACGAAAACGCTGTCGTCTCTCCGGCCAGCGCTTCAGGTGTTTCTGCACCTTCAAGGGATAAACATCGACTTCAACGAGCGCGAAGTGATCTGAGAGGCGCTTCCAGTAAATATAGCGTCCAATCGGCTTGCGCTTCACCTTTCCGATCACCCCGGCCTCTTCCCGGGCTTCCTGGGCGGCGGACCTCCACGCCTTGTGTCGGCGTCCGATCCAACCCTTGGGCAGGATAAACCGGCGAGTTTCGCGGGAAGTCAGCACCAGAACCTCGATCTCGCCAGCTTCCGTCAGACGAAACGGCAAAGCTGCTACCTGACGCAGCGGTTTCCCATTTCGAGCAGCTCTGCGGTGTGTCGACTTCATCGGTGGGTTCAGGAATCCTGGCTCATTGAATAAAAACGGAATTGTCCCCGGAATAACCCGCTCATGCAAGCACCACGCAGCGTTGCCCCGTCGGAGCTCTCCTGGCGCTCCCGATGCGGCTCGTCCGTTCAACGCATATCGGATCGCAACCGCGGATGCACAGAGTGCGGCGCCAGAAAAGGTTTCAGAACAAGAATCAGATAGCCTGCCGGCACGGCTTTGGAGCATACATGGCGGCCTATCGGGCATTGTCTGAAGCTCGGCACGGAGAAAACGCGGTGTCTCAACGGCTCCCGGCCAACCGGCCGATGACAGCGCTCGAATGGGGAATGCTGATTGCGCTGGCCGCGGTCTGGGGCGGCTCTTTCTTTTTCAACGGTGTCGCCATTCGCGAATTGCCGGTGTTCACGGTGGTGGTCTCGCGCGTGGCGCTTGGCGCGATCATGTTGCTTATCATTCTGAAGCTGACTGGAGGACGTATGCCGGCGGACCGGCGCGTCTGGGGCGCCTTCTTTGGGATGGGTTTGCTCAACAACGCCATCCCCTTCACGCTGATCGTGTGGGGGCAGCAGTATATCGCGTCCGGGGTCGCCTCCATCCTGAACGCCTCAGCGCCGCTGTTCACCGTCATCTTTGCGCATTTGCTGACGAGCGACGAGAAAATGAGTGGCGGGCGGTTAGCGGGGGTTCTGATCGGCTTTGCCGGAGTCGCCGTGATAATCGGGTTTGATGCGGTGGAAGCGCTCGGCGTTCATGTCACGGCGCAGTTGATGTGCTTGGCGGGCGCAGTGTCCTACGCTCTGGCCGGTATCTACGGGCGCCGCTTCCACCGGATGGGCGTCTCCCCCATGGCGACCGCGGCAGGGCAGGTCATTGCCTCGAGCATCCTGCTTTTCCCTTTGATGCTCGTGATCGATCGGCCCTGGACGCTTCCCATGCCGAGCCTTGCGACGATTGGCGCCTTGGTCGGCGTCGCGGCGATCTCGACCGCGTTCGCCTATGTTCTCTTCTTCCGCATTCTCGCGACCGCTGGCGCGACGAACCTGCTGCTGGTGACGTTCATCATTCCCGTGAGCGCCATACTTCTCGGCATTCTGTTTCTTGATGAAAGTCTGCTGCCCAAGCACGTGATGGGCATCGTTCTGATCGGCCTAGGGCTCGCGGCGATCGACGGGCGGCCATGGCAGGCCTTGCGCAGATTGCGGGCCCCGGCTGTCCCGAGGAGTGAGTAGCAGCGCGAAGGGCCTCGCAACACAAACAACGGCACCGGCTGTAGCACGAGGCGAAAAGTCTACCTTCATACCCTTGCAGTTCGTGCGTATAGTCACGACATAGCCGCAAGATCGGTCACCGATTAGGGAGATCCTGCCTATGCAATTGCACCGCGGTCGCCTGATCGATCATCTCCACCTCAAGGTTCGGGATCTGGGCGCGTCGAGGCGCTTCTACGGGGCGGTACTGGGGGCGGTAGGGGTCCCTGTCGTCGACGGAGACGGCTACTTCTTCGCGGACGAGCTATGGGTCGACGAGGGAACGCCTCAGCAAATCAGCCATGTCCATGTCGCCTTCCAGGCTGCTGATCGCGCCATGGTCGATCGCTTCCATCATGCGGGGCTCGGCGCCGGTGGCCGTGACAATGGTCCACCGGGCCTTCGTGACTATCATCCCGGCTACTATGCCGCTTTCCTTCTCGATCCGGACGGAAATAACATCGAGGCTGTTTTTCACGGTCCGGCCGAGCGATCCGTCCCGTCGGTCGTTGTGTCCTGGGATGGCTGACGAGCTGTTCTGTCGTCGCTGCCGGCCTTCACACGATGGCGCTGCGCAGGTCTCATAAATCGATACCGCGTTCGGCTCGCAGCGCGATCATCCATACTTTCCCATCCATGTTGTCTCGCCCGTTATCGCGCCGCGTGCGGGCCTGCTTTCTCAGGGATTTCCAGCCATGCGTTACAACACTCTTGGCCAAACAGGCCTGTTCGTCTCGGAACTGTGCCTTGGCACCATGACCTTCGGCGGGAGCGAAGGGATCTGGCACAACATGGGCGGCCTCCAGCAGGCCGAGGCGGACGAGCTCGTCCGCACCGCGCTCGACGCCGGCATCAACTTCATCGATACGGCGAATGTCTATTCCGCTGGGCTGTCGGAGCAGATTACCGGCCAGGCGTTACGCAATCTGGGCGTCGCCCGGGACCAGGTCGTGATCGCGACCAAGGCCTTCGGTCGGGTTGGGGAGGGCCCCAACAATTCCGGTGCAAGCCGTGTCCATCTTCTTGATCAGGTCAAGGCGAGCCTCAAGCGTCTCCAGCTCGACCATATTGATCTTTACCAGATCCACGGGTTCGACACCGTGACGCCGATGGAGGAAACGCTCGAGGCGCTCGATATCCTGGTGCGTCACGGGCACGTCCGCTACATCGGTGTGTCGAATTGGGCGGCTTGGCATGTGGCCAAGGCGCTTGGTATCGCCGAGCGGCGCCATCTCTCGCCGATCCGCTCGCTGCAGTCCTACTACACTCTGGCGGGGCGTGATCTCGAACGTGAGATAGTCCCGATGCTGATGTCGGAGAAGGTCGGGCTGATGGTGTGGAGCCCGCTCGCCGGTGGCCTCTTGTCGGGCAAGTATGCCGGCAATGGTGCCGGTGCCGGCGAAGGCCGGCGTGCGAATTTCGACTTCCCTCCCGTCGCGCGCGACCGCGCAGATGCGATCATCGACGCTATTCGACCGATCGCCGAGGCGCGGCACGCAACGATCGCGCAAGTCGCGCTGGCCTGGCTGTTGCATCAGTCCGTGGTTACGAGCGTCATTATCGGCGCAAAGCGTGTCTCACAGCTCACGGAGAACATTGGCGCCACCAAGGTCGAACTCTCTGCGGACGATTTGGCGGCACTCGACGCGGTTAGCGCTCTGTCACCGGAGTATCCCGGCTGGATGCTGGCACGGCAGGGTGCCAACCGGACCCAGCCATCGCCTCGCCGCGGATAGTCGCCGCGCGCTACTGGAGAGCGAGAAAGCCGATCGCCCCGCCTGCCAGAATGAACAAGGCGGGGTTGACGCGCTTGACGAAATAGACGCCAAGAAAGACGACGATCGCCATGGCGATCGTCACAGCCCCCTCGATAGCGGTCCGCGCGATGGCGATCGCGCCGGCCGCCATAAGTCCTACAACGAGCGGGGCCAGTCCTCTCTGGAGGGACTCTCGCCAGGGCGAGCCTTCGAAGTGGTCCCAGACACGCGATGCGCCAAGGGAGATGAGGCTCGCCGGCAGGAAAAAACCGATGAACGCAAGCAGCGCGCCGAGATAGCCTGAGACATGATAGCCGATCACCAGCACCATCAGCATGTTGGGTCCGGGGGCGACTTGGCCGAGGCCGTAGATGTCACGAAACTGGTCGTCGCTCAGCCACTGATGGCTGTTGACGACGAGTTCCTTCATCTCGGGAAGAACGGCCGTTCCACCGCCGACGGCAAGCACGGAAAGAAGTGAGAAGACGCCAAAGACGCTGAGATTTGAATCACTCATGCCCACTGGCCCTCGAGGCTTTACCCGCCCTGGCGCTGGACGGGGCATTGGATGCGGAATCGTGGGGCAAAGGTGCTGCCGTCGATCGCGCTCGAGCCTTTGGCCGGTAAAGGAAAACGGCGACAGGTCCCACGGTGAACAATACGACCAGCAGTGAAACGCGAAAGTAGCTCACCAGAACGATCGTTGCGATGATGATCGCAATGTCGATCAAGGAGCCGAGCTGCTTGCGTCCGATTTGCAACGTGACAGCGGACAGCATGCCGACGGACGCGGCACCGACGCCCACGAGGGCTGCATTCACAGCCGGATTGTGGGAATGTGCGGCGTAAAGGACGCCGAGCACCATGACCAGCGTCGCGCCAGGAAGCGTCATGCCGAGGAACGCGATGAAGGCACCTATCGGCCCGCGCAGCCGGTCGCCCACAATGACGCTCATGTTGGTCGCGTTTAGCCCCGGCAGGGTCTGGGCAATCTCGAGCGCTGAGAGGAAGCGCTCCTCATCCAACCAGCCTTTCTGCAAGACGAGACTGTTGCGCAGATAAGCGACGACGCCACCGCCGAAGCTAGTGGCACCGATCACGAGAAAGGTCAGAAAGATCTCGACCAGCCCAACGTGCGCCGGTCGGTCAGTGCTGATGGATGCCGGGGCGATCATTCGTGGCCGACCGTGACGGTCTTACCGAGCCCGTACACAAGGGCTGTCTTGGTCGTTCCTAGCGCGACCCACTCCGGTTCCTGCGTCTGTATTTCCAGAAAGAAGTCCTTGGACCGCTTCTTGGCCTTGGCGTGCATGTCGTCGTAGCGGTTGAACTTCGTCTGGAACGCAAATTCTCCGATGAGCGGCGTCTCACTCGCACGGTTGCGCCACAGGGCAATTGTCGCCTTGGCATCGAGGTTGCGACCGAACGAGAAGGTGCCGACATTCACCTGTACTTCCTCGACTGAGAGATTATTGACAAGCTTGATCTTGGACGCGCCACCGCCACCGAGCCGCCCAAGCGCTGGGAATACGTTCGCAATGTGCTCGATGTTTTGGTTCAGCTCGAGAGCCGGGCTCATCAGCACGCAATTGTGGGAATAAAGGCTGCGCGTTCCTCCGAGGCGATCCTTGAGAGGGAGAACCTCCTCCTTGAACTTGATGGCCGCGCTGCATTGCAGATGCGGCGTGACATCGACGGCCGCCGCACTGTCGAGATTGGGATGCCGGTATTTGAACGTCAGCTCATGCGCAGGATCTGGCCAGCCGTCCGTATAGAAGGTCCGCCGACGCAAGATGAACGCGTTCTTGTACAGCGCATGGTCATTCGTATCGTAGAAAAGGACCTCCCGCACCTGGCGCTGGAATGCGTTCTTGTTAGTTTCCACCTCGACCTTGTGCTTGGCGGCAATTGCGCTGATTTTCTTCCAGAAAACCTCGAATTGCTGAGGATTGAAGAAACGCTCCGGTCGCAAAAGTATTTTGTATTCGCGATAGTGAAGATCTTCCATTCCCAAACTCGCGACATGAATGGCGGTATTACCGAGATGGCACGCATGAATATTCCGAGGCGCGAATATTCAGATGCAGTCGTGCCGTGCGCTTTTGAAAACAGGCCTGTCCCGTTCGTCAGAGCACCATTGCGACTGTCACACCAATGTCATGCGGTATCGGTTGTGGGTTTTCAACGGCAAAATTGCATTGTCCTAGTGGCGCTCATGGCGATCAACGTCGTCGCTGCCGAAGTTGCGTCAAGGCGCAGCGGTGAGGGTGGGCATCGGGCGGGGCTCTGCCGCTTGGCCCGGTTGCGCAATCCGGGCTAGGGCAGCCGCAGCATCGACGAGGCCTGCCCCGAAGGTCTCGTCGCGGCCCGTCCGGCCGAGATCGCGCGCGGTCGCGGCGAGCGCCGCGCGCAACTCCTCCGTGGTGAGGCCGGGTCGCGTTTCGCGCAGGAGGGCTGCGGTCCCGCTCACATGGGCGGCTGCGAATGACGTGCCGGACGATTGCTCATAGGCACCGGCTGGAATGGGAACGAGAATATCGACGCCTGGCGCCGCGACCGCTACATGCGGCCCCGCTGCCGACTTGTCGTAAATGCGTGTCTCGACATCGACGGCCGTGACAGCGATGACGTCGGCATGGGCCGCCGGAAAAACAGGGGAAGCCTTTGGCCCTCCGTTGCCAGCGGCCGCAATGAGCAACAGACCACGCTGGCTGCTTGCCCTCAGCGCCCGCGAGAGAAGCCCGTCACGTGGGCCGGCGAAGCTGAGATTGGCAATATCGGCGCCACGCTTGACCGCCGTGTCGAGCCCGCTCACGACATCAAGACTCGTGCCGCTCACGCTGTCGCCCGATTCGCTGAAGGCGTCGATGCCGAGAATTCGAACAGCAGGGGCGGCGCCAATCATCCGCGCGCGGGCGGCGATGATCCCGGCGATACCCGTCCCATGGGAAGAAGGTTTTCGCGCGCTTGACTGAGGCATGAGGCTGCCGGAGAGCTCGGGGTGGGCACCGTCTATGGCCGAATCGATAACCGCGACAATGATGCCATTCCCCCGTGCGATAGCATGTGCGGTGCGAAGATTCATGGCTTCCAGAGCGTATTGCACGCTTGCGAGATTGGCCGAACCCGCGACGGCTGGCGTGGCGGCGGCGGTGCTTGCTGCCGGCGCCGCTGGCGCGGGCAGCTCTCCTTTCAGAACGCTGTCCTCCTGCAGTCGAAAAATATGATTGGGTTGGGCGCTTGCGACGCGCTGGTCAGCAGTTAGCGCACGTACGACCGCGGGGACATTCTGGCCCCGTGGCAGGCGTGCGCGGATGATGGTGACCCCGAGCAGATCGATCGGCCGGCGTTCCAGAACGGTCAGATTGAAGCGTTGTGCGACCGCGTCAGCGTGGGCCGTGGCCGCATCGGCATTCAACTCGAAGAGAACCTCATCGACGACGAACTGGTCGCTGGCGACCGCCACGAAGGGGGAGGCCGGTGGTGCCGCACGGGCCGGGGCGTTCGCTGGCGGCTTCTTTGCCGGCGGCTGTCTGACCGCTTTTTTCGGGGACTGTTTTACCGGTTGGACCGCGTTGGGACGGCGTGGGCGCGGTTCAGCCTCGTATCCGTCGTCGACGTAAACCGGCGGCCGGGAAGGGCGGACGAATGGAGGCACGATCGGGCCCCCATAGAGCGGCGAGCCACCATAACCGGGCGGGCGCCAGGGGCGCTCCGGGCGGCCGGGATAGCCCGGGTCGCGTGGGGGGCGCGGCGTATCATAGCCGCCACGTGGCATACGCTCTGGCCGCTGGTCGTAGCGTGGGGACGTTTCGCTCGGATAGCGCCCGCTCGCCTGCGCCATGAGCTGGCCGCGTCCATGGCCGGCCAGGATGTCAGCCTTGGCCGGCTCCGCCGAGGTAAAGCACACCAGACTTGAGAAGCCGGCCAAGAGGGCAAGAGCCGCCGTGAGGCGGTTATCGTGGAGTGTCTTTCCCGGTCGCGCTGTGGCCGGCGCAAGATTTGCTGTCCCTGGCATTTACGCCTCCTCTCCCACCGGACACCGGCATGCGTCAGTTGGCCGGAGCGACCAGCCGCACGATGCCCTTCGCGTTGTTCAGCCGCGCCAGGCGAGACGCCATGGCCGCGCTGTTGCCACCGTCGGCGAAGCGAACCCGAAATAGGCCCCCTGCGCGCGGTCCCTCGACAATGGATGCATTGAGCTCGCCAAGCAGCGCCGTGATCTGGTCGAGCCGCGCCGTGGGTTCAAAGGCGACGAGTACGGAACTCCCGACCGCCGCTGTGCTGCCCGGGCCTGAGGCGACCTCGTAGCTCGCGCCCGGGGTGCGCGCGGCCATCAACGCGGCAACGATGCCGGCCTGCAGGGCCACCAGTGCGGCGGCGGACAGCGCCGCGAAGGCGAGCTTGCGCGGCGTCAGCGCTCCGATCCAGATGCCGAGCTGTTCGAGCCAGGAGCCCTTGCCTGCCGGCCGCCGCACCACAGCGGGCGTGGGCTCTGCATCGATTGCTGCGAACAGTTTCCCCGCCATACGGGTAGATGGCGCGGTGATGCTTTCCGCGGCATGGATGGTTTCGGACTGATCTTCGCGGATCAGGGCAAGCTGAGCGCGCAGTCCTGCGTCATTGGCCAGCGCCTTCTCGACCGCTGCTGTCTCCGCCGCGTCGAGGGTGCCGGCCGCATACCAGGGTAGCAGAGCCTCAATCGGCTCCGGCGCGTCGCCCGGGTGTTGCGTCGTGGTTAGGCTCATGGCCACCCCCTGTCCAATCCAGCCGCCTTGCAGAGTTCCGACAAGCGCTTGCGTGCATGAAACATCCGCGTCTTCACCGTGTTCTCGGGGATCCCGAGAATGCGGCTGACGGCTTCGATCGGCTCTTCGTGATAATAGACCAGATCCATGACCATGCGGTGCTCTGGCGAGAGCTTGTCGAGGCACTGGCGCATGATCGCGGCCTTGTTCATCTTCTGGGCACTAATTTCCGGACTGTCGTCCTGGTCCGGAAGTGCCTCGGCCACGCCGTCGTCCAGCTGTTCCTCCTTTCGTCGGCGCAGGCTGGAGTAGGCCTTGTTGCGGGCTATCACCAGAAGCCAGGTGGAGAGGCTCGATCGCTGCTCGAACTGGCCGGCCTGTCGCCAGAGGTCGAGAAAGACCTCGGTCACTACATCTTCGGCAACATCCTCCCGCTCCACCAGCCGCACCACGAAGCGGAAGACCCGCAGATGATGAGCGGTGAAGATCGCCCGCATGGCGGCCCTGTCGCCAGCCATCAGACGTTCCAGCAGCTCCGCGTCAGACATCCCCGCCATCATTTCTTCCGGCCGCTGCCACCGAGCAGCATAGCGTGAGCCTGCCGCAGTCTGATACCATTGCCAATTGCTTATGATGATCATGCGCCGTTTGCTGCCTTATGATCAGGGGACGGATGGCTGTCCGCCCCCTCCTTGGCTCCGCATGCAGGCGCTGCCGCACATCATCAATCGCAGATGGTGACGGGGCGCACCACGCGGCCGACGCCCTTCACAAAAACCTTGCGATAGACCCTGTAGCAGTCCGGCCCGCTTGCGTAGGCAGTGGCGCCTGCAATTCCGATGGCGATGGGAAGGCCTGCATAAAAGGCGCCGCGCGGTCCCCAATAGCCGGGGCGATGCGGGCGGTGGCCACCCCAGTGTGGACCGGGCTTACCAGGGCCGCCCCAACCGTGGCCGCCCCCATTCCCACCGCCCCCATGCCCACCGCCCCCATGCCCACCGCCGCCGTGACCACCGGGGGCGGCGATCTTGCCAGGCCCGCCAAACCCCGGGCCGGCATAGGCCGCGCTCGTGAAGGACGAGACGGTGAAAGCGGCTGCGGCCAGGGCGAAGGCTGCTAGGGCAGTCTTCAGGGACGATGCGGATTTCGTAGAACGAGCGGTCATCGGTGTTCTCCATCTGAATTTGGCATCGCTCTCTGCGATCCCGATGGACCATTGGTCGCGGCGGGGCGTCAAAAGGTTCACGCCCGCCGCCATTTTTTCTGATTTTTTTGCGATGTGGGATCAGATCTCGCGGAAGCCTAAAGCAGCGTTCCGCTGAGAATCACTGTCGCCACCGAGAAATAGATGATGAGACCTGTGACATCGACCAGGGTGGCGACGAAAGGCGCGGACGCGCTGGCGGGATCGAAGCCGAGGCGCTGCAGGATGAAGGGTAGCATGGCCCCCGCCATCGAGCCGAAAGTCACGATGCCGACCAGTCCTGCGCCCACCGTTGCCGCGATCAGCATCCAGTAAGGCCCATAATCATAGAGTCCCAGCCCCTGCCAGATGCCGATGCGCGCGATGCCGATGGCGCCGAGAATGATGCCGAGCATGAGCCCGGCGGGCATCTCGCGCAGCGCCACCCTCCACCAGTCCCGCAGCTTGACCTGGCCGAGCGCAAGCGCCCGGATCAGAAGCGACGTGGCTTGGCTGCCAGAATTGCCGCCCGAACTCATGATGAGGGGAATGAAAAGGGTCAGCACAATGGCGCGCTCCAGTTCCGCTTCGAAATGCTGCATCGCGGATGCGGTCAGCATTTCGGAGAGAAACAAGGCGCAGAGCCAGCCGGCGCGTTTGTGGATCATCGACAGGAAGCCGACCTGCAGATAGGGCTCATGAAACGCCTCCACGCCACCAAATTTGTGCACATCTTCCGTCGTCTCGGCGATGATTGCGTCGAGCACGTCGTCGACGGTGACAATCCCGAGGATATGTCCGGCCTCATCGACGACTGGCACGGCGAGTAGGTCGTGTTGGCGGATCTTCGCTGCAACCGTTTCCCTGTCCGTATCGGAGCGGACGACGACCGGCGGCCGCCCCGCGGAGAGCGATATGATGGTGGTGGAGGGATCAGCCGAGATCAGCCGGCGCAATGTTATCGCGGCCGTCAGCCGTTGTTCGTTGTCGACGACATAGATGGCATAGATGGTTTCGCGGCTCTGCTCTACCGTGCGGATATGGGAGAGCGCGCTTGCGACCGTCGTCATCTCCGGCAGAGCGACGAATTCGGTGGTCATGATCCCGCCTGCCGTGTCCACCGGATAGGCCAGGAGCTGCTTTAATGTGGCCCGGGTGCGAGGCTCAATTCGCGCGAGGAGTTCGTTGCGCAAAGGCGCTGCGAAGGCGCCCAGCACGTCGGTCGCGCGGTCGGCCGACATGTCCGTGAGAAAAGCGGCCGCCTCCTGGCGTGGGAGCGCCGCGAGAACCTCGGGTGCTGTCAGGAATTCGGGGCGGTCGCAGACCGCAACCGCGCGGCGACGCGGCAGGACGAGGAGCGCCGACGCCGCATCGCTCGGATCAAGCGCGATGAGACGCTCGACGAGAAGGGCAGTAGAGGGGTTGTCGACATTCAGGTCTCGTGCCGACAATTCTTGCGCCAAGATGGCGCGGCCCCGCATCAAGATATCGTTCTGCATGGCTTACTCCGTTGCCGCGCCAAGGATAGGGCGGCACGGTAAGCCATCAGGCTCAGCGGGCAGCCATCTCCGGACGGGCGGTACTACTGTCGCTTGACATGGTGAGAATGGCTCCAAAGCCCCGACCATGGTGGCCGGATGCGGGTGTCATGAACCGATTGCTGTGTTGCGTCAATCGTCCGTCACGCTTTCCATGGTCCCCATATGTGCGGCCAAGAGCCTTTTGTCCATGGCGCCATCTGCGATTGGCATCTGTTCTTGTCCATAGCGCTGGTCTATGACGCCGTGACAGACTGGAGTTGAGCATGAGCGAACGCATCACCATCCGCCGCCCCGATGACTGGCATGTCCATCTGCGCGATGGCGCGATGCTCGAGGCGGTCGTTTCCCACACCGCCGCGCAGTTCGGCCGGGCGATCATCATGCCCAATCTGGTGCCTCCGGTCGTCACGACCGCCGACGCGCTTGCCTATCGCCAGCGCATCGAAGCGGCTCTGCCTCAAGGCATCGACTTCAAGCCGCTGATGACCCTCTACATGACCGACGATACCGACGCCGAGGATGTCGTTGCCGGCTATACCAACGGCACGATTGCGGCGGTGAAGCTCTATCCGCAGCATGCAACGACCAATTCGCATTTTGGTATCTCGCGCATCGAGGCCGTTTACTCCGTCCTCGCCGCGATGGAACGAACCGGCGTGCCGCTCCTGATGCACGGCGAGGTTACGGATGGGGACATCGACATCTTCGATCGTGAAGCTGTGTTCGTGGAACGGGTGCTCGAACCGCTGGCGAAGCGTTTTCCGGGCCTCATCATCACGATGGAGCACGTCACGAGCGCCGAAGGCGTCGCCTATGTCGAGGGTGCGCGGCCGGGCATAGGCGCGACTATCACGCCACACCATCTGATGTTCAACCGCAATGCCATCTTTCAGGGCGGCATCCGCCCGCATTACTATTGCCTGCCGATCGCCAAGCGTGAGGTTCACCGCCAGGCGCTACGGCGGGCCGCGACATCCGGCAACGAACGCTTCTTCCTTGGGACCGATACCGCTCCTCATACACGCGCGGCCAAGGAGGCAGCCTGTGGTTGCGCTGGCCTGTTTGTTGCGCCCGTTGCGCTTGCAACCTATGTGCAGGTTTTCGACGAGGAGGGGGCGCTCGACAAGTTCGAAGCCTTCGCCAGCCTCAACGGCGCGCGACATTATGGGCTTGAGCCAAATCAAGGCACCGTCACGCTGCTCAAGAAGCCCCGTTTCATCGCCGAGGATGTCGCGCTGGGGACCGGTGAAGCCGTGCATGTCTATCGCGGG
Source organism: Chelatococcus sp. YT9 (assembly GCF_018398315.1). NCBI lineage: Bacteria > Pseudomonadati > Pseudomonadota > Alphaproteobacteria > Hyphomicrobiales > Chelatococcaceae > Chelatococcus > Chelatococcus sp. YT9. Next base: position 3,514,932 of record NZ_JAHBRW010000001.1, read on the forward strand.
GGGGAGGAAACCGCCTGGTCCGTCGAGACTTGAGCTGATCCACGCTCGCCTGCCTCAGGATCGCTCCCGCAGCGTTGGAGCTGCGGGCGAACGTCTCTGCGCAAGCGGTCGTTGGCGCTCGCTGACATGTCAGGCTTGTGTTTCTCTTCAATATAGTCTGAATATTGCATCGCAGCAAAAAAAGGTGCGCCGCAATGCGCCCGTCAGGAGCGATGCATAATGAAGATCAAAAGGCTGTTAGTCGCCAACCGTTCGGAAATCGCGATCCGTGTTTTCCGCGCCGCCACAGAACTCGGCATCCAAACGGTCGCGATCTACGCCGAGGAGGACAAGCTCTCGCTTCACCGCTTCAAGGCTGACGAGGCCTACCAGGTGGGGCGCGGTGCCCATGGAGAGAAGACGCTAGGTCCGTTGGAGGCTTATCTCGCAATCGATGAGGTAATCCGCGTCGCCAAGGCCGCGAAAGTCGACGCGATCCATCCCGGCTATGGCTTCCTCTCGGAAAGTCCTGAATTCGCTGAGGCCTGCGCCTCCGCTGGAATAGCGTTCATCGGTCCGCGCCCTCAGACGATGCGGACGCTGGGCAACAAGGTGGCCGCGCGCAATCTCGCGATCAGCGTCGGCGTGCCGGTCATGCCTGCGACGGATCCGCTGCCCGAAGACCCATCGGAAATCAAGCGGTTAGCTGCTGAGATCCGCTATCCCGTAATGCTGAAGGCGTCATGGGGCGGCGGCGGGCGCGGCATGCGCCCGATCGAAAGTGAAGACGCTCTCATTGATTCGGTGACGACGGCGCGCCGTGAGGCTAAGGCGGCTTTCGGCAAAGACGAGGTCTATCTGGAAAAGCTCGTGCGCCGCGCTCGCCATGTCGAGGTGCAGCTTCTCGGGGACACGCATGGCAACCTCGTTCATGTATTCGAGCGCGACTGCTCCATCCAACGCCGCCACCAGAAAGTGGTGGAGCGTGCGCCGGCGCCGTTCCTTGAGGATGATCAGCGACAAGGGCTTTGCGAGGCTGCCCTCAAGATCGGCAGCGCCACCGGCTATGTGGGAGCTGGTACAGTCGAATTTCTCATGGATGCCGATACCGGCGCCTTCTATTTCATCGAGGTCAATCCCCGCATACAGGTGGAGCATACCGTCACCGAGGTCGTGACCGGGCTCGATATCGTCAAGGCGCAGATCAAGATTGCCGAGGGTGGTCATATAGGCGATGTCGCCGAGACCGGCATCCCGACACAGGACGGCATTCGCCTCAACGGTCATGCCCTGCAGTGCCGCATCACAACCGAGAACCCGGAGAACAACTTCATTCCGGATTACGGGCGGATCTCGGCCTATCGCGGCGCCTTCGGCTTTGGTATCCGCGTCGACGGCGGCACGGCCTATTCCGGGGCGGTCGTGACGCGTTACTATGATCCCATGCTGGAGAAGGTGACGGCCTGGGCCCAGACGCCTGAGGAGGCGACGCACCGGATGAACCGCGCGTTACGAGAATATCGCATCCGCGGCGTTGCCACCAATCTCACCTTCCTCGAAGCGCTGCTCGACCATCCGAGCTTTATCAGGGCCGAATATACGACGCGCTTCATCGACGATACGCCGGAGCTCTTCCAGTTCAGCCGGCGTCGTGACCGCGCGACCAAGCTTTTGACCTATGTGGCCGACGTCACGGTGAATGGCCATCCCGAGGTCAAGAATCGTCCGCGTCCCCCGGCTGAGGCGCGTAAGCCCTTGGCGCCGGTTTTTGCCGCCGAGAAGCCAGCGGGCACCAAGCAAAGGCTGGATAGTCTAGGCGCCAAGGCTTTTGGTCAGTGGATGCGTGCAGAAGAGCGGGTCCTGTTCACGGACACCACCATGCGCGACGCGCATCAGTCGCTAATCGCGACGCGCATGCGCACACATGACATCGTGGGGATAGCCGACGCCTATGCATCCGGGTTGCCGCAACTTCTGTCACTCGAATGCTGGGGCGGCGCGACATTTGACGTCGCCATGCGCTTCCTCAACGAGGATCCATGGGAGCGTCTGGCACTTCTGCGCGAGCGGGTGCCCAATCTCATGCTCCAGATGTTGCTCCGGGGCGCTAACGGCGTCGGATACACGAACTATCCCGATAATGTCGTGCGCTTCTTCGTGGGGCAGGCTGCCAAGGGTGGTATTGATCTCTTCCGCATCTTCGACTGCCTTAACTGGGTCGAGAACATGCGGGTCGCGATCGATGCCGTCGGCGAAACAGGCAAGATCGCGGAAGGTGCCATCTGCTACACCGGTGACATTCTCGACCCGGACCGCTCGAAGTATTCACTGAAGTACTATGTCGGCCTTGCTAAGGAGTTGGAGGCCGCCGGCTGTCATGTCCTCGGATTGAAGGACATGGGAGGGGTGCTGCGTCCGGCTGCCGCGCGCGTTCTCGTGAAGGCGCTGCGGGAAGAGGTGGGCCTGCCGCTTCATGTTCATACCCACGACACGTCGGGCATCTCCGCGGCGAGCATGCTGGCGGCCATCGAGGCCGGCGCGGACGCGGTCGATGGCGCGATGGACGCCATGTCCGGCCTGACCTCGCAGCCGTGTCTCGGGTCGATGGTGGAGGCCTTGCGCCACAGCGAGCGCGAGAGCGGTCTCGACCCCGAGGCCATCCGCCAGATCAGCTTTTACTGGGAGGCGGTACGAGCGCAGTATGCCGCCTTCGAGAGCGACCTCAAGGCGGGCGCCTCTGAGGTTTATCTCCACGAAATGCCGGGTGGCCAGTTTACCAATCTCAAGGAGCAAGCGCGTTCTCTCGGCCTCGAGACTCGCTGGCACGATGTCGCCAAAGCCTATCGCGCGGCGAACGATCTCTTTGGGGACATCGTAAAGGTGACGCCGTCGTCCAAGGTCGTTGGTGATCTCGCGCTCACCATGGTCGCGCAGGACCTCACGCCTGGGGACGTTCTCGATCCCAACCGGGAGATTGCTTTCCCAGCCTCGGTCGTCGAGATGCTGCGGGGCGATCTTGGTCAGCCACCTGGTGGATGGCCCGAGGAGCTCGTCAGGAAGGCGCTCAAGGGCGAGGTGCCATCCACGGCGCGGCCGGGCTCGCTTCTAGCGGATTGTGACCTCGATGCCGCGCGTGCCGATGCCGCGAAGGTGCTTGATGAGGACGCGGATGACGCGGCGTTGGCTGCCCATCTGATGTACCCCAAGGTGTTCGCGGAATTCGCGGGCGCGCAGCGTAAATATGGGCCTGTGTCGATGCTGCCGACGCCTGTATTTTTTTACGGGATGGCGGTCGGTGACGAGATCTCCGTGGAAATCGAGAAAGGCAAGGCCCTCGTCGTTCGCCTGCAGGCGATCGGCGAGACCGATGAAGAGGGGCAGGTGCGGGTTTTCTTCGAGCTCAACGGGCAGCCGCGCATAGCCAAGGTTCCGAACCGCGCCGCTGTTGCCTCGCAGCCTGAACGCCGCAAGGCCGAGGACGGCAATGACGGCCATGTAGCCGCGCCGATGCCGGGGTCGGTTTCCTCGATTGCCGTAACAGTCGGCCAGCCTGTAAAGGCGGGCGATGTCCTCCTGACAATCGAGGCCATGAAGATGGAGACCACGCTGCATGCGCCGCGTGACGGAACGGTGGCCGAGATTCTCGTCCATCGTGCCAGTCCGATCGACGCGAAGGACCTCCTGCTCGTCCTGGCTTAGGCGGTCAGACGCCGGGGCAGCCGATCGGACGATCGCATCGGCTGCTCCATCCCCAGTACCGTAAAGCTAAAGCGACGTTAGGTTTGCCGGCCCCGTGGATTGACCCAAATTCTCATGAGTGAAACCTAAGTTTTTGAAATAGAATTTATATTATGTCCGGCGCCTCTTCTGTTGTTGAGTCTTTTTGTTGGGGGCGTAACTCGCCCGCGCAGGCTCGCAGATGGACTCTAACCGCTGAAGGTCGTGGCGAGTCGCGAAAAGGACGATCCGCAAGACAGCGCTTGACCCGCCTTCTTCACCGGCATCGCGTCGCGAACGCGGCCAAAAAAACTTGCAATTTTACCGCAATTGGGTGCTCGCGTGTTGCCCAAATCGAGGTTATGATTTCGCTCGCCACGAGCATGAGGGTTGAATAAAGTTAAGACGTGTAAACGTGTGGTGCGCCGAAACCTTGTTCGGATAAAAGCTATATCTCTCTAGTTGGATCTTCCTGTATGAACCGATATGATGATTCCCGTGATGCGCGCCGCCGGGGCGGCCGTAGAGACGGTTTTGACGCGCGCGATAGCGGCTTTGGGGGCCCGCGCTCTGGTGGAGATCCGCGTGGCGGAGATCCGAGAGACAGCATGTTCGCACCGCCCTCCGGTCCTGTCATTGAAGCGACCGTCAAATGGTTTAATCCCAGCAAGGGCTTTGGCTTCGTTGCCTGCTCCGACGGCTCAGGGGACGCGTTCCTGTCGTTGCGTACGCTTGAGGCCGCAGGCCACGCCGGTGCAGAGGCAGGCGCCCGCGCCATGGTCCGCCTCCGCGACGGACCCAAGGGTCCGCAGGTGTCCGAAGTTGTGGAACTCGAGGACCTGCCACCGCAGCAGCGGGCGCCGCGTCCAGCTGCGCCGCGTTTCGGCGGTGGCGGTGGTGGCGGCTATCCGCCCCGCGCCGACGGACCGTCAGAGGAACTGAACGGCACAGTTAAGTGGTATAACCGCGACAAGGGCTTCGGCTTTGTCCAGCCGGACGACGGCGGACGGGACGTATTCGTGCACGCCTCGACTCTCCAGCGTGCCGGCCTCAACGATCTCGCTGAAGGTCAGCGGGTGCAGATGAGCGTGGTTGCTGGCGCGAAGGGTCGCGAAGCCGCGAATATCGCCGAGAGTTACTGATCTTCGCTCAGGCGAAGGACCATCGCAGCTCTCTCCTGAATGCGTGGTGCGCATTTGGGCCGGTTGTGTATAGGCATATTGCTCGTGGCGCCTATATCAGAGGCTTCAGTTGATGGCCACAAGAGCCCTCGGGTCATTCCGGGGGTTTTTTGTTTGGGATGGTGTGGCGAAGTAGCTATGTCTCGCTTCTCTCAATAGGCCTGCTATTAACTCTTTCCTCAACCATACTTACCAAGTGTCTCTAGCTTCGTCAGGGCAAGTCACGCTACCTTTAATCGATAGCGCTAGTGGTCTGTTATGAACGCACTTGCAGGTGGCGAGAGGAGTTGGCCATGCCGAAAAAAGGGCTGAGAAAGAGCCATAGAACGCTCCAGCGACCGCCGTTTGATTCCATTGCCCTATTGCTCCAGGGGGGTGGGGCGCTTGGATCGTACCAAGCGGGCGTCTACGAGGCGCTGGCAGAGGCAGAGCTTCATCCGGACTGGATTGCCGGCATCTCTATCGGAGCGATCAATTCCGCCATTATCGCTGGCAACGCACCGAATGAGCGAGTGAGCAAGCTACGCCAATTCTGGGAAGAGATAACCGCACGCCCTTATTGGGATTTCCTGACGCCGGTAGCTCAGAAGGCGGCTCGTGGCGATGCGGCCCGCAGCGTGTTCAACCAGTATAGTGCCCTCTATGCTCTCTCTGGGGGTGCTCCCGGGTTCTTTACGCCGCGCTATCCGCCACCCTGGATGATGCCGGCGGGATCTCCCCAGGCGACGAGCTACTATGATACGAGCGAGCTGCGCGGCACTCTGGAGCGTCTCATTGATTTCGACCGGTTGAACCACGATGGGATGCGGCTCAGCGTTGGCGCCGTCAACGTCCGCAGCGGCAATTTCTCCTACTTCGACACGGCCACGCACGTCATTCGCCCTGAGCATATCATGGCGAGTGGCGCGCTGCCGCCCGGATTTCCAGCCGTCGAGATTGACGGAGAATTCTACTGGGATGGTGGCCTCGTCTCCAACACACCGCTGCAGTGGGTCGTGCAGAACTCGCGGCAGGACACTCTGGCTTTCCAGGTGGATCTCTGGAGCGCGCGTGGCCAGTTCCCCGCTGATTTGACGCAGGTCTCTGTCCGGCAGAAAGAAGTGCAGTTCTCTAGCCGAACACGTGCAAGCACCGATCAATTCAAGCGCATTCAGCGGCTCCGTGTGACACTGGCGGATTTTCTTGCCACTTTGCCGGATGAATACAAGACTGGTTCTGATTACGATATCTTGAAAGGCGCATCTGATCGCCACGTCTATAACATAGTTCATCTTATTTACAGATCGAAAAACTATGAGGGTGATAGCAAAGATTACGAATTTTCTCGCGTGAGCATGGAAGAGCATTGGCGCGCGGGATATCACGATGCTGTCCGCTCCCTCCGACACGAGGAAATCTATCAGCGCCCGACAAATATCGAGGGCGTGATGACCTTCGACTGTGCGACGAGCGGCTACGACTGAGCGGTAGCGCGCACCCTGTGTATGAACGGCCGTCTTGGATTGAGGAGTGCGTCATGAAAGAACATGAAGTGCGTGAACAGGCTTTCGCCATGCCTCTGACAAGCCCGGCCTATCCGCCCGGGCCTTATCGCTTCGTGGACCGCGAATACATGATCATCACGTATCGGACGGACCCCGAGCGATTGAGGGCGTTGGTGCCGGAACCGCTGGAAATCACCGAGCCGGTCGTGAAGTACGAATTCATCCGCATGCCCAATTCCACTGGCTTTGGCGATTATACCGAAACCGGACAGGTCATTCCTGTCTCCTTCCAGGGGCGGAAGGGCGGCTACACGCATTGTATGTTCCTGAACGACCATCCACCGATCGCCGGCGGGCGTGAGCTTTGGGGTTTCCCCAAGAAGCTCGCATCTCCGGTCCTGCGCGCCGAGATCGATACGCTTGTTGGCACGCTCGACTATGGCCCAGTCCGGGTCGCCACCGGGACTATGGGGTACAAGCACAAGGTCGTGCCGGAGGAGACGGTGAAAGCAGCGCTGCTGGCGCCAAACTTTCTCCTGAAGATCGTTCCGCATGTCGATGGGTCGCCTCGCATCTGCGAGATCGTCGAGTATTATCTCGAAGATGTCACGATAGAAGGAGCGTGGTCAGGCCCTGCGGCACTGTCGTTGGAGCCCCATGCGCTGGCGCCTGTTGCCGAACTGCCCGTACTGGAGGTCGTATCGGCGGTCCACATCATCGCGGATCTGACTTTGGGGCTTGGCAAGGTCGTGCACGACTACTTGCGCTGAAGCGCACACGCGCTTGTGAAGCCGCAGGTCCAGAGCGCCGCGGGTCGGAGACGCGCTATTTCAGCGATGCTTACCTCGCAGTCGTGCACAAAATGCAAGTTTGATGGCGGCATTCTGCGGCTGTTATCATTTTGTAACTTTTCAAAAATTCGCCTTATGATTGGATGATCGCATGAATGCTTTGCGATCGCGGCGGTTCTTGAAGTTTTGGCCGCTCCTTATCGATAATTTGGGCGTGTTCTGATCGGGAAGCTGCGTTCACCCTCGGATATCAAATTCCAGGGATGTGCTGCCTCGGCCATGCCCTGAGGGCGAAAGCGTAGTCATGATATCGGAAAGCCTCTCCTGCGCGTTGATGTCGAGAGCCGATCTCGATCTTTGCACTGATCCGGTCGATATATTGTTTGTGGAGCACGCTCGCCAACGAGCGAACCTCGATCGCATCATCCGGGCCATCGAGGACCAGAATATCGATGTTGCAACCGTGGCCGGCGTTGTACGTCCTTTGACAGTCGATGCCCCGCTTCATCGCGCTGATGAGGAGGAGAGCTTGTTCCCTTTGCTGTTCCAGCGCAAACGCCGCGAGGACAACATGGAACCGCTGATCAGGCAGTTGCTGGGGGAGCACTCAGTTCTGGAGGATGCCGCCGCCGTGGTCATGGTGCAACTCGCAAACTGCCGTCAGAATGGCTGTGTGCAACTTCCGGTAGCGCTCCGGGCTGACTTGCTGAAGCTGATCTTTCTGGCAGAAGCGCACCTGGCGCTTGAGAACGGCATCATACTGCCCATCGCCCACCAGCGTCTGACGCTCTGCGATCGCCTGTGGATCGGACGTGATTTTCGCTCACGGCGTACACGCTCGCGGGCCTTTGCAGGCTCTCATCTTGTGCATAGCGCCCCGTCTTACTTTCCCCATTAGCGCACGTTCGAATTCGGCGAAACCGGTTCGCTAGAACGGAGAGGCGAGAGAAGGACCTGGCATCCGCCGATGTTGGAGTGCACCCGAGAGGGCCGCAAGGGCGTGAGCGAGAACAGTGATTCTCGCCCTCCGTCTACCAATGAGAGTCGTCAATCAAGGGATCTCGGATGGCCGGGTGCTTCGGCCATCGGTCTTCGCTATCATTCCAAGTCATCGAGAAGGACCACATTCTCGAGCTGTGTGAGATGCTTGGCGGTTTGCCACAGGTTGCGGCCGGGCGGGTCATATGGGACACCAGCGTGCCTGCCGCTATGCGCGAAGAATGCCTTCCTAGGAAGACGCCTGCTGATGACCGAACCGCCGAGCCGCCTACCACGTCCGGATAGTCCCGTTGCCGCGAAGGTTTTCGCCTCTCCCAACCACGGTGAGCGCCTCATCAAGGGTGTGCCCCCCGAGAGCGATGGCGTCCGCGCGCCGGACATGCTCATTCTGCACTACACCGGGATGCCGGAGGCCGGGGAGGCGTTGAACCGGCTGTGCAGCCCGGTCTCGGAGGTCTCAGCCCACTATTTCGTATTCGAGAATGGGCATGTTCTGCAGCTCGTGCCCGAGGCGCGGCGCGCCTGGCACGCCGGTCGCTCGTTTTGGCAGGGCGAGACGGACATCAATTCAGCGTCGATCGGCATTGAAATCGCGAATCCCGGCCACCCCGGCGGCATGCCTTCATATCCCGAGGCGCAGATCGCTTCGGTCGTCGCCCTTTCCCGAGACATCGTTACACGCTGGGGAATCCGCGCGGACCGCGTTCTTGCCCATTCCGACGTTGCCCCGGTACGCAAGTCGGATCCGGGTGAGGTGTTTCCGTGGGAACGTCTTTATGAGGCGGGAGTCGGGCATTGGGTCCGTCCCGCTCCAATCGCAGGCGGACGCTTTTTCAGCCCGGGGGACACGGGGCAGCCGATCGAGGCCGTCCAAGCCATGTTCGCGCTGTATGGCTATGGCATCACGATCACGGGCGTGTACGACGCAGAGACGGAAGCGGTCGTTACAGCCTTCCAACGCCATTTCCGGCCCTCGCGTGTCGACGGGATCGCGGATGGCTCGACATTGACAACGTTGCGCGATCTGATTGCCCTAAGGCCGGCGTGATCGCCGCCTGAGGCGCTCGCCCCTGTGTTAGCAACAATTCTTTCGCCGCCCGCGGTGTTTTCTGCGCATAATGCCGCTTTCCCGTCCGCTTCTGGGAAGATTTTGGGCTCCCACCGCATCCATCGCGCATTTGAGAGTGGTTTTAGAGCGATCCGCAAAAAATAGGAAGAAAGCGCTGATTTCCGCTTGCCATGCGCTGCGGTTTCGTGTGCAACTATAGCCCTGCGCCCAAGTCGCAGGAGGAAACAGCACGACCGCCCCCGAACCAGGATGGGCGGTCTTGCTCTTGTAGAGGGTTTTTTCGGGGTCAGAGGGAGCCGCGCGGTATAGACCGGTCGGCGGACATAGTCGCTGCCCTCCCTAAAAAGAAAGAAGGCCGCGCTACACGCGCGGCCCAAGTCTAGGGAGGAAACGCCCAAGGAGGGCAGCGACATGACATCGCCATATCGCAACGCAACATTACTTCGCTGGCGCAAAGGTTGCAAGTGTCAATCTATGCTCTGTATGCATGGCACCCAAACGGCGCGATCTGGAGAGTGACGCACGAGCCAAGGTGCCAGAATGCCTCTCCCGCCGAAAACCCATTATGGAATAAACCTATAGCCGAATAGCTGTTTTATGCGGATGCAACGTTGACGTCGTACCGCAGTGGCATTGCGCGCGCATGATCATGCTCGACATGCTGATGTTTGTTGCGTGTGTTGCGGATAAGGCACAGGCGGCATTGCCGAATGCGGGCGCTTTGTGGGTAAACTCTAGCGCCCATGCAAATTGGAATTTGCGTCGAGATCTGTTTCATTCCTGGGGCCGATGGCGCATGAGTTGCGCACCTCAAACAATGAGGGCAGCATGGGACATCATGATTGTTCCCATAGCACGAGTCACACTCCAGGATGTCGCTGACGAGGCAGGTGTTTCGCTCGCCACAGTGGACCGCGTCCTCAATGGTCGGCCGGGTGTCAGGGCTCGCACGATGGCGCGGGTGCAGACTGCCATCGATCGGTTGGGCTATCGGCCTGATCCGTTGGCGGCGCGACTTGCCCGCAATGAGACGTTCCGCTTCTGCTTCATCATGCCCGCTGGTAGCAACAGCTTCATGCGTCTCCTTGAGGAACAGATCGCTGCGACGGCCGATTGGCTGGCGGGCCAGCGCGCTTTCATCGACGTGCGGCGCGTCGATGTCTTCGACCCCGAGACTCTGGCGCAGGCGCTGGAAGCGCTCGACACGCGGTACCGAGGCGTCGCGGTTGTTGCCCTTGACCATCCGCGCGTGAGAGCAGCGATTGATGATCTCGTCGGGCGAGGCGTCGCCGTGGTTACATTGGTGTCAGATGCACCGGCCTCAAGGCGGCTGCGTTATGTCGGCATCGACAATACGGCGGCCGGACGCACGGCAGGAGCGCTGCTCGGTCGCTTCGCGGCCGGGCGTAAGGGGACCATAGGTGTGGTTGCCGGTTCTCTGGCGTTGCGCGACCATGCTGAACGCCTGTTGGGATTCTTCCAGGTCGTTTCCGGCGAGTTCGAGGGCCTTCGCGTGCTCGCCGCGGAGGAGGGCAGGGACGATATCGCCCTGACTCAAAAGGTCGTCGAACAGATCATTTCCCGTAATCCCGATCTGGTGGGGCTCTATAACGCGGGCGCCGGTCTGCAAGGTTTGGCAGCGGCCGTCCGAGCGGCTCGGCGCGATCAGGACCTGATCATTGTTGGCCACGAATTGACCGGCCATTCGAGACGCCTCCTGCTGCACGGCGTGATCGATGCTGTCATCAATCAGGATCCGGGACACGAGGCCCGTTCGGCCGCCCGCATTCTGCTGGCGCATTGCAGCGGCGAGCCGATCATCGCGGAGCAAGAACGCATCCGCATCGACATATTCCTCCGCGACAACCTGCCATAGCCCGCCATCGCCGTCTTTGGCCACAACTGCGGGGCTGGAGGCAGGCTCGGGCTGAGCCTTAGATTCGTCGTGATTGCGATGAGAGATTGCAATGGAATAACCTGGCTAGGAGGCCCGAATGCGCGCCGTTGTTGCGGGGTTCTTGTTGTGCGTGGCCGCGGTGGGCTTATGCCAGGCTGCGCCAGTTTCCGATCTCAAAGATGGGCGCGTCGGTACCATTGCGTTCGCCTCGCGAACACCGACTGGCCCCACCGAGATGATGGCCGGTGGCGGGCGACAATCGACGATCACCGGTCAGCTGGTTATTCCGACCACGTCGCAGACGCCCGCACCTGCGATGATCATCATGCACGGCAGTGGCGGCATTCTTCCGGGACGTGAGAATGAGTGGGCGGCACGTTTGAATGAGATGGGCGTGGCGACATTCGTGGTCGACAGCTTCGGGCCTCGCGGCTTCACAAGCACCGGCGATGATCAGAGCAGGCTTCCACTGGCTGCGAGCGTGACCGATGCACTGACTGCGTTGAAGCTGCTCAGCTCTCATCCTGGCATCGCCCGTGACCGCATCGGAATCGTCGGATACTCAAAGGGCGGTCAAATAGCGTTGTATACGACGCTCGAGCCTTTCCGGCGGGCGGTCATCGACGATGACCTGCGCTTTGCATTGCACATCGCCTTCTATTCATCTTGCTCGATTCCTTACAAATCGGAGGAGGTGTCGGCCGCGCCTGTCTTCCTCCTGCTCGGCGGCGACGATGACTACACGCCCGCAGCTCATTGTGGTCGTTACGTGGATTTTCTCCGCAGCAAGGGTGCCCCGGTGGAGATGTTCGTCTTCACCGGCGCCCATCATGGCTTTGATTTGCCGACGCCGGTGCGCTATCTGCCCCGAGCTCAAACTGCGCGGGACTGCGGCCTCGATATCGCGCTTGACCCGGTGGTGGCGCGGCGCTGGGACACAGGCCTGGTCGTCCCGCCAAGCGATATCGGTGCCTATTTACGTTCGTGCATGCAGCGCGGGGCTTCCTACGGGGGCAATCCCTCGGCGCGCGCCGAGGCCGGCCAAATCGTGGACCGTGCAGTCCAGACATTCCTGCTGAAGCGGCAATAGCAAGGACCTGCGCCTGCCTGACAAGGGAGCATCGCAATTTTGCCTAAGCTGCCTTCTTCATGGCTTCATCCGCTGTCAATGCCGTCTCGCGTGTACCGGAAACGATCAGTTCCAGCACCTCACGTTCGGAGGTATGGGCGATGTAGCGATCACCGACATTCTCGCCTCGCTTCAGCACCATAATGCGGTCACCGACCTCGAAGATATCGGTGAGGCGGTGCGAGATGATGATTTGCGCAACACCCTGGCGTTTGAGCTCGCTCATGGTCTCGAGCAGCCGTTCGGTCGCCATGACGGACAGATTGGCGGTGGGCTCATCGAAGATAACGACTTTCGGATTGAAGGAGATGGCGCGCGCAATGGCTACCGATTGCTGCCGGCCGCCAGAGAGGCTCTCGACTTTCTGGAAGACGGAGTTGACGTCCACTTTTAACCGGGAGAGGACCGCCCGGGCCTCCTCATACATTCTCGGCCGGTCGACGAAGAGGCCGAAACGCCTTGGCCAGCGGCCGAGAAAGATATTCTGTCCGACGTCCATGTTTCCGCAGAGCGCGAAATCCTGATAGATCATTTCGATCCCAAGATCACGGCTTTCATGCGGGCTCTTGAAGTGGGTGATCTCGCCATTCACGAGCACATCGCCGCCGTCGCGCGTGTAAGCACCGGTCAGGACCTTCATAAGAGTGGATTTGCCTGCGGAGTTGTCGCCCACGAGGCCGAGAATCTCACCCGGCATGAGATGGAGATCGACATCCCGCAGGGCTTGGACGGCGCCGAAAGTCTTGATGATGCCGCGCATCGTGATGATCGGGGTGGTCATGCTGCTACTCCTGCCGCGCGGGCATCGTGACGGGCCTGGGCGCGGGCTTGTCGCCGCCGCTTCCATTCTCCCAAGATGTTGTTCTGCCGGAACCAGATGTCACCGATTACCGCCGCCAAAAGAATGAGGCCGATGAATACGTTCATCCAATGTTGTGGCATAACGAAGGACGAGCCATCGCTGAGGAAAATCTGCAGTGACAGCAGCGCCCGGATGAGGGTTATGACAGCCGCACCGGCGAGCGAGCCAATGATCGTGCCATAGCCGCCGAAGATCGAGCCACCGCCAATGATCACCGAGGCTATCGCGTCGAGCTCGCGCAACTGGCCAGCGGCCGGATTGAAGCTCCGATAATAGGCGACATAGATGACGCCGGCCGCCGCCGCACAGAGCGAGGAGAACACGAGCGACAGGAGGCGCACGCGCTTGGTGTTGATGCCCGCGTAGCTGGCCGCCCGCTCGTTGCCGCCCGTGGCATAGACCTTCTGGCCAAAGGACATGGCCCCGAGAACAACCGCGGCGAGGATAGCGACGATAGCTAGGAACAGGGTCTGCACGCTGACCGCACGCGCCACTGCGGCAAAGGCTCCTGTCGCATGAACGCCAAACGATTCGAGCACGACCGAAAGGTTGCGGCCGAGGAGATTATAGGCTTCCGGAAAGCCCGACAGCTGACGCCCGGAGACAAGCCAGGCGGCCAGCCCGCGTGCGATATAGAACATGCCGAGCGTTGCGACGAAGGCTGGCATGCCAATCTTGGCAGTGAGCCAACCGTTGAACAGCCCGCAGGCAAGCCCAGCGGCAAGCGCCAGTACCACGGCGGTTGCGGGATCACCGCCAAGTTCCTTCATGGTGAAGGCCGCGACCGCGCCCGAGAGGGCGAGCACCGAGCCGACCGAAAGGTCGATATCGCCATTGGCAATGACATAGGTGAGGCCAAGCGACAGCAGGCCGATCTCCGTGAACGCCAAGAGCAGGTTGAAGGAGTTGTCAAGCGAACCCCAGAAATCCGGTCGCAGCCAGAAGCCAGCCGCCCACAACACCACCATCAGGATAATGGCCGCAGCGTCACGGCGGTGCAGGAAAGCACGCAACCCACGCAGGCCGACACCGCGTGCATCGCTCGCCGCGCCCATGGTCTTAACACCCACGATCGCAATACCGCCGCTATCTGCGGAAGCCGGCACGTCACGCCGCAGCAGCCAACCCTTCAGCCGGCCCAGCACGTTGCCGCGTACAACCAGAGGTTCAAGCAACACGGCGCCCAGCAGCAGAAGGCCAAGGAACGCTGGTACGGCGCCGGGCGGCAGTTGCGCCATCGCCGCCACTTCCATTTTGACACCGCCAACATCAATGACCCGCGTCGTCGGCACTCCTTCCCGCAGCACCTTGTCAATGAGCACGACCAGCGCCGCGCCGAGGCATGCGCCGAGCACACGACCACGCCCGCCAGCAATCGAGGCGCCGCCAACAATGACGGCCGCGATGACGATGAGCTCCGCACCCTGGCCGTATTGCGATGTCACGCCCTTGTCCTGGGCGACATTCATCAGGCCGGCCACCGCCGCGCAGAAGGAAGACAGCATGAAGGCACGGACACGCACCCAGCGTGTGTTGATGCCGGCGTATTGGGCAGCCTGGTCATTGCCGCCTGTCGCGTAGGTCTCGTAGCCGATGCGGGTCTTCGCAAGCAGCAGGGCGCCGACGGCCGCGAAAAGCAGGAAGATAAGGATCTGGTTGTTGAAGCCGAGTCCGTTGGTTTCGCCCAGGGCGAAGAAGCCATAGTCGCGCGCCTTGATGTCGTAGCCGATGGTCTTGCCACCGGTTAGCCCGAGCACAACACCGCGCCCGATGAACAGCATCGTCAGCGTCGCGATGAAGGGCGGAACGCGCAGAATGGCGACGAGGACACCGTTGATCAACCCGACCAGAAGGCCAAGGCCAAGGCAGATCGCCGTGGCTGTGCCCGCATCGATATCGAGATGCGTCGGGGCGAACAGGATCGAGAAGCTGACAGCGACGAGCCCGAGTGTCGATCCGACCGAAAGATCGAGATCGCGGTTGACGATCACGAAGGTCATGCCAACTGCCATGACCCCGAAGCGTGCCGTGTCGCGCAGAACCGCCGAAATTGCATCAGTCGTGCCGAAAAAGGCGGGGTTGATCAATACGCCCGCCAGATAGAGCAGGGCCATAAAGGCGAGAAGGCCGGCCTCCCAGCTGCCCAGCAACTGCGAGGGCAACTTCACCCGTCCACGTGGGGTGGGGCCGGCGGTCATTTCAAGCGACATACAGCTTCCATTCTCAAACGCGCTGGCGCGGGGCCGCCATCACGAACACGCCTCGGCAAGGGGCGCGTTCGACATATCAGCAGCGAGCCGATCGAAGCAGGACGAGGCGGCAAAAGCTGCCGGGATTGGCGGGCTCTTGCCGCTCGCATCGATCGCCCCGCGCCTGTTTGTTGCGCTCGCAAGGCCACGCTGATCGGTGCAGCTGTGGCTCTTGCGGAAATCAATCAGTTTTCGAAGCGCTTTCCGACTTTGTCGACGCTGTCCTTGGTCACAAGCTGGGCGCGCGTGTCCAGGTTGGCTGCCGAAATGCCCCGGTCGATCTGCAGATAGAGCTGCGCCACCGGCCAGAAGCCTTGCAAGAAGGGCTGCTGACCGAGCGAGCCGGTGAGCGCGCCCGTCCGGATTTGCTCCTGCTGCTTCGGGCCTAGGTCAAAGCCGAAGGCACAAACCTTCCCGTTCAGCTTGAGCTGGCTAATGGCATCCCCAAGGGCCGGGGTCACGAAGCCATTGGCGGCGAAGGCGCCGACAACATCCTTGCGGCTTTCAATCAGGGTCACGATTGAGCCCACGATGTTGTCCTTGTCGACGTCAATTCCGATGTTCTGAGGACCGGCGTCGACTTTGAAATCCTTCAGCTTGCCTGCCGCGTTCAGCGCCTTCACCGTGGCTTGAAAGGCGGCGGTGATGCGGTTGTTCACCTCGACATTGCCGAGAGTGGTGGTTGATGGAAAGATGATGCTGCCGCCCTTGACGTCATTTTTGATCAGGCACTGCGCCAGAGCCTCACCGCCGATTGCGGCTGCGCCGGCGTCCTGCCCGGTATGAGATATCTGCGAACGGCTGGCGAGATTAGGATCGAACGAATTGGTGGTAGCGACCGGGATGCCCTTGGCCTGGAGCTTCTTGACGATGTCGTCGTAGGCGCCGGACTGCGGCGTGGTCATGATCACGCCGTCGATCGTCGGGTCGTTGATCACCTGGTTGATGATCTCGATCTCACGCGGAATGTCGTCGACAGGCGCCTCCGACCCGAGCGTGATGAGATTGATCCCGAAGGCGTTGGCCGCTGCTTTTGCCCCGACATATGTGGGGTCGAAGAACCCGTTGCCAGCCGTATGGGTTATGATGGCGAAGGTCAGCTTGCCATCCTTCGAGTTGAAATTCTTAGTATCTGGCGATTCCTTCGCTGCGTCTTCGAAGGAATAACCACCCACGGCCTTCGAGAGCGCGCCGGACTGAGCATGGGCCGCAACACTGCCCAAGGAAACGCCAGCCACAAGCGCGGTGGCAAGAGCGAAGGTTTTCATTTGATGCCTCCCCAACAGGTCATTTGATAAAGCGCCGGACAACGCTGCCCGTGCCTGTACATGTTTATGCTGCACTAATCTTTTGCAGGATGGATCCCGATACTTGCAATTTGTGCGGCGCGGAAGGGAGAGCTGACCTTTCCCTTCGCGATGGCTCACTTCAGAAACTCGGCCACATTGTCTTTGGTGACGACATCAAGGCCAACATAGGTGATCGGCTCGACCTTCTCGCCTTTCTTCAGCGCCAACAGGATGTCCATCGCCTTCTCGCCCATTTCGAAGGGACGCTGTCCCACGAGCACATTGGCGTAGCCGTCGCGCAGGAGCTCAAGCTCCACCTTGAGAGTGTCAGGCATCACGAGTGCGAGCTTGCCGCTCTCGTAGTTTTTCTTGTGGGCATTCACGAAGCCCTTGTAGGCCTCGGGAGCAAAGAGCGCCCATCCTCCGACCGGCACCACCGCATCCACATCGGGATTGGCCGTGACCATGTCACTAAGCTGCTGAACAGCGAGCGCCGAGTCGTCATTGCAGTAGCTCGGCGATCCGCTGGCTTCCTTCCAGCCCGCCGCCTTCACCACTTCATAGAGGCCGGCAAGCCGCTCGTTCAGATTCTCGGCGGCCGGTCCTCCGGATTGGGTGATGAACGCGCCGGGCTGTGGCTTGCGCTTGATAAGCTCGCGCCCGAGCTGGCGTCCCATTTCCTTGTTGTCCGTGCCGACATAGGCTTGGCGCGCAGACTTCGGTGAATCCGCATCGAAGGTGATGACGGCGATGCCCGCGTCGCGCGCCTGCTTGATGACATTGACTGCAGCCTCGGCATCGGACACTGAGATCGCCAATCCGTCCACCCGCTGCGTGATGAGATCCTGAATGATCTGCACTTGGCTTGCGGGCTCGTGCTCGATCGGCCCTTTGTAGATGCATTCTACGTTGCCAAGTTCCTTCGCGCGCTTCATGCACCCGTCGCGTGACAGGTCGAAATACGGGTTGTTCATCGCCTTCGGGACAATGGCGAAGCGCATTGTCTGTTGAGCCACAGCGGGCGGCGCTAGAGCCGGCGCTGCGATGGCGGCTGCTGCGAGAGCCGCTAAAAGAAAGCGTTTCATCATTTCTCTCCCTACCTTGCGCGTGAGGCTTATCGTGCCCCTGTGACGTATGTGCCGGCGGCCTGCTCAAGCCGCGCGGAGGCTCCTTAATCGGTCGACGATGGCGGCGAAGATGATGATCATGCCAATGATTGCGGTTTGCCAGTAGCTATCCGCGCCGGCCAGCACGAGACCGTTGCGGATGACTTCTATCAGCGCGGCGCCGATGATCGCACCAACGGGCCCGCCCGTTCCACCGGCGAGGTTTGCGCCACCGATCACCGCGGCGGCGATAATGGTGAGTTCGTAGCCTGTAGCCAGGTTAGCCTGCGCCGCGCCAAGCCAGCCTGACATGAGAATGCCGGCGAAGCCGGCGGTGGCGCTGCAGGCGACGTAGACCCCGATCTTGACGCGTTCCACGGCAACGCCCGTCAAGGCGGCGGCGCGTTCATTGCCCCCGATTGCGAAGATATGGCGCCCAGCTGCCGTGTGATGCAGCACGAAGCCCATGATCGCCGCCCCGACGAGAAGATAAACGAGCGGGATGGGCAATCCGAACAGCTTGCCGTTGGTCAGGGCATAGAATGTATCGACTCCGGGTCCTCCCGGTGCCTGGCTGCGGCCTTTGGTGATCACATAGGTGAGCCCGCGGCAGATCGACAGCATGCCGAGCGTCACCACGAACGGCGAAAGCTTGAGACGCGCGATGAGTAAGCCGTTCACGAGCCCGATGAAGCCCGAGATCGCCAGTCCGATGAGCAGCGCAAGAGGCATGGAGACGAAGCCGAGTGCTGTCTCCGCAATCCACTTCATGACGATCATCGTCACGACTGCTGTCAGCGCCATGACGGATCCGACCGAAAGGTCGATCCCGCCTGTAATGATGACGAGCGTCGCACCGAGCGCCACGATGCCGACATAAGAAAAGTTCTGCGATGTGCGCAGCAGGTTCTCCGGGCTGAGGAAATTGTCGGCCACGAAGGAGATGGCAATGGTGATGATGAGGAAGGCCAGGACGACATAGGCCGTCTGCGACGCAAAAAAGCCGCGCTGCCACCAAGCCGCGCGGCCAACATTGGTAAAACCGTTTTCGCTCGTATGTCGTCCGGCCGTCGATAAATCGTCCATCAGGCGGCCTCCTTGGCCCCGGTGATAAGGGCGGTGACCTCTTCCGGGCTCGAGCTTCCAATCGGCTTATCAGCCACCTTGGATCCGCGCCGCAGCACCACAACGCGATCGCAAACGGTGAAGACATCCGGCATGCGATGCGAAATCAATATCACCGCGATACCAGCGTCGCGCAGGCGGCGGATCAGATCGAGCACCTCTGCGACCTGGCGCACCGAAATTGCCGCGGTCGGCTCGTCCATCAGCACGAGCTTGGCCTTCTTGAGCCGCGTGCGAGCGATGGCAACGGCCTGGCGCTGGCCACCGGACATCTGCCGTACGAGATCATCGGCGCGCGTTTCCGACTTCAGTTCCTGGAACAGTTCCGAAGCGCGCTTGTTCATCGCCGCATGATCGAGAACCATCACAGGCCCCAGCCGCCGCTTGAGTTCACGGCCGAGAAAGACGTTGGCTGCGGCTGTCAGATTATCGGCGAGAGCAAGGTCCTGATAGACCACCTCGATGCCGACGGAGCGTGCATCGATCGGACGCGAAAAATGCATGGGCTGATCATCGAAGACCATCGTGCCGTGAGAGGGTGGGAAATTGCCCGCAATGATCTTTACGAGCGTAGATTTCCCAGCGCCATTATCGCCCATCAGGCCCACGACTTCGCCGGCCGCGACCGTGAGGTCGATCTCCGACAAGGCGCGTATGGCGCCGAATTCCTTGCTCACCCCCTGCAGTCTCAGGAGCGTCAAGTGTCTCTCCCTAATCTGGTTGATGGCCTTCAGTGGGCGCGTTGATGTGACGATGCCTAAAGGCTCTGGCTTCCGCAAGCCCTCATTTGGTCCAATAGCGCAGAATAATGACGTTCGACCATCAGGCATATTATCCTATCGTCTTGCCGGATCGAGATCGAGACGCTCTGGATTAAGATCATGATACTTCTGTTAAATATGAGGTCGCCGAGCAATCTGAGAGGCGACGATGCCGTCGATTTATGGGGCACGCGGTGCGCCCGGGGTTGACGTGCGGCGGGGTTTCGCCGCCTCTTGAGAGGCGATCATCAGAATTGAGGCCGGCTCGATTTCGGCCGGCGAGAAGGAGGGCAGCCCATGTCAGCAATCTATCCTGATCTAGCTAGCAAGACTGTTGTGGTAACCGGTGGCGGCTCCGGTATTGGGGCGAGCATAGTGAGGCGTTTCGCGAGCCAAGGCGCCAGCGTAGGCTTTCTTGATATAAAGGAGACGGAATCCCGCGCGCTTGTAGACGAACTGCGCGCAGCAGGCGGTTCTGTCCATTTCGAAAGGGCTGACGTAACGGATATTGACGCTCTCGTCGCGGCGATTGCCGCGATACGCAGTCAGTATGGCCCCATCGACATTCTCATCAATAACGCTGCTCACGATGAGCGCCACGCGACGGAAACGGTCACACCCGCTTATTGGGACGATCGCATCGCCGTGAATTTGAAGCACCAGTTCTTTGCCGCGCAGGCGGTTCTGCCGGACATGAAAGCCAGGAAGAGCGGAGTTATCATCAACTTTGGCTCGACGTCCTGGATGGTCGGACAGGGAAATATGGCTGTCTATACTGCTTCGAAATCGGCGGTTCTCGGCCTCACCCGGTCGCTTGCCCGCGATTTCGGGCCTGACAATATCCGCGTCAATGCCATAGCACCGGGTTGGATCATGACAGAGCGGCAGATCGAGAAGTGGCTGACCCCGGAAGGTGAAGAGGAACTGATGCGAAGACAGTGTTTGAAGCGCAAGCTGGTTCCCGACGAATTGGCGCGTTTCACCGTATTTCTCGCATCGGAGGAAGCGTCAGCGTGCACCAATCAGCACTATGTCGTTGACGGGGGCTGGGTCTAGACGGGAACCAGCGCCCACGACAGGCTGGCTCCCGCGTGGCGCGGCCTTGGCTGCCGGTGCTTATGCGCAAAATGCAAAGCGCCGGCGAATGCGCAACCCTAGATTGTAAGCAACTCGGCGATTCGCAAGGCGGCTCAGGCGTTGCCCCCGTGTTTCGCAGGTCAGATTGGTAAAGCCAAGGCAGCTTCCAAGTGGCTGTGCGGCTTCGCGTTTGTGCGGCTATCAGGCCGACAGTCCCCTCGACATAAGTTCTTGAAGTCGTGCGTCGTCCACGGTGCTCATAGATAAGTACCGGTCGGCGCGCGATGACGTTCAGCTCGCGGCAAAAAGAACCATGCGGCTGACTCAAGCGGGTAGAGGCGAGTTTGATTCTCCAAACCGTGCTGCGGTGACGCTGCATTTTTGAGGCGTTGAGAATGCGGACGTGGATTGTGCAATGCGACATCTTATCGACGAGCGCTCGAGCGGACTGAAACGGCCGCTAGCCGGGCGATTAAGGTGTCGTTTATGCAACATTTAGTCAGAAAACACAGATAATATTGCTACTTTGATTTGGATCCGATTGAACCTGAAGCGTCCGTCCAGCATGGTAATGAGGCGTCGGGGAGCACCCGTTACGCATCGCGGGTTGAACCGCTGGCACGGCTCCGGGGAGCGGGTGATCAGGGGAAAACCCGCAAGAAAGCGGGGAAAAGGGTACCTTCGAAGTTCAGCTTTCTCTCGAGCTTCGAAATTAAGCCTGCTCCCAATGGGGTCTCGATTTTTTGGAGGTCAGAATGAAGCTCGTTAAGAGCCTTCTACTCGGTAGCGCCGCCGGCTTCGCCGCGGTTGCCGGGGCTCAAGCCGCAGATCTTCCCATGACGAAGGCTGCGCCGGTCGACTATGTTCGCATTTGCTCGGTCCACGGCGCGGGCTTCTTCTACATTCCAGGCAGCGACACCTGCATCAAGATCGGTGGTCGTGTCCGTGCCGAGTTCCAGTATCAAGAGCCGCTGAATACGTTCCAGAACGGCCCGCTGACTGCAATGCCCGGCAGAAACCGACTTGGCACCGGCCGTTATCGCGATGCCACCGGCTTCCGTGGCCGTGCTCAGCTCGACGTCGATGCGCGTACGTCTTCCGAGTGGGGCACTGTCCGCGCCTTTTTCCGTTTCCAGCTGACCCGCGATTCAGGCGTTTATCGTCCACAGGCGGCTTATACGGCTGAAGGTTTTACCGTCGCGGGCAACCAGGGCAGCACCACGACCTCGAACTTGGATAAGGCGTTTATCCAGTTCGCAGGCTTCACGGCCGGTGTCGCGCAGTCGTTCTTCGATTTCTATGCTGAATCGCTGAACTGGGGCACGGCCAACGGCTTCATCCCCGGCTCGGATAACGGCGCGACCCAGCTTCTCGCCTACACCGCAACCTTTGGTTCCGGCTTCTCCGCAACCATCGCAATAGAAGATCGTAACCAGCGCAATGTCACGACGGTTGGTTACGGCTGGAATCCCGCTGGCCAGCGCATGCCTGACGTCGTCGGTGTTCTCCGTGTCGATCAGGGTTGGGGCTCTGCTCAGCTGTCGGGGGCTGTCCACCAGCTGAACACGGGTACGCTCAACCATTGGGGCGGCCGTATCGATGATGAATACGGTTATGCAGTGCAAGCCGGTGTGAAGATCAACCTGCCGATGCTCGCAGCTGGTGATCAGCTCTGTTTGCAGGCCGCTTATGCGGATGGCGCGTTGAGCTACCTCGGCGTGACGGGCAGCCCGGTCGTGGGTGAATACACCGGTTACCTGCCGATGACCGATGCCGTTCGATACCACGATACAATCAAGCGTACGAAGGGTTGGAATATCCTCGGTGCTTTCTTGCACTACTGGACGCCGAGCTTGCGCTCGACGCTCTGGGGTAGCTACACTGCGATCGACTACTCTGGCCCCGTTGCCGCGGGAGGTTACTTCCGCGACGCGAAGGTTTATCAGGTCGCTTCAGCTCTGATCTGGTCGCCGGTGAAGGCTATGGATATCGGTGTGGAAGTGCTCTACGCCAAGTATGACACGAAGCGGACTTGGGCGACGCCCGTCGGCCTTGTGGGTTCTGAGGATCAGTGGCAGGGACGTATCCGCTTCCAGCGCGATTTCTAATCCCATCTGAACTCGCTGAGTTTACCGAGCCCCGGTGCTAAGCACCGGGGTTTTTTTATTATCGAGTCAGCGGCTCCGTGAGCCGGAATGGGATTGACACGCGGGGGCTGGACGGGCGCTCGTTCTGCTTCCGCCGTCGCTGGAAGCCTGCGGGGGCGGCCCCATTAGCGCGCCCTATCCACCGTGACGATATCGTTCCCAAATAAACAATTTGGCACAGCTAAATATATTATCCAAATTTCTCCGAAGCCATTCATAAATCTTTATTATGTCAAAAACACGATAACTTGATGAGCGATTCGTTTAATCAAGATGTGTCGTTTTCTTTACTTTAGGTTAAAGGTACAAAGTTCAAACCATTGAGAAAATTTCTCCCAGTAAAGCCGGATCGATCATTTCATAGGCGAGAATCTGGATTTTTCCGAAGATAATACATGAATATTACATTGTCTGAGCCGTGAATGCTCATATATTGGGCTTTTTTCGTTATAAATGAATATTTATTACTCATATACATGTTGCCAATTTGCAGCATATGAAGTTTTGCGGGATTTAGCAGACGATTTTAATCGACTGGCGCCGGAATTCGCACCTAAAGTGCAGTCTGGATACTACGGCCTTTTGCCGTTGGGGGAGACTCTAATGCGTTTGGCTTCTGTTGTGCTTTTGAGCTCTGTTGCCGCTTTTTCCGTCATGTCGCAAGGCCTGGCCGCCGATCTGCCGATGGCAAAGGCGGCGCCTGTCGATTATGTCCGGGTCTGCTCGATTCACGGGGCGGGCTTCTTCTACATCCCGGGTGGCGATGTCTGCTTGAAGGTCGGCGGCTATGTTCGCGCCGAATATCTCTACGCGCAGCCCAAGTGGTCGGTGCCCGGCAACGGTCGTTACGCGGACGCAACCGGCTTTTTAGCAAGGGGCCGCCTCGAGGTTGATGCGCGTTCGTCGTCCGAATGGGGTACGATCCGCGCCTTCTTCCGCTTTGAGCTGACCCGCACGTCGGGGGCCTACCGCGCCTTGGGCATCCCGGCTGGTAGCGTCACGGATTCAAGTCTCGACAAGGCCTTCATTCAGTTTGCGGGATTCACAGCCGGCGTTGCCCAATCGTTCTTTGATTTCTACGCCAATGATCTGAACTACGGAGGCTCGCTCGGCTCCGATAACGGCCAGACCCAGTTGCTGGCTTATTCCGCGACATTCGGCTCGGGCTTTTCGGCGACCATCGCGCTGGAAGACCGCAATCAGCGCAATGTCGGAACGAGCTATTATGATGTCGCCGGCCAGCGCATGCCGGACGTCGTGGGCAATTTGCTCGTGGATCAGGAGTGGGGCTCGGCGCAGCTCTCCGGCGCGGTCCATCAGCTTAATTCCGGCGCAATCTATGGCTCGAACGTTTTCGCAAGCCGGGTCGATTCCACCTATGGCTTTGCTCTGCAAGGCGGCGTGAAGGTGAAGCTCCCCATGCTCGCCGCCGGTGATTACCTGTGGCTACAGGCAGCCTACACCGATGGTGCGCTCAGCTATATCGGCATCAATGGCGACCAAGCCATCGGGCCATTGGCCACCATCGCCACGGATGGGGCGATCGTCAACGGAGACATCAAGAAGACCAAGGGCTGGAACGCTCTTGCTGCGATGCTCCATTACTGGACGCCGAATATCCGCCAGAGCGTGTTTGGAGGCTACACCAAGGTCAATTATTCGGGCGCGGTCACCTCCACCTATAACGGATTGAACGACTTCAATACCTGGACTGTGGGCTCCAATCTCATCTGGTCGCCGGTGAGCGCGATGGATATCGGCCTGGAGGTCCTCTACACCAAGCTCGACCCGAACGGCCGCACGCTTGTCTACGACAATGGCGTCACTGCGATTTACAAGTCTTCCGAGAACCAGTGGCAGACGCGCCTGCGCTTCCAGCGCGATTTCTGAAGGCTGCCTGCGAGGCTCACCTTTTTCGGCGTTTCAGGATGGCGACCCGACATGGTCGCCGTCCTTGCTTGTGAGATGCCAGCTCGCTCATAGCTCAGCTTGCGTGAGGCCTCGCCCACCTGAGTGCCGGTCGCGCAGTAGCGGGTTGGACCCATGACATATCGGCCGTTTTGGGCAATGCACGGGGTACCGGAGACAAAAAAGGCGTCAAAAGCGCTTTTTATTTTTGCCTCGCGGTGATTCACCCCGCATGGGCGCTTCATGTAGAGGGGTGATCATCCCATACGGTCGCCTTCTCGTGGCGTATGGCTCAGAGCACGCGTTTGATAGGTGAGAGCCTGCTGGCGTTGGGGCCCCTGGAGCAGCAGCGCGTTGCCGGTTGCCGGGATGCTTGCCGTTGAAAGGGTCTTGCTCGCGGCAGCAATGCCCCAGGTCAAGCCAAGCATGAGGTAGAACTGGCGCCAATGGTCGGTGTCGATCTGAAAGCCCTGGATTATTATCACGATCAGCGCGGACCAGACCGCGATCGCGTGGGATTGCAAGGGGCTGCGTCGGAATACGGTGCGCCAGGCGATCACCCACGTTGCGATGATCAGCGTCAAGTAGGATAGACCACCAAGCCACCCATAGGATGCAAAGGCATTGATATAGACGCTGTGGGGGTCGGCGTTGAAATAGTAGTGAAAACGCAGCGGCCCAAGACCGTTCACATGATCGAGGAGGAGAGGAATGCTGCGCAACTGGTTGCCGAAGCGGCCTGTTGCACCTTCGTCGTAATCTTGCGAGAGCGAGGCCCGCATTGTGAAGATCTCGCGCACCCCATCGATGGACAGGGCAATGCCCAGCATGACCACGAGAACGGCCATGCAGCCGAGCGCATAGACGATCATCATGCGCCTTTGGGCGAGGGTCGCGCCGGTGACGAAACTGAGTGCGAATAGGAGCCCCAGTGCACCTACCAGATCGGCCCAGGCGCCTCTCGAGAACGACAGGAACAGCGCCAGGAGCGGCACGCTGAGCAGGACGATCGTTTTCAACGCGCCGCTGCGCCGCTCGATGAACCCCTGAACGATATAGACGATGGGCAGCACCATGTAGGGGCCCATGACATTTGGATCCTTGAACGTACCGGACGCTCTTCCGTAAACGGTGAAGATGCTGCCGAGGCCAGCCACGTCGAAATATCCCAGGAGGCCGGCGATGCCGGCGGGCCAAGCCGACCAGATCAGGGCCGACCGGATCGTTTCCAGCCGCCGCTCTGGCTCATGTGTGAGGACCGAAGCAAAAAAGACTGACGTCATCGCGAGATAGATCGAGATGACGATGAACATGACGCTGCGGCTCTCGTCGAGGTAGGGCATCAATGCAAACGCCCCGCCCATGTTGAACAATGTCAACAGAACGATCAGCGGCGCTGCGCTGGCAGGGATCCGGAAGCCGATAAGCAGGGCGACGCCGAGAGCGAGTGGAAATAGCAACTCGTACAGAGAGGGCTCGATGAGGACGAACGCGCCGGCGAATACAAAGAGCCAAAGCGTGAGACTATCAAGGCGAGCTAGCCTTACGCGAAGTCCAGGTGCGCGTTGTGACGCATTCTGACTGGCACCCGCACCCTTTCGCAACGTGTCCCCATTGGCGCCGCGCGTTTTGGCTATGGGGTGAGCCTGGGCCATGATTCCGCCGGCAGGGAGTGCAGAGAACGGGAGCGCTGCACGACGGGCGCGGCTCCCCGGTGGCGAGCGACGGCCTTCTGCGTATCCAGCTTGGGCATCCACACGGTCAATAGGCGTTCTCCGTGGAGAGTAACGCAAATGGGGTGCGCGCCAAGATATAGAGATCGAAGAGCACCGACCAGTTCTCGATATAGAAAAGGTCGTGCTCGACACGGCGCTGGAGTTTCTCCTCGGTATCGGTCTCGCCACGCCACCCGTTGATTTGCGCCCAGCCGGTGATACCGGGCTTCACGCGATGGCGCGCAAAATAGCCGTCAACCACCTTGTCATAGAGCCGGTTCTCGGCTTTGGCCTTGACAGCATGGGGACGCGGGCCGACCAGCGACAGATCGCCCTTGAACACCACGTTGAATAGTTGCGGCAATTCATCGAGCGAGGTCTTGCGGATAAAGCGCCCGACCCGTGTCACCCGCGGATCTCCCTTTGTGACGAGGCGGGCGGCGTCCGCGTCGGACTGGTCCACATACATCGAGCGGAATTTGAAGACCTCGATCAGCTCATTGTTAAAGCCGTAGCGCTTCTGGCGAAACAAGATGGGACCACGTGAATCAAGCTTCACCGCGATCGCCGTCGCTGCCAACACAGGCGAGAGCAGGATAATGAGAAGTCCGCCGACGATTTTATCGAAGAGCCACTTCAGAACCAGATCCCAATCAGCGATCGGTTTGTCGAACACGTCTAGGACCGGCACGGCGCCAATGTAGGAATAGGCGCGAGGACGCAGCCTCAGCTTATTGCGATGCGCCGCGAGCCTTATGTCGATGGGAAGCACCCACAGCTTCCGCAACATGGAAAGGAGCCGATCTTCTGCCGTGATCGGGAGCGTAAAGATGACGAGGTCGAGATGCGCGCGGCGCGCAAATTCGACGAGGTCGCTCACATTGCCAAGCTTGGGATAGCCGGCGACGATGTCGGGCGAGCGTTCGTCGCTACGGTCATCGAAGACGCCGCAGATACGCAGGCCGGTGTCCGGCTGGGCATCGAGCGCACGGATGAGTTCCTCCGCCGCAGGCCCCCCGCCGACGATCGCTGTACGCCTGTCAAGCCGTCCGGCTCGAGTCAAGGCCTTCACGGCATAGGACAGGATGGTACGTCCCACCACCAGAAGGATGAGCCCTGCCACGAACCAGCTCGCGAGCCAGACGCGTGAAAAATCCTCGCCGCGCTTGGCGAAGAAGAGGGCGGCCATCAGAATGAGGAAGATCCCGCACCATCCTCCGAGAAGGCGCAGTCCCTGGGTGACCATCGCGCGGAATGAGCTGACGTGATAGATGCCGAGCGCTTGAAACACAACGACGGTCAGCATCGCGATGGCCAGGATCGTGAAGCCGTGGATGATCGGGAACTGGCTGCCTGGCGTCAGATAGAGGGCGTGCACGGCAAGGCCGGTGACCGCGACGATGACGAAATCAACAACGCGCGCTATTCCGGCTAGAACGACCGGGGAATAGGTCGGCTTGATGGGGCGCGCTGCGATCTCCTCCGCGAGGGGGGGCAGCGGCCGCTCGGCGTCGTCCGGGAGCATCGGCTGCTTGAGAAGATCACGAATGTCGTAGGTAGGCATAGGCCGCCTCTTTGCCGGCTCAAGACCCCGCGCGAGCCGGCGAGTATCATCCACCACGATGTGTGGCGACGGGTCACTTCGGCACGAATGCCTAATTGATAAGCGTCACGGAAGCTTTAACGCCGCACTTCTGCTCGATGTCGGACCGCGGCATCATATCCCAACAGAATACCGTCTACCATCTGAGCGATCAGGAAATGGGCACGGACATAATCGCGCAGTGCGAGCGCATCCGCGGTTGCGCGATCGGGATCGCCCAGGGTTCGTGCGATCGCGTCAGCGAGCGCGGGCGCGTCCGCAGGCGGAACTAGTCGCGCGCCGGCCGGGCCGAAGATCTCGGGTATGCCGCCCACATGGGTCGCGATGAGCGGCTGCCCGGCGGCCGCTGCTTCCAGGATCACGTAGGGCAGGGATTCCGCGCGCGATGGGACGACCATTGCACGGGCATCGCCCAGCACATGGCGGATCGGCGATGGCCGCCTCATCGTCACGGTGGAGGCCAGCCCGAGCTTGGCGATCTGAGCCTGGAAGGCCGCCTCGTCGGGGCCGGCCCCTACGATCAGGAGCCGTGGGACAGGATGGCCCCGGTCCCGAAGCAGCGCGATCGCATCCAGCAGGACATCCACACCCTTCAGGACACGGAGTTCACCGATGAAAAGAAGATCGAAGGCCGGAGAAGGATGTGAGAGGAGGGAAAACTCCTCCTCGGAGAGGCCGTTGTGGACGACCTTCTCCAATTGCCCGGAAGGGCCGAGGTAGCGGTGAAACTGGGCGCGAACGAAGTCGCTTTCAAAGATAAAGAGATCGGTGCGCCGCGCGAGATAGCGTTCCGCAGCCATATAGAGGTGGTGAGCGGGATGTCCGGGGCCATAGTGGAAACTGCCGCCGTGGGGTGTATAGACGAGCGCTGGACCACGCCCCCGCCTGGTCGCCAGCCGAGCAAACAGGCCGCCTTTGGCGCCATGGCCATGGATGACGTCGGGACGAAGCTGTCGGGCATGGGCGGCGACCCTGCGGATCGTCACAATGTCTCCAAGTCCAGGCAGACGGCCCATGGGGACACGCTTGACGCTTAGCGACAATGTGGCCTCTAGCCCCGCAAGCGCCGCATCCGCGCGCGCGCCGCCCGTGGTCGCATCGCATATGATGCCAACATCATGGCCGCGCTCGGTTTGGCCGCGAGCCAGATCCATCACATGGCGAAAGAGGCCGCCGACCGGCGTGCGGAAGACATGCAGAATGCGCACGGCAGTTCCCCCAGCATCCGTTGGCGGCACCCATTGTTGCCCTTCCTGATGAAGGGATCAAGGCTTGAACTTGAGCGGATGATCCGGCTGTCCTCAGAACCAGCGTTCCTTCAGCATGATCGTATCGCCGGGTTGCACCGGATAAGTGAGCGGGACGGTGCCGATGACGACCTTGCCGCCTTGTTGGCGGGTGATCTGGGCTTCGTTTTGGTCAGCGCGCGGCGAGAAACCACCCGCGATGGCGACGGCAGTCTGCACGGTCATGCCGCTGACGAACGGATACTGACCTGAGCTCTGCACCTCACCCAGAATGAAGAACGGACGATAGGTATCGACCTCTACAGTCACACGCGGCTCGCGCAGATAGCTGGCGCGCAGCTTCTGCTCGATGAGTTTCGCGAGATCCTGGGTCGTGCGCCCTGTCGCCGGGATCGTGCCCACGAGTGGCATCGTGATGCGGCCCTGCGCATCCACCGTGTAGATGTTTGAAAGGTTATCCTGGGAGAATACGATCACGCGAAGTTTGTCACCCGGGCCGAGGGTATAGGGCTGAGATGGCAGAGCGCGAAAGACCTCGACCGCGGGTTGACGTTGCGCGCAGGCTGCGCAGGCGAGGCCAATAAGGAGGGCATAAACAAGCGAATGTGTGCGCGCCATGATCTTGCTGCTGTTAATGCTGCACTGCACGGTAGCCTCGCATGGTTAATAAAGAATTAGCAGGGCCGGTCCTGCGTACCCCCTGTTGGGAGCAGCACGCGATGGGTGCGGTCTTAACTCTACGGCAACCAAGAAGTGATTTTCTTTTGGCGCAAAACATGCGTGGGTGAGCCTATGTCGAAGTTCTTTGGCGCCGGTGCAGCAGACAGAGGCGCCGTTTCGCGGCCGGTGGACGATCTTGATGTGGGTCAAATCTGGCGCGCCGTCGTGGCGCGGCGGCTTTGGATCATCATACCCACCCTGTTGGCGTGCATAGGTGCGGCGGTTGCCGTCAATCTGATGGCTCCGCGCTACACCGCGGAAACCCGGATCTTCCTGCAGAACGGAGACAACTTCTACACGCGTCCAGGGGGGGCCCCTGAGTTACAGGGGCAGATTGATGGCGAGGCTGTGCAGAGCCAGGTCCAGCTGATCATGTCGCGGGATCTCGCACGCGAGGCGATCCGCAAACTCGACTTGACCAATAATCCGCTCTTCAACAATCCCGATGCGCCGCCCGGCCTGGTCCGCCGTCTCACCAATGCCGTTGGCATCAAGAGCCAGGCGCCGGCGGGCAATTCCGAAGAGCGCGCTCTCGACAAGTTTGCGGAGCGGCTGCAGGTTTTCCAGGTTGGGAAATCGCGCGTGCTCGCGATCGAGTTTACCGCTGAGGACCCCGATCTCGCGGCGCGTGTCGCCAATACGGTTGCCGAGCTCTACATCGCCCTGCAGCAGACGGTGAAGCAAGAGGCGGCCCGTTCAGCTTCTGAATGGCTCGCCAGCAATATCGAGCCATTGCGCAAGCGGGTCGCCGAGGCTGAGGCGCGTGTTGAAGATTTCCGTGCCAAGACGGGGCTTCTGCTTGGAAGCGGAACAGCTACTCTGCCAACGCAGCAACTTGCCGATCTCTCAGCACAGCTTGCCGCGTCGCGCACCGCGCAATCCGACGCGCAGGCGAAGGCGAAGATGATCCGCAGCATGTTAGGATCCGGCAATCTTCTCGAGATTCCTGAAGTTGCCAACAATGATCTCGTGCGCCGGCTGACGGAGCAGCGTATTGCGCTGCGAACCCAGCTTGCCCTGGAATCGCGCAACCTTCTGCCGGAGCATCCGCGCATCAAGGAACTGAACGCCCAGCTCAGCGACCTCGATGGCCAGATCCGGATGGCTGCCGAGCGTGCGGTGCGTGCCTTCGAAAGCGATGCGCGCCTTGCGGGATCACGGGTGGACAGCCTGGTCGCTGCGATCAACGCACAGAAGCAGGTTGCTGTCGACGCCAATGAAAATGAGGTCAAGCTTCGGGCGCTGGAGCTGGATGCACGCAGTGAACGCGAGCAGCTGGAGGGCTTTCTCGCCAAGTACCGCGAGGCCCAGGTGCGCGATAGCCGTGATGCCGCGCCAGCGGATGCTCGTATTGTTTCGCGAGCGGTTGCGCCGAGCGCGCCGACCTTCCCGAAGAAGGTCCCGATCATTCTCATCGCCACACTTGCGACTTTCGCCCTCACATCTGTCGCCGTCCTTTCTCTGGAACTGATCTCCGGCCGGGCAACGATTGCGCGTGAGGAGGAGAGTTATGGCCCCGCTCCGCAGCCGATGACACAAGCGACGCAGGAGCCCTTTCTGACGCTGCCAGCGCCGATCGACGCGGAGTTCCGTGATGTCGTCGCGCCTGCGGCCATGTCGGCGGAAGACCCTCCCGACAACGCAGGCGGCAGTTTCGACGTCATCCTGTCCAAGCTCGCCTTGCCGGAGCACAAGGGGAGGGGACGCCGGCTATTCGTCGCGGAAGCCAACGTTACTGCCGGCAGTACCGACATGGCCCGTGCCCTAGCCCGTCACCTGTCGCGCACCGCACGGACGGTGCTCATCAATCTCGTCGTTGTGAAGGACGTAGACTTCGAGGAGCCGGGCCTGACCGACCTGGTCACCGAGCGCGCCGGTTTTTCTGAAGTGCTCGGGCGTGAGGCAGGTTCGCGCTTGCATGTAGTCGCGCACGGCACGCAACCATCGGAGGTGCTGGTTCGCGACCCGGACGCTGTCGCGCTGTCGCTTTCGGCGCTCGATCAGACCTATGAGTGGGTCGTATGTGGTCTGTCGCCCGGACTGGACCCGGCGATTCTCGGCGCCTTCGCAAGCCGCACGGATGGCTCCGTCCTGGTGTCCCGCGAGGCCGACGACGAGGAGGCGACTTTGAAAGCCTACCAGAACTTGCAGGGCCTCGGGGCTCAGAACATCGTTGTCGCGGTTACGCCGTCGGAGAACGACGGTCCGCTGCACCGGGCGGCGTGAGTGGCTTTGTGCCCATGGTGTCAGCCCAGATTCTCTGATGCGGTACGCGGATCTTGATCGCTGGCGCGATCACACGCCAGTTTCGTCGTGCAATGCGCCAGTTTTATCTGGCATTTAGCGCAGATTTGCGAGAAAACTCCCCCTTATCTTGTTGAAATCAATCAACAACGGGTGGGAGCGATGGCGCATTTGGGCAACTTCAGCGCTTGTGTGATCGGCGGGACTACGGCCGCACTCTTGGTCATCTGCCCGGCGCGAGCCTTCGACAATCATAGCGCCGGCATGCCGGGCGTTGTCGTGACGCCTTTGGTGGCCACGACAATAACCGCGAGCGGTCAGCCTATCACGCTGCCGAAAGGCAATGCGGAGGTCATCGTCTCGACGTTCGATATCGCGCCAGGCGCAACGCTGCCGGTGCACAAACACCCATTCCCGCGCTACGCCTATGTGCTTGCCGGAGATCTTCGTGTGACGAATACCGACACCAAGAAAAGCGATGATTACAAGGCGGGTGATTTCATCGTCGAGATGATAGGGGAGTGGCACCAGGGCACGAATATCGGCACGACGCCCGTCAAACTGCTCGTCATCGACCAGGTCGACAAAGGCGCGGTCAATACCGTTCTCCGCGATTGAGCCATGCGCGTCCGGGCGCGTACATAATCAGGGCAATCTTTGGCGTACGCGCTCGAGCAGTGCTTTGGCCCAGGGCGTCTGCTTCACCCATCGCTTCGCTGCGCGCATGCCGCCG
This sequence comes from Chelatococcus sp. YT9, assembly GCF_018398315.1. Classification (NCBI taxonomy): domain Bacteria; kingdom Pseudomonadati; phylum Pseudomonadota; class Alphaproteobacteria; order Hyphomicrobiales; family Chelatococcaceae; genus Chelatococcus; species Chelatococcus sp. YT9. The sequence goes on from NZ_JAHBRW010000001.1 coordinate 3,547,964, forward strand.
TCGGCCAAGCCATAGGCTTGTCCTTTGAGGCTCACTGGCAGGTATGTGTCCGTGAGCTCTTCGATCTTGTTGCAGACGACAAGCTTGTAAGGAGCCTCGCCCACCCCGAGATCGAATGTTGCGAGGCCCCGCCGGCATTGGGTCTCGATCACATAGGTCAACAGGAGATCACCGGGACTGGACTTGATGACATCGTCCTCGGTGCAGAAGGAATTGAACATTCCGCAGAAGCGCGTGCCCGCGCTCGTGCCACCGAAGGTTGCTATAATCCGGTCTCCAACTGTGAGAGCGTAAAGTTCGATTGCCGGCTCTTGATTTTCTATCCTCTCGCTTCCGCGCTGCAGGAATGCGATCGCTGCGGGATTGGCGAAGGGATTGTTGATGTGCTTCTGTTGAAAGCGCAGGCCCTTCTGGTCAAGAAAAGCATCTAGCACTTTCGCCGCTTCCACAGGATCCTCCACCCGCCGGTAGTCGAGCACGCCTATTTCCGAGAGGCGCCGCTCCTTTTTACGCATCTTCTTCCGCGTCTCTCCACCGTGCAGCACATGCGCTGTCTTGTCGGGGGGAAAGTCGAGGTCCCGCTTGAAGCCGGGGCTGGGACTGCGATGTCCGCCGAGGCTGGCGAACGGATTGGGGATGCCCTGCCATTCCGCGGGCTGGTTGGAGAAGGCAAACACATCGATGCTGCCGGTGGCGTGTGCGATCTCGTTCAGGATCTTGCGACAGGCGGCCCCGTCGAGCAGCGGAAGGGCATCCGGATCAAACAGCGGCATATGGAAGTTCGCCTGCTTGCCGCCGGGTAACGTCGCGACAGTGGTCGACTTGTGGCGGCGCAGCGCCAGCGGAAGCAGCATGACGAGCTCGCCCGCCGTGTCCTCCACGGTGGCCACGATCAGGGTTTCCATGTTCGCCCGGCCCAGGGTATCGGCGTAGGCCATCACCCAGGCGTACATCTGGTATGGGGTGCCAACCGCGCGGGTGCCGAATTCACGCCAGAGGCCGGCGATCGCGGCAACGTCGCGATGAATCCTGACAAGGCCGAGCCTTCGTGTAGCGGCAGGCGTGAGGCTGACATCGAGGCGAGGAGCGATTTTCATCATCGCGGCCCCTTCGCTCGGCATGCTGCTCATGGCGATCCTATCCTGTGCTGAAGGCGTTTTCTTCGGCCCCGCCCGCCGTGGTCGAGTGACAATGGCCCAATGGGGAGGTAGCGGGGGAGGAGAGCGGCGTCAATCGATGCTTGTGAAAGCAGTTAGCGGACGTGAAATCAGACCGCGTCCACTGAACCCGCTCACTTGAAAAGATTGGATCAATCTTTCTCGCTCATGGTGCTGGCGTGATGAGGGGGAGATGACATGAGCATCCGCTATTCCGTGTTGCGCATGGGCTTTGCCATGATTGCCGCCACCCAGGCGAACCGGTGGCTCGGACCCTTTGCACGGGGCCGGGGGCTGATCCTGACGCTGCACCATGTCCGACCGAGGGTGCCGCGCGACTTTGCTCCCAATGCTATTCTGGAGATCACACCGGACTTTCTCGATCAGGCGCTCCACACTCTTGCGCGCAGCCATGATTTCGTAGCTCTAGGCGATATCCCACAGCGCCTTCGAGAGCCGGACGGACGTCCATTCGTCGCGGTGACCTTTGACGACGGCTATCGCGATAACGCCGAATTCGCCCTACCAGTGCTTCAGCGTCATGGAGTGCCGTGGACCCTGTTCGTGACGCCCGGCTTCGCCGATCGCAGCGCGCAGCTCTGGTGGCTCGAGCTCGAGGAAGCGATCCGTCGCCTCGACCATCTCGAGGTCGAGGTGGGAGGGAGTGAGCCGCTGTCTCTCAGCCTGCCTGCCCGAAGCGCGACCGAGAAAGCAACAGCGTTTGACCAGCTTTATTGGCAGTTGCGCGCCGGAACAGAAGAACGCCTGCGTGCCGTCGTGGCCGAACTCGCGCAGCGTACGGGCGTCGATGGCATCGAGATGGTGGAACGCCTCTGTCTCGATTGGGATGGCCTGCGCGCGCTGTCAGGTAAGGCGGGCGTATCCATCGGCGCCCACACGATGACCCATCCGATGCTGGCCAAGCACAGTCGGGAGACCGCGCGGGCGGAGATGTACCAGAGTCGCGAAACGATCGAGCGCGAGCTCGGCATAGATGTGCGGCATTTCGCCTACCCGGTCGGTGATCGAGGTTCTGCCGGCCCAAGGGAGTTCGACATGGCCGCCGAAGCGGGGTTCGAGGTCGCGGTGACGACGCGGCCGGGCCATATCTTTGCCGAGCATGCCGGACATTTGCAGGCGCTGCCGCGGGTTTCGCTGAACGGCGCCTTTCAGACAGGTGCTGCCGTCCAGGCGCTTGCCTCCGGCGTCCCGTTCCTGCTTTGGAACCGTGGACGGCATCTCAATGTCAATTAGAACACCGCTCAGCGGTCGGTGGCGTCCGGGCGTTCCATCCAGCGGATGAGGGGTAGCAGCGGCAGGATCCAGGCGAGCCCGACAATCACGTAGAAGGCCATCTGGACGCCCTTCGACGAGGCCTGCACGCGCCCTTGCGCCAGGGCCATGGCCACCAGCGCATAGACGCAGACGAAGACCAGCATGAAGACCGTACCAAGAAACTTGCGCGTGCGCCGGCGCATGACCATCCATTCCTGCAACAGGCTATGACCAAGGGTGCGGCGGCAGGAAGCGTTGTTCCCGCGGCCGCCGCGGACTATGTGTCGGTTGCACGCCGTCCGCAACCCCCGCCGAACTGCAGGGGGTGAGGGACCGTGCTGCTGCATGAGAGCATGGGTGAGGGTATCGATGGCCAGCGTCGCAGAGATCAACGGCACGGTTCGCGCGGATGGCGCTGCGCGCGTGCGCGCTTTGCGGACGTGGCTGTTCAGCGTCGCGGGGCTCGTCTTCGTCATGATCCTCGTGGGGGGCGCGACGCGGCTGACCGATTCCGGTCTTTCCATCACCGAATGGAAGCCAGTCACGGGGGCCTTGCTGCCCTTCAGTGAAGCGGCTTGGCTCGCCGAGTTCGAGAAATACAAGCAGATTCCACAGTATCATCTTCTCAACCAGGGAATGAGCCTCGCGGAGTTCAAGCAGATCTATCTCTGGGAGTGGGGGCATCGCTTCCTGGGCCGGCTCATCGGCGCGGCCTATCTCCTCCCGTTGATCGTCTTTGCCGCGAAAGGGTGGGTGCGGGGCCGCTTCTTGATCGTTCTGCTTGGCATCGGGATGCTTGGCGGTCTCCAGGGCGCGATCGGCTGGATCATGGTGACTTCCGGCCTCAAGCCCGGCATGACAGCTGTTGCGCCGGTGAAACTGATGGCTCACCTCATGGCGGCCTCGGCCATCTTCGTCGCGCTGCTCTGGGTGGCGGTCGGCCTCAGGCCCCGGCCTGTCCGGGAGAGCGAGCGCGGACTCGCTTTCGGCGCCAGCCTCGTCCTGGTTCTCATTCTGGTGCAGATCGCTCTTGGCGCCTTGGTAGCGGGTCTGGACGCAGGGCTCGCCTTCAACACATGGCCTTTGATGGACGGAGGCCTCACGCCACAACTGGACACACTGCTACCGATCAAACCGCTTTGGCTGAACTTCATTGAATCCATTGCGGCGGTGCAGTTCAACCACCGTCTCGGCGCCTATATCCTGTTGGCGGTCGTCTTATGGCATGCCTGTCAGGCCCGTCGGGTCGCGGCAGGCACACCGGCGGCGCGCCGGGCCGGGATTCTGGCCGCGTTGGTCGTTATTCAGGCGGCTATCGGCATCGTGACCCTGCTGCTCGTAGTCCCGGTCTGGGCCGGCCTTCTGCATCAGGGTTTTGCGATGCTGCTCCTTGGCCACGCCACCGCGCATCGCCGGCTGCTGGTGCGGCCGGCCTGAATCATTTTATGCGGAAGCTTCGCTAAGCTCCTGTGAAGATTCGCAGACGAGCAAAACCGCTGTCGCCAGCGTCCTCTCTCCCGAATGGAAATTTTTCCGCTTTCAAGGGCGTATGTCCGTCACCCGTGCCGGCGGCGCGATGTCTCCCGCGCCGGAGAGGGGGGAGCCCTTATCCCGGTGGTAGCCCTTCTCCCCGGCGGGGAGAAGGACAGGATGAGGAGAGGCGCGCCACTCGCGGCCCGTCCGCCAAGGAAGGAAGAGCTGAAACCTTCAGTCTCACGTCGCGGCGAGAGCCTGTTCAAGGTCGTTGATCAGGTCCTTCGGGTCTTCAAGGCCGATGGACATGCGGATGACCTCCGGGCCGACACCGGCCTTTGCCTGCAGCTCCGGCTTCATGCTCTTATGCGTTGTCGTCGCCGGGTGGATGGCGAGCGAGCGGGTCTCGCCAATATTGGCGAGATGCGAGAAGAGCTTGACGTTCTTGAGGAAACGCCGCGCGCCTTGCTCCCCGTCCTTGTGGGCGAAGGTGAAGACCGAGCCCGGCCCAAGCGGGCTGTAGCGGAGCGCGAGCTCGTGGTTGGGATTGCCTGCGAGGCCGGGATAGCTCACCGAGGCGACGGCCGGATGAGTGGCAAGATAGCCCGCTACGGCATGGGCGTTGGCGCAATGGCGCCTCATGCGTAGCGGCAGCGTCTCTATGCCGGTCAGGATCATAAACGAGTTGAACGGGGAGAGGCCCGGCCCAAGATCGCGCAGGCCGTAAAGGCGCGAAGCCACGGCGAAGGGGCTCGCCGGGAACTTCTCAGTCAGGATCATGTCGCCGTAGTCCGGCCAAGGCTCCGAAATCATCGGGAAACGCTTGTCGCCCGTCCAGTTGAACCGACCGCCATCGACGATGGCCCCGCCGATGACCTGTCCATGGCCGCCGAGGAACTTCGACGCGGAATGGAAGACGATGTCGGCGCCGTATTCGAAGGGGCGGATCAAGAAGGGAGTTGCCAATGTGTTGTCGACCACAAGCGGCAGGTTGTGCTTTTGCGCAATCTTCGCAATAGATTCGATATCAACCACTTCCCCCGAAGGGTTGACGATAGACTCGATGATGATTGCCTTCGTCTTCGGCGTGATGGCGCGCTCGAAATTCTCCGGCTTGTCGGCATCGACGAAGATCGGTTTCACGTCGTTACGCTTAGCGAGGCGCCCCATCAAGCCGAGGGACCCGCCGAAGAGGATGCTGGCCGCCAGATACTCGTCGCCGCTTTCAAGCAGGGTCATGAGAACGACGAGGAGCGCGGCCTGCCCGGAGCCGATGGCGACCGCGCCCGTGCCTCCTTCGAGCGAGGCAATCCGCCGCTCGAGCGGCGCGGTCGTCGGGTTGGAGCCCCTTGAATAGGAAAAGCCGGTCTGGCGCATCGCGAAGATGTCAGCGGCCATGTCCGGACCATCGAAGACGAAGCCGTTGGTCAGGAACATGGGCGTGGCGCGGGCTCCGGTCGCCGGATCGGGCACAGCCCCGGCCTGGACGGCGCGGGTTGCGAAAGCGAGAGGCTTCTGGGCTTGTTCTGACATGATTGGGCTCCTCAGGCGCTGGCGGCGGCAAGCGCCTGGTCAAGATCGGCGATCAGGTCGTCCTTGTCCTCGATGCCGATGGACAGGCGCACCACGTCAGGGCCGGCGCCGGCAGCGACCTTTTGCTCATCGGTAAGCTGCTTGTGGGTGGTCGAGGCCGGATGGATGACGAGCGACCGCGTGTCGCCGATGTTGGCGAGATGCGAGAAGAGCTTCAGGCTGGAGACAAGCTTGACGCCCGCGTCGTAGCCGCCTTTCAGACCGAAGGTGAAGACGGCACCGGCGCCGCGCGGCAGGTAGCGCCGGGTGAGCTCATAGTAGGGGCTCGTCTCGAGGCCGGCATAGCCGACCCAAGCAACGGCCGGGTGTTGTAAGAGATGCTGGGCGATCGCGAGCGCGTTGTCGGAGTGCTGCTGCATTCTGAGAGAAAGCGTCTCGACGCCATTGAGGATGAGGAAGGCATTGAAGGGCGACAGCGCCGGCCCGAGATCGCGCAGGCCGAGCACGCGCGTCGCGATGGCGAAGGCAAAATTGCCGAAAGTCTCGCCAAGAACCATGCCGTTGTATTCTGGGCGCGGTTCGGAGAGCAGCGGATAGCGCTTGTCACCGATCCAGTTGAAGCTGCCGCCATCCACGATCAGACCGCCGATCGAGTTGCCATGGCCGCCGAGGAACTTCGTCGCGGAATGCACCACGATGTCGGCGCCGTGCTCAATAGGGCGCCAGAGGTACGGTGTTGCCAGGGTATTGTCGACGATGAGCGGCACATTGGCCTTCTTGGCAATCGCTGAGATCGCCGCGATATCGACGATGACGCCGCCGGGATTGGCGATTGATTCCACGAAGATCGCCTTGGTCTTCGGCGAAAGTGCCCGCTCGAAGCTTGAGGGGTCCGTGCTGTCGGCCCAGACGACATTCCAGCCGAAGCTCTTGAAAGAATTGTTGAACTGATTGATGGAGCCGCCATAGAGCCGATTGCCGGCGATGAACTCGTCACCAGGTTGCAGCAGGGCATGGAAGGTCAGGAACTGCGCGGCGTGGCCGGAGGCGAGGGCGAGCGCGGCGGTGCCGCCCTCAAGGGCTGCGACGCGCTCTTCGAGCACGGCGTTGGTCGGATTGCCAATGCGCGTGTAGATATTGCCGAACGCCTGCAGCCCGAACAGAGAGGCCGCATGCTCGACGTCGTTGAAGACAAAGGATGTCGTCTGATAGATGGGTGTCGCACGGGCACCGGTGGTTGGGTCCGGATGGGCACCGGCATGGATGGCCAGCGTGTCGAAACCGGGTTCTTTATCAGCCATTGCCAACTCTCCTCGGTGGTGCGGCCACGCTCACCTTTTATAGCATTTCCTGTTTAACGGCCGTACTGTTCGATAAACCGAACGCGCGAGCGGGTCAACGTCCAAATCGCCGTCTCACCTGGGTTGCATCTTTGGAGGCTGCCTCAGTGGGCTGGTCCACCAAGAAGGCGCGGTCGCTCGATGGCAGGGCAGCGGTCCATGATGACCGTTACACCTTTGGCCTCGGCTCGCGCTGCCGCTGCGTCGTTGCGAACACCGAGCTGCATCCAGATGACCTTTGGCAGGGGAGCCAAGGCCAGCGCTTCATCCACGACGGCGGCCGCAGCGTCGGAATTGCGAAAAACGTCCACCATGTCGATGGGCACCGGCACTTGGCCGAGGCTTGCATAGACCTCACGACCCAGAAGTGTCTGGCCGGCAAGCCCCGGATTGACGGGATAAAGCGTGTAGCCGGCATCGATGAGATAAGCCATGACACCGTGACTTGGTCTTGCCGGATTGTTCGACGCGCCGATCAGCGCGATGGTTTTGGTGTCTGTCAGAACACGGCGGATCAAGTCGTCGCTATAGTCGTCGTGGGACATCGAAATTTCCTCAAGCCTCGCGCCGGAGGCGAGTTCAACCTCCAGGCGGCTTCCCCGCATGCGCACGTCAGGGCTTTGCGGCCCGTCTGCTTCTCATCAAAGACGCACAGGAGACGGTAGCGCAGGGATCGTTGGAGCGAAACGGGCGCTGATTGCTTTATCGGCGCTACAGGGTGAAAAATAACGCATGCCGCATCAAAGAAATCAGGTATTATACTACCACAAAATGTAAGCTGATGTTTTATATGCGATTTTTCGTTGCTCATATGAATCGTATCGCTTGACAGCGGCGCTTGTCCTCAGTATGCGAACGTCACTCTCGCGCGGCGGCTTGTCCGTATGCGCTGTGGCAGCGCGGCTCACCGCCGTATCAGTTTCGGAAGACCCTCATGAAGACTTATTCGGCCAAACCAGCCGACGTCGAGAAGAAGTGGGTGCTCATCGACGCCTCCGGGCTCGTTGTCGGCCGCCTCGCTACGATCGTCGCCCTCCGGCTGCGTGGCAAGCACAAGCCCTCCTTCACTCCGCACGTGGACGATGGTGACAACATCATTGTCATCAATGCCGACAAGGTGGTGCTGACTGGTCGCAAGCGCGACCAGAAGGTCTATTATCACCACACCGGCTATCCCGGCGGCATCAAGGAGCGGACCGCGAAGTTCATCCTTGAGGGGCGTTTCCCTGAGCGCATCGTGGAGAAGGCCGTGGAGCGCATGCTCCCGCGTGGCCCGCTCGGCCGCAAGCAGCTCGGCAATCTGCGCGTCTACAAGGGCTCTGCCCATCCCCACGAAGCCCAGCAGCCCGTCACGCTCGACGTCGGCGCTATGAACCGTAAGAATGTGAGGAGCGCCTGATCATGGCCGAGACCCTCCAGAGCCTTTCCGAGCTGGGTGAGCGCATCGCGCCGTCCGCTCCTGACGCACCGGTCCATGTCCAGAAGCTGGACGCGCATGGCCGCGCCTATGCCACCGGCAAGCGTAAGGACGCCATTGCGCGCGTCTGGATCAAGCCCGGCGCCGGCCAGATCACCATCAACGATCGTCCGGTCGACGTCTACTTCGCCCGTCCGGTGCTGCGCATGATTCTGCGTCAGCCGCTCGTCGTCGCCAACCGCGTCGACCAGTACGACATCAACGTTACCGTTCTTGGCGGCGGCCTGTCCGGCCAGGCCGGCGCGGTGCGCCATGGCTTGTCCAAGGCGCTGACGCATTACGAGCCGGAGCTACGCTCCGTGCTCAAGAAGGAAGGCTTCCTCACCCGCGACAGCCGCGTGGTCGAGCGTAAGAAGTACGGCCGCGCCAAGGCTCGCCGTTCCTTCCAGTTCTCGAAGCGCTGATCCCCTGGGGTGCTTCGGCGTCCCTGCCACGGATATGCAGAAATTCAAGAAAGGGCGGCTCCGGCTGCCCTTTTTTCTTGCGCCTGAATAGATCCAAGGGCTGAACTTCAGAAAAGGTCTTTGATGAGGGAATCACGGTGCCGTCTGACGAGCCACATTCCGGACCCGCCGTCGACAATGCCTTTCTTGGACCGGTGAGGGGAGGGGCGAGCGATCCCACCTTCGCCGGGGCGCTCTCCTTCATGCGCAGACGCTATAGCCGCGATCTCGGCGGCATCGACACGGTGATCTGGGGCGTACCCTACGATTGCAGTACATCGAACCGGCCGGGGACAAGATTTGGCCCGCAGGCGATCCGCCGTGCCTCGGCAATCTTCGACGGCGATCCGCAGTTTCCATCCGGGCTCGATCCCTTCGCCGAATGCAGTGTCGTCGATTGGGGCGACTGCGCTTTCGACTACCGCCGTCTCCATGAGGTGGCGGGCGTTATCGAACGCGAAGCAAGCCATATCCTCGGTCATGGCTGCCATCTCGTTACGCTAGGCGGCGACCATTCCATCACCTTGCCGTTGCTTCGTGCCCATGCGGCCATGCATGGGCCGCTCGCGCTCGTGCAGTTCGACGCTCATCAAGATACCTGGGGCGATGACGCAGGTCAGGGCCACGGCAGCTTCGTCACCACTGCCGAGGCCGAGGGCCTCATCGACACCTCACGGTCGATCCAGCTCGGCATCCGTACGGTCGCACCCGATGATTTCGGCATCGAGATCATCGATGCCTATGAGGCGCGTGAGCTCGGCGTGAAGGCCATCATCCAGCGCATCGAAGAACGTGTCGGCGGCGCTCCTGCCTATCTCTCCTTCGACATCGACGCGCTTGATCCCGCCTTTGCGCCCGGCACGGGCACGCCGGTGGCGGGCGGCTTCAGTTCGGCGGAGGCCTTGATGATCCTCTGGGGGCTGCGCGGGTTGGACTGGCACGGCATGGACGTCGTCGAGGTTTCTCCGCCCTACGACCATGCTGATGTGACGGCGATCGCTGCTGCCTCCATCGTTCAGCACTACCTGCAGATTCTGGCGGAAAAGGACGAGTGAGCGCGCCGCGGCGAGCCACGTTTTTCCCTTGAAGTTTTGGCGCAACGCCGTACATCCCACGGACAAGCCGGGCAATCGTCGGCGTCGGGTGTAAGCACGACATCAGGAGTGCAGGATATGAGCGCAGCGTCCTTCAAGGATGGAACCGTGCCGAGCGTCTTCATCGACGGTGAGGCGGGAACGACCGGCCTTGGCATTCGCGAGCGCCTGCAGGCGCTCGGCGGCATCACAGTGAAGAGCATCGATCCTGAATTGCGCAAGGATCCGAAGGCGCGCCAGGAAATGATGGCGGCCGTGGATCTTCTCGTGCTGTGCCTGCCGGACGCCGCGGCTCGCGAGGCGGTGACGCTGGCGCGTGATCTCGGAGCCAATGCCCCGCGCATCCTCGATGCGAGCACCGCCCATCGCACCGATCCCGCCTGGACCTACGGTTTTGCCGAACTCGCTGAGGGACAGGCCGATGCCATTCGCACGGCGAAGCTCGTCGCCAATCCCGGCTGCTACGCGACGGGCGCAATCGCGCTTCTCCGGCCGCTCGTCGATACTGGGCTCATCCCCTCCGACTATCCTCTGACTATCAACGCGGTCAGTGGTTATTCGGGCGGTGGCCGTACGATGATCGAGGACTACGAGGCCGGCCGTGCCCCGGCTTTCGAGCTCTATGGCCTCGGCTTCAACCATAAGCATCTGCCCGAGATCACGGCTCTGAGCAGGCTGGACGTCACCCCGATCTTCATCCCCTCTGTGGGCAACTTCCGGCAGGGCATGCTGGTCAGCGTGCCGCTGCATCTTGCGAGCCTTCCCGCGCAGCCTCCGGCAGAGGATCTAGCTGCCGCGCTTGCTGCTCATTATCGCGATAGCGAATTCGTGCGCGTCGTGGGCATTGACGAGGCCAACGCCCTCGGCGGGCGCATTGAGCCCGAGGCACTCAACAATACGGACAGGCTCGAGCTTTTCGTGTTCTCGGATAAGGACGGCGGCCGTGTGGCCCTCATCGCCCGGCTCGACAATCTCGGCAAAGGTGCGTCGGGCGCTGCCGTGCAGAACATCAAGCTGATGCTGGGGCAGTGAGGCCAGCTTTCGCGAACAAAAAAGCCCGGCCTGATCCGATCAGGCCGGGCTTCTTGTTCTGGCGGATGCCGAAAGGCAGTGGTCAGCTGGCCTTGTAGGGCACCACGGTCTGGCGCTGCGAGCCGAGGCCCTCGATGCCGAGCGTCATGACGTCCCCGGCTTTGAGATACACCGGCGGCTTCATGCCCATGCCGACACCCGGAGGCGTGCCGGTGGTGATGACGTCACCAGGCTCGAGCAGCATGAACTGCGAGATGTAGTGGACGAGGTAAAGCGCGCCGAAGATCATCGTCTTCGTTGAACCTGTCTGTGCGCGCTTGCCGTTGACATCAAGCCACATGCCCAGATTCTGGATGTCCGAGATCTCGTCGGGCGTCACCAACCACGGACCGAGCGGGCCGAAGGTGGGGCAGCCCTTGCCCTTCATCCACTGGCCGCCGCGCTCGGTTTGCCAGGCGCGCTCGGAGACGTCGTTACAGACGCAGAAGCCGGCGACGACCGAAAGTGCATCGGCTTCCGAGACGTTGGAGGCCCTCTCGCCAATCACTATGGCAAGCTCCACTTCCCAGTCCATCTTCTCGGAGCCGAAGGGCACCATCACGTCGTCATTCGGCCCGACAATGCAGGAACGCGCCTTGTTGAAGAGGATGGGTTCGCTCGGAATCGGCGAGTTCGTCTCGGCCGCGTGGTCGGCGTAGTTGAGGCCGACAGCGATGAAATTTCCCACATTGCCGATGCATGCGCCGAGGCGGACACCAGCATCGACCTTGGGCAGTGAAGCTGGGTCCAGCTTCGCTAGTTCTGCCAACTTTGACTTGGACAGATAAGGACCAGTTACATCCGGCACGACGCCGCTGAGGTCACGAATGGCCCCGTCAGCATCGACCAGACCCGGCTTTTCCTCGCCCACCTTGCCGAAACGCACAAGCTTCATCAGCGCTCACTCCTGTTAGCTCGGAAGATGTGTAACGCCTCCGGCAAATGCCGCAAGTACGACCTGACATGTCGGACGAAATAAGCAACCGTTATTCGATGTGTTGCAAAGGAAATAAACTTTAAGTTGTGTGAACGTACTGCCCTCGCTCAACATGTGGATCTCGACATTGACTGATTCCCAGCATGTTCGAAGTGATGAGGCTGGCGCCAGGAGGGAAAGAAGTCGGCCGCGAGACAGGCCGGCGAGATCGCCGAAGTGTGTCACCGGGCGTGTAGGACCCGATCAGGACATGCCGCAGACATGCAGTGGTGCGTTGCGTTTCCGTTCGGCGCTGGCCTGGGCCGCGCCAGCGACCGGTGGCAATCGTGACCATGGAGCATTCAGATGGGTGGCGGTCGGTTCTGGTGGTGGGCGTTAACCTTGGTGTTTTGCATGATGGAAGGAAGTAGGGGCGCGGCGGCTGGAGCCTTCGGCGCGCGCGAGCAGAATGCCCGCAGCCAGGGTGCCGCCTACGCCGGGGTGGCGGCCGGGAGCGGAGGCCTTGGCTCCATTTTCTGGAATCCAGCCTCGATCGCGCTGTTTCCTGGTCTGCAGAGCGAAAGCGACATCAGTCTGTCCGGAACGCAAGCACGGTTGTCTCCAGACCTTTACACGCTTTCCTCGATCAACGGAGTGGGAGGCAGCCCCTGGCCATCGGGTGATATGGGCATGTGGCGATATACGGCCTCGAGCTACGCCAGCTTCCAACTCAGTAATTCCTGGTGGGTCGGGGCGGCCCTGAATGCGCCTTACGGTTTCGTTTCGAAACCCCGACAGGATTGGGTGGGCCAAACTTACGCCCGTTCGTCCCATCTCATGAGCGCCGCGATTACACCGACCCTTGGCTACCGTGTGAATGATTGGCTGACTTTAGGTGGAGGTGTAACGGCGCAATATCTCGACCTGACCTTCAAAAGGGCGGTGTCTGTGGCTCCAGGCGCGCCGAGCGCCATCTTTCAGGGCGATGATCTCGGTCTCGGTTTTTCCCTCGGCGCAACGATGCAACCGCGACCGGGCACGATGGTAGGTATCGGCTACCGATCTCCCGTGCATCACGAGATTTCCGGCGAGTGGTCTCCGAACCTTGGCATACCGATGCGAGCGAAAGCCGGATTAACCCTGCCGGAAATGGTCACTGTCGGCGTTTCCCAACAACTCAACCCCCGTTGGACTATCCTCGCGACTGGTGAATGGACCAATTGGAGTCGGCTGGAACGCTCAGCGGTTTTCAACCGCGTGACCGGCTTGCCGACCAGCAGTCTTTCGTTTGGCTATCGGGACGGCACGTTCCTGTCCTTGGGCGCCGAATATCTGTGGCAAGAAGGTGTTGCCATGCGGGCCGGTGTCGGGTTCGAGAGCTCTCCAGTGACCAATGAAGTGCGCAGCCCGCGGCTGGCCGATTCCGATAAGGTCTGGGCGTCGATCGGCGCGAGTTACCAAGCCACGGACAGGCTCGGACTCGATATCGGCTACTCACGCCAGTTCATGCGGCAGGCCCCGGTCCGGATCACTGGGGCCCACCCGGATTTCAACGGCTCGCCTTTCGTCGCTGACGGCAAGGCCTCCGCCGACATCATTTCCTTCGCGTGGCGCTACCGGTGGGACGCCCCGGCGCGCCCCACTTTCGTTGATCGCTACGCTCCGGCAACGTACTGAGCGCGCAGGCCGGATGTAAAAAAACACCGCCGCCCTCGGCCATCCGCGCTCCATCAGAAACAATGGAACCGCGCCCCGATCTTCGACCGGACGGTCGCCGTTGCAGGAATAGCCAGACCATCCGCAGCGTCAGGAGATAACTTTCACATACGTGCCCGGAGCATCACAGAGCACCTCGAGCTTTCCGTCTTGGGGATCACGCGCGGGAACGCGCTCCGGTTCCAGGGCCTCCAACCAACGGTGCCAGTCAGGCCACCAGGAGCCTGGTGTCTCTTGCGCCGCCGCGAGCCAATCGTCCAGAGATTCGCCAAGCGGCCCATCTGATGTCCAGAACTGATACTTATTCTTATGTGGTGGATTGACGACACCGGCGACATGGCCTGATCCGGCGATGACGAGGCGGACGGGCCCACCGAACAGACGCGCCCCGAGATGCACGGAGCGGGCGGGTGCAATGTGATCCTCGCGGGTCGCGAGACTGTAGAGCGGCACCGTCACCTTGCCAAGGTCGAGCTTGATTCCATCGATCGCCATGTTGCCGCGCGCTAGGTCGTTGTTGAGATAACACCGGCGGAGATAGAAGGAATGTGTTGCCGCTGCCATGCGCGTCGGATCGCTGTTCCAGTGCAGGAGGTCAAACGGATAGGGGGCCTGCCCCTTGAGGTAGACATTAACGTAATAGGGCCAGATCAGGTCGTCTGGGCGTAGCATGTTGAAGGTCGTGCTCATATGCATGCCTTCGAGATAGCCGACCTGCTTCATCTTTGCCTCGATGGCAGCGATCTGCTCCTCATCGGCGAAGACCTTGAGATCACCGGCCCGGGAAAAATCCACCTGTGCGGTCAGCAGCGTTGCAGCGGCAATGCGGTCAATACCCTTGGCCGCCATATAGGCCAGGGCCATCGACAGCATGGTTCCGCCGATGCAATAGCCAATGACAGCCGCACGTCTTTCCCCGGTATTCACCTCGATCGCGTCGAGCGCGGCGAAAAGGCCCTCGCGCATATAATCCTCGAAGCTCTTGGCCGCGAGGCGCGCGTCCGGGTTGACCCAGGAAATGCAGAAGACCGTCAGCCCTTGCCCCACCATCCAGCGGATGAGGGATTTGTCCGGGTTGATGTCGAGAATGTAGTACTTGTTGATCCAGGGCGGCACGATGAGCACGGGGCAGCGGAGCACCGTCGCTGTGGCCGGCGTATACTGGATCAGCTCCATCATATCGTTGCGAAATATGACTTTGCCCGGAGTGATCGCCATGTTCTCGCCCAGCTTGAAGCGGGCGGGGTCGCTCTGGCGAATTTTGAGCTCGCCATTTCCAGCCTTGATGTCCTCGGCGAGCATTTTCATGCCGCGCACGAGATTGGCTCCATTCTCCCGCATCGTCTCGCGCAGGAGTTCCGGATTGGTGGCAAGGAAATTCGACGGGGATAATGCGCTTGCCATCTGCTTCACATAGAAGCGGGCCTTGTCGCGGGTATGCTCATCGAGCCCGTCGGCACCCTCTACAAGCTGCTTGGCCCAAGTAGTGGTGATGAGGTAGGCCTGTTTGACGAAATCAAAGACCGGATTGTCCTGCCATTCCGGGTCAAGAAAGCGTTTGTCGCGAGGATGAGCGCTGACGACCGGTTCGCTCGGTTCGCCGCCGAGACGCTTCAGGCTTGAACTCCACAGGGCGAGGTAGCTCGAGGTCAGCTTGGCTTGGGCCTCGATTGCCCTTTGCGGATTCGCCATCCATTTCTCGGCAAGCTGACTCATCGTTTTGACGACGTCGCTTACCTCCTCTGCCTTGCCGACTTTCGGACCGTTCTCCTCAATAGGGCGCAGATAGGCCGCAGTGACTTTGCCCGCTTCCTCGACGAGTTGTGCGATGTTGCGGGAGAGCTCATCGAGATCCGTCAAGCCCGCTTCACGCGGTTCCTTGTCGGTGGTCTTCGTCATGTCGGCTCCATTCAGCGGCGAATGCATCGTCGATACCCGCGCGTCCCATATTTTCGACTTAATATTAAAGCCAGTTCGATTACAAAGGCACCATTGGCGATGCCGGCATACAGCAGGTAATGAGATGCGGGTGCTGCAGAATGGTGACAAGGGGCAAATGATTATGGGTTTCGCGCCACGCGCAGGAAGTACCGGCTTTGCCATCGGTCTCGCCTTTGTCCTCGCTGGCCTGCTCACAGCGTGCAACCCCGTGCGGGATATCGCGGTATCCACGGGGTTCGGCGCTAAGGAGCCGGAGCCGGCGCAATTCGTCCGTGAGAGCCGGCGCGGCGATGGCGGCTATTTGCCCGTAGGCGTGCGTGCTCCCGATCGCCCCACCAGAGCGCTGCCGAAAGCCGATGTCGAGGCGCTCACGAAAAGCATCGATGCTCGTCGACAGGCCAATGAAGCCGCGGGTGCGACGGCCCGGTCTATGGGGGCGGAGACGAATGCCCGGCCAGTCCCGAAGCCGCCGGCACTACCTGCGGAGTAGGTGGGAGCTCGAGCGAATAGAAAGCAGGCTGCACAATACGGACGTGCGCCGGATTGTCGCGTTTCTGCTAGAATTCGAGACGCAATAAACGTCTTTGGAACGAAAGCCGGTATACATAAGGGATCCAGCGCCAATCGGCTGGCTCTAGGATCAACGACATTCAGCCGCGTCGCCGGCGGTTGGAGGAATAGCCTGTGCCCCTGGCGAGGGCATCGAAGCACCGGTCCACTACGCGAGAGAGTCGTCCCGGACCATTGATTGGAACGAAGCCATGTCGGATTTTCACCGCATCAAGCGTCTGCCACCCTATGTGTTTGAGCAGGTGAACCGAGCTAAGGCCGCAGCCCGGGCCAACGGCGCCGACATCGTCGATCTCGGAATGGGTAATCCCGATCTCGCCGCGCCCCGTCATGTTGTGGAGAAGCTGGTCGAGACTGCCGGGCGACCGCGCACCGATCGTTACTCCGCGTCCAAAGGCATAGGTGGGCTTCGCCGTGCGCAGGCTGCTTATTACGAGCGCCGCTTCGGCGTGAAGCTCAACCCGGACACCCAGGTCGTGGCTACGCTCGGTTCGAAGGAAGGCTTCGCCAACATGGCGCAGGCCATTACCGGGCCGGGTGACGTGGTGCTTGTGCCCAACCCGAGCTATCCCATACACGCCTTCGGTTTCCTGATGGCTGGCGGTGTCATCCGCTCTGTGCCGGCCGAGCCGACGCCGGCGTTCTTCCCGGCACTCGAGCGGGCGGTCGTTCACTCGATTCCGAAGCCCATCGCGCTGGTTGTGTGCTATCCCTCCAATCCAACAGCTTATGTGGCCTCGCTGGACTTCTACAAGGACCTTGTTGCCTTCGCGAAGAAGCACGAGCTGATTCTCCTGTCCGACCTCGCCTATGCGGAGGTGTATTTCGATGGCGAGCCACCGCCCTCCGTTCTGCAGGTGCCGGGCGCCATCGACGTGACGGTGGAATTCACGTCCATGTCGAAGACTTATTCCATGGCTGGGTGGCGCATGGGCTTTGCAGTGGGCAATGAGCGGCTGCTGGCCGCGCTCGCGCGGGTCAAATCCTATCTCGACTACGGTGCCTTCACGCCCATCCAGGTCGCGGCCACTGCAGCCCTCAACGGTCCGGACGATTGTATCGCCGAGATGCGAGACACCTATCGCCGCCGCCGCGACGTGATGGTCGATGCCTTTGCGCGGGCTGGGTGGAAAATCCCCGCACCAAGCGCTTCGATGTTCGCATGGGTGGAAATTCCCGAGCCGTTTAAGGCACTGGGCAGCCTGGAATTCTCCAAGCTTCTGATTGAGAAGGCGGAGCTGGCGGTGGCGCCTGGCATCGGCTTTGGTGAGCATGGCGATGATTTCGTGCGCATCGCATTGGTGGAGAACGAGCAGCGTATCCGTCAGGCAGCGCGAAATCTGCGGCGCTTCCTTGAAACGGCTGACAAAACGTTGCACAACGTCGTGCCACTGGCGGCTCACCGCTAGATCGTAAATGGGTGTGGATCCAATCGCTTCCACACCCTTCCGCCGATCAGCAGAGCGGACAGGCCGCCGCATGCTGGCGCATGTTCCTTCGGGGACCAACAATCAGGCCTGGTCTTAACGAACGATGACGCAAGTTTTTCGCATAGGCATCGCCGGCCTTGGCACGGTGGGTGCGTCCGCCGTGCTGATGCTCGATCGGCGCGTCAGGAGCTTGAGCGCAGGTTCCGGGCGCCAGATCATGGTCACTGCCGTCTCAGCTAGAGACCGGACGCGTGATCGCGGCTTCGACATCGATCGTTTCACCTGGTTCGATGATCCCGTCGCGCTCGCTGCCTCTTCCGAGATCGACTGTTTCGTCGAGCTCGTCGGCGGCGAGAACGGCACCGCGAAGGCAGCCGTCGAGGCCGCTCTCGAAGCCGGCAAACATGTGGTGACGGCCAACAAGGCCTTGCTCGCGCGTCATGGCAGCGAGCTAGCCGCGCTGGCGGAGGCGAAGGGCGTTTCGTTGCAATTCGAGGCGGCGGTAGCCGGCGGGGTGCCGATCGTCAAGGCCCTGCGCGAGGCGATGGCCGGCAATACGATCACGCGGGTCTTCGGCATTCTCAACGGCACCTGCAACTACATCCTATCTCGCATGGAAGCCGAAGGTCTGAGCTTCGACGTCTGTCTCGCGGAAGCGCAGAGGCTCGGCTATGCGGAAGCGGATCCGACTTTCGATATCGGCGGCTTCGACAGCGCCCATAAGCTGGCAATCCTGACGAGCCTCGCTTTTGGTACAGCGATCGATGCTGATGCCATTCATGTCGAGGGTATCTCGGCTATCTCGCCGATCGACATCCGCATGGCGCAGGAACTCGGCTATCGGATCAAGCTGCTGGGCGTCGCCGAGGCCACGCCGACGGGCATCGAACAGCGCGTGCATCCCACCATGGTGCCGCTCACCTCCGCTATCGCCCAGGTCATGGGAGTGACCAATGCGGTGACGATCGCCGCCGACGCGGTCCGCGAGATCACGTTGATTGGCCCGGGTGCAGGCGGTGACGCAACGGCTTCCGCTGTTGTGGCGGACATTGCCGATATTGCGCGGGGAGCAGGCGGCAAGCCGTTTGTGCTTCCGGTCGCTCAACTCCGCAAGGCCGAGCGGGCTCCCATGCAACTCCACCACGGGGGCTATTATGTGCGCCTCACGGTGAATGATCGGCCCGGCGCGGCGGCTTCGATCGTCAGCCGTTTCGCAGAGGCCGATATTTCGCTCGAGTCTATCGTCCAGCACCGATCCGAAGATGCGGCAACGCGCGACCCGACTGGCCGCTCGGGCGCACCTGTCCCCGTTGTCCTGATCACCTATGCCACGACGGAAGCTGCGGTACGCCAGGCCATCCACAAGGTAGTTGGTGACGGACACGTTGTCGAAACGCCGCAGATCATTCGGATCGAGCGTGAGTAGTACAATCAAGCGATGCGCAGGAGCGAAAGCTGATGACCAATCCTAGCAGCCCCAAGCCGAACCCGCATATCGAGCGGATCCTGACGCTGGAGCTGGTGCGGGTCACCGAGCGTGCGGCCGTTCTGGCGGCCCAGCTCCGCGGCCGCGGCGACGAGAAGGCCGCCGACCAGGCAGCGGTGGACGCCATGCGCCGGGAACTCAACCGCCTTGCGATCGATGGCACGGTCGTGATCGGTGAGGGAGAGCGTGACAAGGCGCCCATGCTGTTCATCGGCGAGAAGGTCGGCAACAAGTCCGGCCCAAAGGTCGACATCGCAGTGGATCCGCTCGAGGGCACGACGCTCTGTGCGCGCGATATGCCGGGCTCGATCGCGGTGATGGCCATGGCGGAAGAGGGCACGCTGCTCCACGCGCCTGACGCTTACATGCATAAGATCGCGATCGGACCGGGCTATCCCAAAGGCCTCGTCAGCCTCGACGCCTCACCCGAGGAGAATCTCAACGCGCTCGCCAAGGCCAAGGGCGTCAAGGTCGAAGATCTGACCGTGCTCATCCTCGACCGGCCGCGCCACGCTGATCTCATTGCCGCCGTCCGGCGGGTTGGCGCCGCAGTTCGGCTCATCACGGACGGCGATGTCATGGGCGTAATCTTTACTACCATGCCCGAGAAGACGGGTGTCGATATCTATATGGGCATCGGCGCGGCTCCGGAGGGCGTGCTCGCGGCGGCGGCGTTGCGTTGTGTCGGCGGCCAGATGGAAACACGCCTCATCCTCGATACCCCCGAGCAGCTCGAGCGCGCGGCGAAGATGGGTATTTCGGATCCCAATCGCATCTATCACATCGAGGACATGGCTTCGGGCGATGTCGTTGTCGCCGCGACGGGCGTGACAGATGGTGCGCTGCTGTCGGGTGTCCGCTTCGGACCTCGTTTCATCGAGACAGATACGCTCGTCTATCGCTCGGCCACAGGTACGGTTCGCCGCATCAGCGCCGAGCACCGTAACTTCGAGAAATTCCATCTCGGCTGATCAAGCTAGCGCTTCAATTTGCATCCGTGGACACGCGCGGCTCCTTCGCCGCCGTCGTGTTCACGGATGTCGTATTGATCTCCTGATCCCGCGGGAGAACCCTCGGTGCAGCTCCAGCAAACAAAAGCGAGTCGAACGCAATACGTTGGCCGCGGGCGATGAATCATTTTCACAGCAGCTGCCAGCCGGATTCTATTTCGTAAGATTTTTCGGTAAGCGCTTCCATAGATTCAGCAATTCTCCGTCTTCGCGTAATTGGCCGCGCGACGCGGTCTCGGCCCTCGGAGCATGAAAGCTTCGTGTCTCATTCCCCCACGGCCCACGCGGCCTTAAACTTACGCCGTGACCGAATCGTCCCTTTCCTCAACCTCAAGGCCCTTTCTGGGCGTCGCGCGTTCCGCGCTTGGCCAGGCTTGGCGCGATCGCCTTGACGATGCCGGCGCGGCGGCTGCGTTGGCGATGGTGCAGTCTCATGGACTTCCCGATATCGTTGCGCGGATCCTCGCGGCGAGGGGGATAGCCGGTGCGGATGCGTCCGGGTATCTCGAGCCGCGGCTGCGTGACCTTATGCCGGATCCATCAATTCTGCGGGACATGGAGCCGGCCGTCGGCAGATTGGCGGCGGCCATCAGCCGTGACGAAGCGGTTGCCATCTTTGGCGACTATGACGTCGATGGTGCTTGTTCGACCGCGCTCTTGGCCAGCTTCCTAGCGCGTTGCGGCACGCGGTTCATTATCCATATTCCTGATCGCATCACCGAGGGCTATGGGCCCAATATCGAGGCGATCCGGGCGCTCAAGGCCGAGGGCGCTGACCTGCTCGTGACCGTAGATTGCGGCACCACGAGCTTTGAGCCCCTTGCCGAGGCGGCGCGGCTCGACCTCGACGCGGTGGTGATCGACCATCATCAGGCGACCGCGGAATTGCCGCAAGCCGTTGCGATCGTTAACCCGAACAGACAGGACGACCTCTCGGGACTAGGGCATCTCGCGGCGGCCGGTGTCGTCTTCATGGTCCTCGTCGCGCTCAATCGGCGCCTTCGGAGTGATGGCTTTTGGGACGCGCGCGGCGGTCCGCCCGATCTGCTTGGAGACCTCGATCTAGTTGCGCTGGCGACCGTCGCCGATGTCGTGCGCTTGGAAGGGCTGAACCGCGCCTTCGTTCGTCAAGGGCTCGGCGTGATGCGCCAGAGGCGACGGCCGGGATTGACGGCGCTTCTCGATGCGGCCGCGCTGCGGGCACCGCCTGAGGCGTGGCATCTCGGCTTTCTGGTCGGGCCTCGCATCAATGCTGGAGGGCGTATCGGCGACGCCGCGCTGGGTGCCAAGCTTCTCCTGACCGATGACAGCATGGCGGCGGCGCAGATCGCCGGTGAACTGGACCGGCTCAATCGCGAGCGGCAAGCCATCGAGCATCAGGCTGTAGAGGAGGCGACTGCGGAGGCGGAGCGGCAGCTCAGCGAGCGGGAGGCGTCGGTTCTGGTGGTCGCGTCAGCCGAGTGGCATCCCGGCATCGTCGGGCTTGTCGCCGCTCGTTTGAAGGAGCGCTTCCGCCTACCCACCTTCGCCTTCGCCTTGACGCCGGCCGGGGGCACCGGGTCGGGGCGCTCCATTCCGGGGGTCGACCTTGGACGAGCGGTACGGGCGGCCGTTGATGCCGGCCTTGCCATCAAAGGGGGAGGGCACGCGATGGCTGCCGGTATCACCCTCGCGCCTGATGGTCTGCAGCCTTTCACGGGCTATCTCGACAGCATGCTCGCCGCGGCGGTGGCAGAGGCCCGCCTCGATAGCGGCCTCTCGATCGACGCGGCCGTGACCGCCGGCGGCGCAAATCCGGGGCTGATTGCCGGCATCGCACAGGCGGGCCCCTACGGCTCGGGCAATCCCGAACCGATCTTTGCCTTTCCCCATCATCGGCTTGCTGAGGTCTCCGAGGTCAAAGGCCATATCCGCGTATCCCTGAAAGGCGGTGATGGCAGCAGCCTTGGCGGCATGGCGTTCAGGAGCGCCGACCGCCCGCTTGGGCAGGCCTTGCTGGCGGCCCGTGGGCGTGTCCTTCATGTCGCGGGCACACTAGCGCTGGATACTTGGGGCGGGCAGGCCAAGGCGAGCCTGCGTGTGCTTGATGTCGCCGAGCCAGCCCGTTGAGACAATGCCATAGGAGCGATGTGGCATGTGTCGTTTGGGAATCAATCGCGAAGGGCCAGTCACAGCCAAGCGCTAACGCGAAATGCATTTGGCCGGCCGGCGAAGATGGCGAGGGGCCGTGTGAGCGCCGATGCATGCGTCATATGGAGCAGTCGGGCCGATGCGGCGAATACGGATGCCTCTTTGCCGAGGGTGCGTGAGTTCTTGTATAAGGTATTGATAGATAAGCAATATGTCGCTGTTGCCGCGAGTGCCGAAGCCGAGCCGGCGGCGCGTCTTATCGATCTTCCTGTGAGTTATGCCCATTGATGATCAATTGGCTTGCCAGAACGCTTGCAGCCGTTTGCGAACGCCTCTATATGTTCGCGCCAACGCAGCCGAGCGATCGGCCGTTGCCGGAGCGCTCTTCGTCTATCGGTTAGGACGCCACCCTTTCACGGTGGAGAGAGGGGTTCGATTCCCCTAGAGCGCGCCATCAGCATGTGATGGCTCCTGAGCATCGACAAGCCACGGCTTCATCCTCCCTGAACGAAAATCCCTGTCTGGTCCCCGTCTGGCAAGCCGCGTACCGCTCGACCGGAATTAGCCTTGCAGTGTCGTCAAGTGGCAGCCGTCTTCGGGATGGGCCAAATCTGGATCATCAGCGCATAGAGCAAGGCCCCGCATACCAGGGACGATGCCGCGACACCGAGGGCGAACGCGAAGCCGATGCTTGCGGACCCCGCGCGATTGACAAGGATGCCGACAAGTGGTGGCCCGGCGATCTGACCAATGCCATAGGTCGCGGTGAGAAGCCCGAAGTACCGGGCAACGTGGCGCGGCCGCAGACGGCGAATCTCTTGGACGGCAAGAAAAGTGATGATGGTAAAAGGTAAGCCGACAAGGAAGCTGCTGATGATGAAGCCGACCACGCTCTGCCAGACGAGCGTGAGGGCAACGCCGACGGCCTGAACGAGATAGGAGACGATGAGCGCGGCCCGATGATCTACCCGGGGTGGGATGCGCGTCCCGAGGAGGCACCCGATCACGACGGATAGGCCAAAAATGGGCCAGAAAAGATCGATCCACGCCGAGCCCGGCAAGGCGTCGCGTGCGATTACCGGTAAGAAGGTCGCGGTAACGATATAGCCGAAGCCAGCGATGCCATAGGAAACTGCAAAGACCGCGACCTCAAGCGGATTCTCGCGCGGGGGATCTTGTGTCTGTTGCGTTTGTGGTGGTGCAGGATTCGACGCCTGCGGGCTGATGGACGCTAAGTTGGCGGCGCTGCCCGCGCCGGCGGACGACCTGCGGTATGCGGGCCAGATGCAGGCGACGACCAGCAATGCCAGAGCGGCGAAGGCCAGCCAAGCTGAAGAAGCTCTCCAGCCCGCCGCCACCATGCCGCTGGCCGCAAGGCCGGAGAGAGCGATGCCGAGGCCTGGGCCGGTATACATGAGGCTGGCGAGATGAGCCTTGCCGCGGCTCGCCAGTTCGCGAACGCACCAGTCCGACGTGAGAACGAAGGCTACCGCACTGATCACCCCGGATAGGAACCGCAACGGCCCCCAGAGATCTACGCGCGGCCAAGCCATGCCCGCCGTGAGCGCGGCCGTCGCGATGAGGCTGACGCGGATGATGACGGTCAGCTGCCGTGTCGAGTTCCGCGGCAGAGCCATGCACAGCATTGCCCCAGCGAGATAGCCGAGGTAGTTGGCTGTCGCCAGATAGCTGCCACGTTCCAGGTCGGTGATCCCGTCGTGCAGCATCATCGGCAGAACCGCCGTGAACGCGAAACGCCCGATACCCATGGCGATGGCCAGCGACGCCGCGCTCGTGGCTGCGATCGTCACGGCGGTGTCGTACCGCATTGGCGATAGGACGGCAGGGGAAGGCTGGTGCATGGCTCGATCTGGAAGGCGGTTGACGGCGCGGCATGCCGGGCGACGTCAGAACGACGCCGGGCGGTGACTTAAGTTTGCGCGATCACTTTGGCAATCAGCCCCCGCGCGCCCCTGCCATGCGTTGTGGCAGCAGGCATGTTCCGCGCAGAGCCGCATGGCCTCGGGCGCATTGCCGAGCCTGAGAAAAAACGTTGACACATGTGGAGACCGTTCACTTGACCCGCGGCGCATCGCGCGCGAGGCCGCCATGCGCTTGGAGCAAACGGTCCCGCCAGGAAAAAACTGGATCATCCGGATCCAGAAGCTCGACCGGGCTGATGCAGCGCGCCCACATCATCATGCCGAACACGCAATAATCTGCATAAGCCGGCGCAGCGCCACAGATAAAGGGCTGCTGACGCAGCGTGAAGCGCAACGGTCCCAACGCTTGGCGTAGGCCCCGGAGAGCCGCGGCAATGTCCGCGGTGAAAGCTTCCAGCGACATCCCGAAGCGCTTTTCACGCGACAGGCGGAAATAGTCGCGGTCCTTCGCTGCAATGCCGCCGTGGATATCAAGCGTGATGACTTTCGCGATAGCGGGAACGAGCGTGCCATCAGCCCAGCTGTTGACGAACCGGGCAACGGCTCGGCCCGTATCGCCACCAAACAGGGAGGGGTGAGGAAAGCGCTCCTCCAGATATTCGGCGATGCGCCATGAATCGCTGACGACCGCCTCGCCATCGACGAGCACCGGTACGAGGCCCTGACCGGAGAAGGCGATCACATCCTTCTCCGTGAAGCGCCAGGCAACGCGCTCGGCACCGAGCCCCTTATGGGCGAGCGCCATGCGGATCTTCCAGCAATGCGGACTGAAACGCACCGCCTCGTCCGCTCCCGCCAGTTCATAGAGCTTGAGGGTGGTTGCAGGCTGGGCCGCGATATCGTCCGTGCGAGCAATCGTCATGACGCGCTCCCCGCGCGCGGCGTGTGGGAGGTCGCGGTCTGGCCGAAGAGGATGCTGTGCGCCTCCTTGCTGACGGTCGGTGCCTTGTTGATGGTGTCAGCGATCTCATAGGTACGGATCACCGATGGGCGGGCATCAAGCGCGTCATACCAGCGCCGGATGCCTGGGAAGTCGCCCAGATTCTGCCCGTGCCGCGCATGGGAGCGCACCCAAGGGTAGATTGCAATGTCGGCGATGGAGAAGTCCCCGCCGACATAAGCGCGATCAGCGAGCCGACGATCCAGCACGCCATACAGCCGATTAGCCTCTTTCACGTAGCGATCCTTGGCATAGGCGACATCTTCCGATGCGTAGTGCAGGAAATGATGCGCTTGGCCAGCCATCGGCCCCAATCCCCCCATTTGCCAGTAAAGCCATTGCAGCACCTCGAAACGCGGGCGGCGCTCGCGCGGCAGAAGCCTACCAGTCTTGTCGGCAAGATATTCCAGGATAGCGCCGGATTCGAACACCGACAGTGGCCCACCGCCATCCTCCGGCGCGTGGTCGATGATGGCGGGAATGCGGTTATTGGGGCTGACCTTGAGGAAATCGGGCTGGAACTGCTCGCCCGTGGAGATGTTGACGGGCGTAATGCGGTAAGGGAGGCCTAGTTCCTCCAATGCAATCACGATCTTATGGCCGTTGGGCGTAGTCCAGTACAGAAGCTCGATCACAGCAGTATCCTCCTGCCCACATTCTTGACAAGACTGTCAAGTTTGACGCTTATGTCAAGAATGAAATGACGAGGAGGAGCAATGGTCGGGGTACGTCAGTTCGATGAGGAGAAGCTGTTGCAGCAGGCCGAAGGTGTTTTCCGCGCGAAGGGCTTTGAAGCCACGTCAATGACGGACCTGGCCGAGGCAACGGGCGTGCAGCGCGGCAGCCTCTACAACGCCTACGGCGACAAGGAGGAGCTTTTCCTGCGCAGCTTCGCGCGTTACGAGGCCCGCTTTCTCGGGGCAGCGAAGGAAGCCCTTGCCATTGAAGATCCCCGTGCGGCCGTGACAGCGTTCCTTGAAGCCGCCATCGTCAATATGACGATGGCGCCGACGGGGGGGGGATGCCTGACGACACGCACGGCGATGGAGGCAAGGCACGCGGGCGGACGCATCCGGGACGGCCTATTGACATTGATGTCCGAGCTGGAGCGGGCGCTGTCTACGGCTTTGAATCGCCCGGGATCTGCCGATCGGCTCGCGCTGCCTCCTGAGCAGGCCGCGCGACTTCTCGTGGTCTTCACACGTGGTCTGGCCGTTATGGAGCGACTGGACGCGGCGCCGAACGCGCTACGGGCCGATGCACGCGCCCTTGTCGATTTACTCGTGCCGGTGTGAACGCTCAGGGCAGTTTGATGGACTTATCGAGGTATTCGTTAGTGAAATAGGGACCAGGGCCTAGTTTCACATTGAACAGCGTCTCGATCATCGCGACATCAGCCTGGACCCGTTCGGGGTCATAAGCGCCGATCGCGACCTTGCGACCGATGTCATCCGCGATCAGCGTCTCTACGCGTTTCCAGTTCGCCAGCACATCCTCCGCATTCTGGCTCGTCTCGGAGGCCAGCACCTCAGTGCAGGGCTTCGGATTCTCGAAGCAGGCACGAATGGCCTTCTGCGAAACCTTGAGGAATTTCCTGAGCGTTTCGGGATTGCTCTTCATATAGGCGCCGCTGGTGAAAATACTGAGCCCATAGGGGTTCACGCCGAGTTCGCGCAGCGAGACATAGCCGAGATCCTTGCCGAAGGACTTCTCATAGACGTCGTGGACGCTGTAGAGATGCGGCGAGACGTCGATGATGCCCGCTTGCAGCGAAGCGACCTTGGCCTCCGGCGCGATATTCACCCACGTCACGGAATCGGCGGGGATGCCGATATTCTTGGCGATGACAGGCCAGATGGGTCGTACCGCGTCGCCCGCCGGCGCGCCGATTTTCTTGCCAGCAATATCCTTTGGCGAGGCAATATTACCGCCCTTCTTCCAGTAAAGGCCGAATGCGGTATTGACGTAGAGCGCCATCACGCCCACGGCATCGATATTCTTGCTGCGGCCCTCGAGGATATTCGCCATGTCAGCGATGCCGACCTGAACCTGTCCGGCTGCCACGCGCGGGATCGTCGCGCCGGATCCACGCCCGCCCTCGATGGTCAGGTCAATGCCTTCATCCGCATACCAGCCCATCTTGCGTGCATAGTAATAAGGGCTATGGTCCCCTTGCGGAACCCAATTCAGAAGAATTGTCATCTTCTCTGCGGCCTGGGCGGCGGGCGCAATTGCAGCGGTTCCAAGCAGAATGCCGATCTGCGCTGCGGCGATAACAGCCAGTCTACGTGTTATACAGTTCATTCTATCCTCCCCTATGGTGCCTGCTTTGATCCGCCTAGGCGGATTTATAAGGTTGCTTTATTCTCCGTCGATGGAGATGTCTTTGAACGTATCCGAATGCTGGTGAGTGGTTCCCCAAGGCAGGGCGTCAGGATCGTGCCGAAGCCATGGGCGGCGAGTGTGGATCCAAGCTGGATCTGCCCAGCCAGAATGCGCAGGCCCTCCGGTCCGTAGACATCAGGGTGCAACGCCTCGATCGCAGCGCGCTCATCTGCTGGCAGGGCCGCGGTACCCGGTCCGAAATGGTGGCCGTTGCGCTCGCAATCGCCGACGCGAATGACGGCCGCGGCGGCCAAGTTCTGTTGCAGTGCGATGCCCGGCTGGACGCACAGGTCTTCGGCGGTGATGAAGCTGCCGGCCGCCGCTGCCCGCGCCGCATTGCGGAGGCCGTGCAACACGCCCTTGCAGGTTTTCATACTGACCCCGGCATAGCCGAGCGCCAGCGCCCGCGCAAAAGCATCCTCGCTGTCGTCTGACTCGTCGATGATAACAGGCCAGGGCAGCGCTAGCCGGCGAATGTCGATGGACAAAGCCAGCCGGCGATGGAGCGGCTGCTCCACATAGGCGATAGATGCGGCGAAGCGCTTAAGGCGTGGCCGCCGAGCGAGATTCGTCATGACGCTGGCAAAGCTGTCCAGGTCTTCGAAAGCTTCATTGGCGTCGAGGCTGATGCGGTACGAAGGACAGGCCACGTCAAGAAGGATGGCGATCGCCTCCAGCCGATCGAGCGCTTCGGGAGAACCGCCGAGCTTCACCTTGAAGCGATCGATGCCAGTGGCCTCGATCACCTCCATCAGCGTGACGGGCTTCCCATCAGCTGGGCCGTCGGTAGTGTCCGCCGCCGTGAGGGGATCGTCGAGCCCGACCGTATGGCGAACAGCAATGTTGCATGGCAGCGCGGAGCGTGATGCGAGCCAAGCGCGGTAAGCGTCTCCTCCGTCCGTCGCCACGCCGAGATGGTCCGCCGCCACGATCTCCTCGAAAGGAAGATCGCGCGCGCGACACAGGCCATCGATCGCGGCCCGTTCCACAAGCGCTGCCCCGAAAGCCCTCTCCAGCGGCGTCAGGCCGGCATCGACGAGCGTCGTATCGCTCGCCATCGCGCGTGTGAGCTCCCGCTCAAGCACGGCGACGTCGGGGAGGTCCGCGGCAATGACACGAGCCATTTCAGCTGCGCGGATCGCCGCCAGTTTCAGCCGGTCGGCGCTCTCATCCGTGCCGATACGAAGGTCTTTCTCAAACCATTTCGGCGCGGCGATCTCCGCGGCATAACCCGTGACCCTGCGTCCGCCGATCACTGCCTCGAGCGCAAGATGCACTTCCGCGAAACGCCTGACGGTGACACGGCCATAGTGGAACGGGATACGCAGCGGCCAGTGACGCTCGCCGAGCCGGGTTTCCATCACGCGTATCCGGGGCCGGTGGTCCATCAGGCTCGCCTCTTTGCCGCGCCGCAGTCTCGTCAATCGTTGCAGTGCATTCCCTGATCAGTGCATTCCAAGGAGCCCGTAAATCTCGCGGGTATACGCGGCGAAGGCGTCGTGGGTCTTGATGTCGAGGGTGCGTGGTTCTGGCAGATCGATGGTGATCCGCGCCGCCATCCGCGCCGGCCGTGCCGTCAGCACGACGACCTGCGTGCCCAGGAATACCGCTTCCGATATGCCGTGCGTAACGAAGAGGATCGTCTTGCCGCTATCCTTCCAGATCCGGCGCAGCTCGATGTTCATGCGCTCGCGCGTCAAGGCATCGAGCGCGCCGAAAGGCTCGTCCATGAGCACGAGCTTCGGATCGTGCACCAGTGCGCGGGCAATGGAGACGCGCTGCTGCATGCCACCGGAGAGCTCATAGGGGAATTTGTCCTCGAAGCCCGCGAGGCCGACGAGGGCGAGCAGGTGTCTCGCTCGCTCTCGGCTTTCCTTGACCGGCAAGCCGAGGATCTCGGCGGGTAGCATGACGTTGTCCAGGATGCGGCGCCATTTAAGCAGCAACGCCTGCTGGAACACCATGCCGATGTCTCGGCCGGGGTCGAAGGGTTGCCGATCGTTGCCGATGCGCACAACCCCTCCATCATGGCCGTGCAGACCGGCGAGGATCTTCAACAACGTGCTCTTGCCGCAGCCGGACGGTCCGACCAGCGTGATGAGCTCGCCTTCCGCGACGTCGAAACTGGCATCGGAGACGGCAAGGAATTCCTGGCCGCGCTGCCGATAGACCTTGCGTACGCCCTTGAGGTGGATGAACGGCGGCGGAGCATCCGGCGCCGGGTGGCCGTCGGCGATCGAGGCGCTTGCGTTCACAGGGGTGAGCATATCTCTTTCCTCAATCGAGCCTGGCGTCGGCAACCACGAACAGGCGCTCGCCAGCAACGACCAGCCCGTAAAGCACGATTCCGATGGCGGAGATCAGTGCGAGGCACATGAACATTGCCGGCGTGTCGAGGCTCGATTGCACCTGCAGCATGAGATAGCCGAGGCCGCGCTCCGAGCCGATGAACTCGCCGACAACTGCACCGGCGACAGCCAGCACCGCCGCGACCCGCATGCCGGAGAAGATGTAGGGCAGGGCGCTTGGCAGCTGGATCTTGGTGAAGATCTGCTGGCGGGAGCCGCGAAGCGCGCGCACGAGATCCACGAGATCCGCCTCGACCTCCCGCAGCCCCCGAGCCGTTGTGATCACGATCGGAAAGAAGCAGATCGTGAAGGCGATGACGATGTTGGGAATGACGCCATAGCTCAGCCACACGATGAGGAGTGGCGCCATCGCGACCTTCGGGATCATGTTCAGCGTGACGAGAAGCGGCATCGCCGTGCGGCCGGTGACGGGCCACCAGGAAAACACAACGGCAAGAGCAACGCCGAAGATGCTGGCGAGTATAAAACCCCCGAACACTTCGATGGTCGTAATGTAGATATGCATTCCCCAGTTATAGTGGGGCTGGAACAGCGTGCCGACAGTGTCCACCGGCGACGGCAGGATAAACCGGGGTATGCCGCCCCAAGCGGTCACGGCATACCATAGCGCGAGCAGAGCGAGATGGATGCCGATCGCAGGCCCCATCCGTCCGAGTTGCAGCGCAAGGCGCTGGGCCTCGCCGTTTCCGGCGCCCGGCGCCGCCTGGGCGGTATCGGCCATTAGAAGACTCCCGAGCGCACTTCGAACTTGCTGGGCTTGCCGTAGAGCGGTTTGCCGCTCTTCATCCACTCGGCGACCCAGCGAACCATCGGATTGATCGGCACCACGGGATTGCCGAGGAGTTCGGCGACGGCGTCGCAATTGACGAAGAGACAGCTGGTGCTCTCCTCGCCGGAGAATTTGGGCTCCACGCCGAAAAGCTCGCCAAACTGCGTGGCAATCTTGCGCACGCTCACGGCTTCCGGGCCACCAATGTTGATCGGGCTCGCGGGCACGTCGCAATGGCGCAGCAGCCGGATCATCTGCGCGCTGGCATCACCCTGCCAGATGATGTTGACGTGGCCGGTGTCGAGCGGCACGGGCTTGCCGTTGAGCACCCAGCTCGCGATCTCCTGCAGCACGCCATAGCGCATGTCGATGGCATAGACGAGCCGCGCGATCCGGCCGGGCGTCTGATGCAGGCGCGAGTAGTACTGGAAAGTGCGCTCCCGGCCCACCACGGAATTTGCATATTCGCCGGGCCGTGCGAACGGTGGAACATCCTCGGTCACGCCGCCATGCAACGGGTTGGACCAGGGGTAGACGTGGATGGTCGAGAAGGTGACGATGCGCGAGCCCGCAAAGGCGCGCGCGACGATGCCGGGGGCAATCGTATTCATCGCCCAGAGGAAGTCCTCACGGCCTTTGTAGTCGAATTTCAGGCCGGCCATGTAGATCACATTGGCCAGTTTCGGCAGTTCGCCAACCGCCTTCTCGTCGAGAAGGTCACAGCGGATTGTTTCGACGCCGAAGCTCTGCAGATGGGCCTCGAGACCTTCCTCCGAAAAGCGCGAGACGCCGACCACACGCTTGTGAGGGGCGGCTCGCTTGATCATCCGCGCCAGGCAGACGCCGACCTTGCCGGCGACGCCGAGGATGATGACGTCGCCTTCGATCTTTTCCAGGTCTTCGGCGACTTCGAGCGTCGGCAAGGACATGAAGTCCTCGAGATGCGCGACGTCGCGGAAAGCCTCGGGGAACATGCCGGGATTGAGATAATCTGAGTGGGGTCCCTGGCGGGTCAGCATGAAAATCCTCCCTTATGCCGATCGGCGTCGCATCGCTCCGCGTCGCCAGACTGTCTTTGGTGAAGCGGCTCGTGCCGTTTCCCTGTCATACTTGCTCAGGCGACCAGCGGCACGCTCGCGCCGCGCTCGGAGAGCCATCGGTCGAGGTTCGCACGGACGAAGGCATCGTCGTTCATTTCCGGGTATTGCGCATAAACGCGGTCGATCGCCTCTGCCTGTCCGGGGCTAAGACGTTCGTTTGGATCGAGACAGGTGGTGCCCGTCACAAGGCCTTGACGGCGTAGCACCTCCAGACAGCCCGGGATGCATCCCGCGAGATTGTGAGCGGCGTCGTAGATGGCGCCGTTGCAGTCAGTCACTACGGAATCCTGTGCGAGAAGATCGACGGGGACGGCCGCCTCGTCCGGAAGGGCGTGGATACGCGTGAGGAGATCGACGGCCCCCTTCGTCCAAACGCTCCAATGACCGAGCAGGCCGCCGCGGATGCGCGCCCGTTGCTCCGATCGGCCATCTGGACTGCGCACCACGAAGGGCTGCAGAAGGTCGAGCACAATGTGGTCGTCATTGCCAGTGTAGAGCGTGACACGGTCGGCCGCGCCCGCGTCAACAACGGCACGCACAATGTCGAGCGTCCGGTAGCGGTCGAACGGCGCCATCTTGATGGCGATGGCATTTTCGATCGCCGCGAATTCACGCCAGAAGCCATAGCTCAGATGAAAGCCGCCGACGGCTGGCAGCAGGGAAAAGCCGATGATCGGGATTTCCGCCGCGATACGCCGGCAGTGGTCGAGCACCTCAGTCTCCGACGCACCCTTGAAGGCCGCGACATTGAGAAGGGCGGCGTGATAGCCGAGCTCTCGGGCGACATCGGCCTCTTTCACCGCCTGCTCCGTGCGGCCGGTGACGCCGGCAACGAGAAGCGAGGGCGTGGCTTGCCAGTCCGAAGCTGTTTCCGCCGCTATGCGGAGAACAGGCTCATAGAGGCCAACGGTGCGAATCGCGAACTGTGTCGTGTGGACGCCGACCGCAACGCCCGTCGCGCCGGCATCGAGATAGTAGCGTGTCAAGGCCCGCTGGCGGGTGACGTCTAACTGCCGGGTGCTGTCGAGTGCCAGCGGGTGGGCCGGCAGGACAGCACCTTTCCGCAGCGCGGCGATCAGGCGGGGATCGATATCAGAATGATGGCGGGGCATGGGGTGAGCCTTTGTGGGGCGATCGCGATTGGTGCTCAGACCGCCATCTCAAACGGCCATGTCGAGCGGGTGGGTTTCGGATGCGAAATGGTGCGCGTCCATCAGCGGTAGCGGATCGCGGATGGCGACCGGTGCGTAGGCCATGCGGTCCAGGATATGGCTGCGCACATCGACACCGGGCGCCACCTCGGTCAGCACAAGGCCCTGCGGTGTTGCCTCGAAAACCGCGCGCTCGGTCACGACGAGCGCGGATTGGCCGCGTTCCGCTAGTCCCTCGAACACGCGGTAGGTCACGCTTTCGGCCGTCTCGACGAATTTCGAGACGCGGCCGTCGCGGATGATACGCAGCGCACTGCCCTCGACACGGGCGTCGAGACCACCCGTCGTGAAGGTGCCCGTGAAAACAAGGCGGCGCGCGTTATGGGCGATATCGATGAAGCCGCCCGCGCCTGGATTGGCGTTTCCGAAACGGCTGACATTGACCACTCCGGTGGCGTCGAATTCCGCGAAGGCGAGCGCCGCGAAACGGCACAGGCCGCCGTCGATCGCGTCGAACTGGTAAAGGCCGTCCATGATGGCATCGGGATTGAGGTTCGCCGAGAACTGCCACCCTGACATGACGACGCCGCCGTAGGAGCCGTGCTCCGTGGTAAAGTAATAGTCGGCGAGTGCGCCGTCATCGAACAGACCCAGCTCCGCCATGACAAGGGGGATATCGGCTGCGGCGCCGAAACCGAAGATCGACAGTTCGCGTTTGCGGACCTCGCGTGCGGCACGGGCCGCGATGACCTTGTCCGGCCCCGGGGCGGGACGCGGCAAGTCGCAGAGGGGACGGCGCACACCGCTGAAATAGGCGGGATCGAAGGGCGTCTCCGTTGCCATCATCATCGCGGGGTCGACCACGATGGTATCGATGAACATGCCCGGAATGGCGACGCCGGAAGCGGGACGCTCGCCTGCTGGCAGGATGCGGCGCACCTGCGCGATGACGCGGCCGCCGCTGGCCTTGGCTGCCAGCACGAGGCCAAGGTTGGACGACACCAGGGCCTCGTCTTCGAAGGAGAGATTGCCGTGCTCGTCGGCGCTCGATGCCCGCACGATGGCCACGTCGAGAGGCCAGGTCGGATAGTAGAGAAGTGTCTCGCCGTCAAATTCGATCTTGCGGACGAGGTTTTCCTCGGCCTTCGACGTGAACTTGCCACCGCCGTGGTCCGGATCGATATAGGTGCCGACGCCGACCCGCGTCATATAGCCGGGGCTCTTGCGGGCGACCTCGCGCAGCCAGTGCATGGAGGCACCGATCGGCCAGGAATAGGCTTCGATCCGGTTCTCCCGGACGAGGCGCATCAGTTCCGGCCGGCGGCCGGTGACGGGATCGACCGGATTGATGTAGGAGCCGGTGACGATCCGCTTCATGAGGCCTTCCTGAGCCACATGGTCCATGCCCTTCACACCCTGCGCGTCACCGGTGCCGCATGGAAAATAGAAGGTGAGATCCCGCGGATGGCTGGTGGCGCGGAAGCGATCCCCCAAGGCTTTCAGCACCTTGTCCGGCGTGATCCAGCCAATGACCCCGACGGAAGCGACTGTGGCGCCATCGGGGATGCTGGCTACGGCCTCGGCTGCATCGACGATCTTGATCATGACTTCACCACGAAACGTTGCAAGGTCGCTTTCGCTGGTGGTCCAGCGCAATCGGCGGCGAACATGTGGCCCGCCAGATGATCGAGCCGCTCACCATCGAGCGTCGCAAAGGGTTCAAAAAAGCGTTTGGTCGAAGCGACGGCCTCGCGCGGCAAAGCTGCGAATTTCTCCGCCAGCGCGGTTGCGCGGGCTAGCGCTTCGCCGGCCGGCGCGCTGAAATCGGCAACGCCAAGCCGTAGCGCTTCCGTGCCATCGATCGGTTCCGCCCCCCAGGTGAGAAGGCGCGCCTTGGTCGGGCCGATGCGGGCCACTAGGGCTCCGAGACCCCATGGAGGCAGCCAGCCGTTTGGCACCTCTGGCAGGTGCCAGCGCGCGTTCTCGGCAGTGACGACGACATCGCACGAAGCCGCCAGGATGAAGCCGCCACCGAGCGCGAAGCCCTCGACGGCCGCGATTACCGGCTTGCTCAGGACGCCGATGCGGCGAGCGATCGCGGCTGTCTCGGCCTCATGGCGACGCATCCCATCTACAGAGAGGCGGCCGAGTTCCTTGAGGTCGCTGCCGGCGCAGAAGGCAGGCGCCGCCCCCGTCAGAACGATGGCGCCCACCGCTTGATCGCTCTCGGCGACGTCGAGCGCCTGGGCGAGAGCGCGCATGGTTTCCGTCCCGAGCGCGTTGCGGCGTTCCGGCCGGTTGAGCGTGAGGACAGCGATCCCGTTCCGTTGGTCGAAACCGACGAGGGCACTGGGCGAAGGAGTGGCATCATTCATGATCGATCCTCAATCCAGCCGCCCGCCGTCGCGATTGAGCAGGAGGCGCAGGTCCGCGCCGTCTATGGCACGTGGCTCCATGCGCTCCCTGACGGCGAGGACCGCGGCGTGGCCGATGGCGTGGCCGTAGGAAAAACACTGGGCCGTCACACGGGCCGAGGCCACGGCCTCGTGCTCTGCGGACAGACAGCGGCCGGCAGCGATCAGGCCTTCGCCGCGCTGCGGCACGAAACAGCCGTAGGGCACCTCGTAGACATCATCGAGCAGCCACTCGACCTTGGGCTTGGCACCGGCATGCAGCTCGATCGGCCAAGGTGAGCGGGCGATGCCGTCGGCACGCTTGCGGCCAGCGACGACATCGCTGTTGGTGAGCTTGGTCGCGCCCTCGATCTGGCGTGTCTGGCGCACGCCGACCTGCACGCCGGTATCGTTGACGAAGGCGTCCTCGCAGCCGGCCAAATGGTCGCGGAAGAAGCGCGCGTATTCGCGCATCTGCAGCCGCCCCTCGATTTCGGCATCGGAAAAGTCGCGCCAGAACAAGGGATTGAGCTCGCGCCCGTCCGGACCAATGACGCGGGTGCAGTTGCAGAGCAGTTCACCTGGCCGTGTTGTCGTGAAGAGCCAGATCTTGGCGCGCGGCAGCTTGTAGCGGCCGCTCCCATTCTCCGCCTGGATCAGCTTCGAGATCGCGTCGGGCATGATTGTGTCATGGCCGTAGGCGGCTACGAAGCGCTCGGTGTCGACACCCAGCATGCGGAAGATCATAGTCGGGTTCTGGACGCGGCCTTGATCGCCAATGAACGACGGGAAACCCGCCATGGCGACGAGATCCGCGTCGCCGCTGGCATCGATCGTCACCCCCGCGCGCACCTCGAGCGGGCCTTGCTTGGTCCAGAGCGCGACGCCCTCGATTCGCTCTTCACCTTCGCTGAGAACGCCGGTGACGGTGGCGTGATAGATCACTTCAACGCCGGCGTCTCGCAGCAGCGCGTCGGCGGCCTCCCGCCACACGAGCGGGTCGTGAACCCGCGTCCAGGTTTTGCCATAGGGCAGGGGTGCGGTGAGGCCGCCGCGCACATCAAGCGCCCGCACGAACTCATCCGCGAAACCGAAAACGACCTGGCGTGGTCGGGCTTGGCGGTTGTCCGTCGCCTCATAGAGACCACAGACAGTCCCCGACAGCCCGGCGACCGCGCCGCCGCCACAGAAACCGTAACGCTCCACCAAAGTCACGCGCAGACCTGCACGGGCCGCCGTCACCGCGGCGGCGACGCCTGCGGCCCCTCCGCCGGCGACAACGACATCCGTGCTGATGCGTGAGCGTGAACGAACATCCACAGCGACATCTCCCTGGGCGCAGCTGGTTCAGCGGCGGCGACAGCTCTTGCGGCCTGTCCACGTGGTGCCGAGGTTGATCGGCAGCTGACATGGCAGTTTTGTCGGCATCTGACATATCAGTTGCCGAACAGGGCCGTCAAGGGCTATGTTGCAGGCAGTTGGAGCGCTGAGAATCGTATTTGGATGACCGATCTGACCACATCACCGGTAGAACAGGCCTCGGATTCACTCGCGGAAATCGCTTATCGTCGGATCGAGGAAATGATCGTGACCCGCGAGCTCCTCCCAGGCTCGATGATTTCCGAAAACCAGCTTGCCGATGAACTCAACTGCGGTCGAACGCCAATTCGCGAGGCGCTGCAGCGATTGAAGCTGGAGGGATTCGTCGAGATCCATCCAAGGCGCGGCGCCCTGGTGACGCCT
This sequence comes from Chelatococcus sp. YT9, assembly GCF_018398315.1. Lineage (NCBI taxonomy): Bacteria > Pseudomonadati > Pseudomonadota > Alphaproteobacteria > Hyphomicrobiales > Chelatococcaceae > Chelatococcus > Chelatococcus sp. YT9. Next base: position 3,584,819 of record NZ_JAHBRW010000001.1, read on the forward strand.
GTCGACGTGATGCGACAGCTCGAGCTTCTGGAGGTCCGGCGCCCGCTGGAGGATCTGGTCGCGCGGCTGGCGGCCGAACGCGCGACGCCTGACGAGCGGCGCGAGATGCTGCGTTTGGCTGATGAGATCACCGCCGCCGCGGAGCGTGGTGATCAGCGGGCCTATCTCAGCGCCAACAGGGCAATCCACGATATCCGCACCAAGGCCTCGCGCAACCAGATGCTCACACGCACGATGGGGCTGGTGCTCGGCCTATCTCGGCGATTCTGGTATGCCTATATTCAGGACACGGGCAGCTTCACGGTCGCTGCAGCGCTTCACAACGACATTCTGCAGGCTATCGCGGCCGGTTCCGCAAAGGACGCCGCGGTGGCGGTGTCGAGGCTTCTCGATTTCCTCGAAAGCCTGACACGGCGCGCTATCGAGCGGCAGCTCTAGGCAGTGCGTCATTCACGCCGCTGCAGGCTTGAGGTCTGTTGCCGCGCTATTCCCGGAGGGTAGCGCCACGAGCGCCGGGTTGGCGGCGTGACACTCACCCGGTTTTCGAGGGCCCAGCCGCGCGGCCAACGGAGCATCATTTTGCCCTCGTAGGCCCCGCGGATTTCGCTGCCGTGAGGCCAGTCTCCTCTGAAGGGGAGAGAAGTGGCATCCGTCCTCCCCCGCGTCATTCCAAGCGCGTCAGTCGTTCAGATACTCCGCGGCGCAGGCTTCGAGCTTCCGCCAATCGTTGGCGTCCAGCTTGCGGAAAGGCGCGCGGCATTCGCCACAATCGAAGCCCCTGAGCTTCAGGAAGCCCTTGGTGGCCGGGAACACGCCGACGTCGATCAGTACTTCGATGACCCGATTGGCGCGCTTCTGCAGGGCAAGCGCATCGGCCATGCGACCTTCGTGGAAAGCCGTGTACAGCGCCACAAAAAGATGCCCCATGAAATTGTAGGTGGTTCCAATGGCGCCATCGGCGCCCATGGCGAGGCCGCCTAGGCACATCTCGTCATAGCCGTTGTAGATCACGGCGTCAGGACGATGCGTCTTGAAGCGTTCGAGTTGGAAGAAATCCTGCGAAGTGTGCTTGATGCCGATGACGCGGGGATCATCGAGCAGTTGCAGGATCTCATTTGGCCCGAGCTTGCCCGTGCGGCCGCCGAAATTATAGACAATGACGGGAAGTGGTGTCGCCGCCGCCAGCGTCTTGTAGTGCGCGATCAACTCGGCGGCGGAGAAATCGTAGTAGAATGGCGGGATGGCCGAAACGGCATCAAACCCGGCATCGGCCGCCGACCGGGCAATGGTGAGCGTATCCTCGGTGGCGATGGTGCCGACATGGGCAATCAGTGTGCCGCGGCCACGGGTCGCGCGAGCGACACCGGCGATGAGGCGCCCCCGCTCCTCCGGCGTTTGCAAGAAGGCCTCGCCTGTGCTTCCTCCCACGTAAAAGCCCGCCACCCCCTGGCCGAGTTCATGGTCGACGAGGCCGGCAATGATCTCGTCGTTGATGCTGAAATCAGCGCGATAGGGCGTGACGAGTGCCGACAAGATGCCACCGAACTTCTGGGCCGGGGACTGGGTCACTGAAAATCTCCTTGGATGATGTCTGCCCGGGCCATGCGACTCAATTACGGGCGTAGCGGTTGTAAGCTTCCTCGAGGTGCCGGCGCATGGCTTCCGCGGCAGCGTCGGCATTGCGTCCGGCAATGGCATCGAAAATGGCGAGATGCCCGGCGTAGCTCATGCGATTATTGGTCTCGGGATCATCCAGAGGGGGGCGTTGCCCGATGATCCACTCCACCGCCGCATCGTGCATGGCAACGAAGACAGGGTTGGCCGGCATTTCAGCAAGCACGCGGTGAAACGCGGCATCTGTGAGAGCGAATTGCCGCTCATTGCCGATCTCCGCCTCGTTGCGCTGCAGCGCGTCGCGCAATACCGCAATTTGCTGGTCGGTAGCATTGGCACAGGCGTAACGGACGAGTCCCATTTCAAGGAAAAGGCGCACCTGCTCGAAGTGCCGGACTGCGCCGGCCTGCTCCAACCAGTGACGAACGGTGCTGTCGAGCTCGCGCAGGACCTGGCGCGCCGTAGGCTCCGTCACCCGCGGGCGCTCGCCAGTCGCAAGCCGAACGAGGCCGATGCGCTGCAATGCATAGAGTGCCTCGCGGATCGAGGGACGGCCCACGCCGAACAGCGTCATCAGTTCACGCTCGGAGGGCAGTGGTGATCCCGGCGGGAACGTGCCATCGCGGATTGCTGCTTCAAGCCGCTGCACGACCTCGTCCGACAGCTTGCGCCGCGCAATGGGGCCAAGCTTTTGATCCGAATCGCTCATACCGCGCCTATTTCCACAGCGTGAAACCACCATCGACGAGAATATCCTGGCCGGTCACATAGCTTGACGCCGGCGATGCCAGAAAGAGGATCGCTCCCTTGAGGTCGATGCCATCGCGGCCCATGCGGCCCAGCGCGGTCAGATGGGAATAGTCCGCGACGAAGCCGCGCGGCATGTCGGGTCTTTCGAAGCCGCCAGGTGATATCGCATTGACGGTTATGCCCATCGGCGCGAGATAGGCCGCGAGATCGCGCGTCAGGCCGAGTATTCCCGCCTTGGCCGCGGCGTAATCGACAGGCTGGCCGGCGAGGCCATTGCGATCGTAGATCGAGCGGTCTCTTCCAACATAGGCGGCGATGGACGCAATCGAAATGATGCGGCCTGACCCTTGCTGCGCCATCAGGCGTCCGGCCTCCCGGCAGCAATAGATGGCGCCGGTCAGATTTGTGCGGATGAGGGCGTCGATATCAGCGGGGTCGCGCTCGAACAGCCGCGCGACGCTGCCGCCCGAGCCGCCGCCGCTGTTGTTGACGAGAATATCGAGCCGCCCGCCCGTCCATTCTGCGACGGCGGTCACCGCATCGCGCACCGGTTCAAAACGGCTCTGATCGAGCGCGATGCCAACCGTTCGCACCCCATAACGATCGGCGATTTCAGCAGCTGAGCGGCGCGCCTTTTCGCCGTCCCGGGACGTCACGGCCACCGAACAACCTGCTGCGGCGAGAACATCGGCCGCATCACGGCCAAGCTTGCTGGCTCCGCCCGTCACCAAGGCGAACTTGCCGCTCAAATCGAACAACTGCGCCACGTCCTGATGCAACGTTGGCCCCTTCCGTTTTCGTTTCTTGCGCCTCCGGACCGCGTTCCCCGGTCCTCTTGCAAAGTTCGTTCAGTCTGCCCTTGACACCATCATGCCGTCAAGGTGTTATACCAAAACCAAGAGAAAAGATCTTGAAGATCACAAGGAGCGACGAACCATGCGAGGCGGCGGGCCAGAGGGCCAAGCCGAGGAGCGCATGGCGACGCATCTGGCAGGGAAGGGCGCATGACAGGGCAATCCGCGGGACAGGTGTCCTCATCCTCATCCGTCGAGACGAGTGCGCGCGTGGGCGCCGCAGAGCGCACTGCCCTTCAGCAGGGTGCTCCACCCAAGGCCAACGCGCTGACGGCTTTTCTCAAACGGCGCAAGCTCGTTCTCATGACATTGATGATCATCCTGATCGCCTGGGAATTGGCGCCCCGCCTGCTTGCGATTCCGGATTATCTGCTGCCGCCGCCATCGCAGGTGTTCACGGCCTTTCTCGGCCAGTGGCAGCGAACACTCGCGGCAACGTGGATCACCACATCGGTGATGCTGGGCGGCTATTTCATTGCAATTGTGGTCTCAATCCCGCTGGCGTTAGCCATCGTCTCCTCACGCGTCGTCGAGGACACGGTTGAGCCGATTATGCTCGTGTTCCAAGTCATTCCGAAAATTGCCATCGCGCCGCTGTTCATCGTGTGGTTCGGTTTCGGCTACACCCCGAAGACGATGCTGGTCTTTCTGCTCGCTTTCTTCCCCATCACGCTAAGCGCGGTTGCCGGGTTCCGCGCGGTCGATCCGGACATCATGGATCTCGCGCGCTCAACTGGCACCTCGACCTGGACGATGTTCCGCAAGATCAAGCTGCCGCAAGCGCTGCCGCAGATCTTCACTGGCCTTAAGGTGGGGGTCGCGCTTGCTTCAACAGGAGCCGTCGTCGCGGAGTTCATCGCGTCGGACAGGGGGCTCGGCTATCTGCTGCTTGAGTGGCGGGGTGAACTCGACACGCCAATGGTCTTTGCCGGCGTCTTCGTCATCAGTCTCGTTGGCATCATCGTCTACTATTTCGTCGAGGCAATCGAGCGTTTCACCATTCCCTGGCACGTCTCGCAGCGCGAGCCGGCGGCGATGAGCGCCTGACCTTTCCGGCCGCGCGGACTCACTCGAGCCTGTGCTGCGGCCGGTGCAGTGACGCCGCGGCCTTGTGGCACGCGAAGAAAAGACGCCGATTCCGCGGCGATCTCGGCAGGATATTTCGTAGAAAAAGGACCTGAGAGGAAACGACCATGTCACCGATAAAAGTGTCAAAGGGGATCAAAGCTTTCACGACCATCGCTGCCGGTTTGATGCTCTCGACATCATTAGCCCAAGCTGCGGACCAGGTCAGTCTGCGCCTCAATACCATTCTCAACGGCTGGCACTGCCCATGGCACATGGCCCGCGACAAGGGTTGGTTCAAGGAAGCGGGCATCGAGATCAAGGAGATTGGCGAGGGACGTGGCTCGGCTGACACTGCCCAGCTCGTGGCAGCCGGAACGGACACATTCGGGCTCGTCGATCCCGCCGTCGTGATTGCTGGCGTGGCGCGCGGCCTTCCGGTGAAGTCCGTCTACAGCCTCATCAACAAGAGCCTGCTCGCCGTCGTGTCGCCTGCCGACAAGCCGATCAAGACCGCTGCGGACCTCAAGGGGAAGCAATATGTGACGCTTGCGGGCTCCGGTGCGCTGCAGATGTTCCAAGCCGTGCTGGCCGCCAACAAGATGAAGCCTGAAGACGTCAAGATCCTGACCGTCGACCCGGCCGCGCAATATGCGACGCTGATGAGCGGGCAGGTCGATGCCATTCTCATCGGCCTCGACGGCGTCCCGGATCTCGAGGCCCGCGGCTTCAAATATCACGCGGTCACCTATCCCGAGCTTGGTGTGAACACGATCTCGTCTTCCGTCGCCACAAAGTCCGACCTGATCGAGAGCAACCCGGACCTGGTGAAGCGCTTCATCGCGGTGACCCAGCGCGCCTGGGACCACGCCATCAAGAACCCTGACGATGTCGTCAAGGCCTGCCTCGCGGTCAAGCCGACAAGCTCGGAAGCAGCCTTTCGCAAGCAGCTTACGGACGTGATCGGCGCGCTTCGCTCTGAGAACAACAAGGACAAGCCGCTCGGCTTCGGCGCCGAGAAGGACTGGCAGATGACGCTGCAGGTGCAGAAGGATTATCGGGGCATCAAGACCGACAAGCCTCTGACGGCCTTCTATACGAATGAGTTCGTTCCCCAATGAGCAACGTCGCGATCTTCGAGCGCAAGGGCGCGGATACCAATGCACGTCACGGGATATCGGAGCGCGGAATGACTGCAGCGGCAACGCTCGCCTCAAGCACGCAGGACGCCGGCATCGTCGTCAAGGGCGTCTCGAAGATCTTCGACAGTGAGGGGCGCCGGGTCGAGGCGCTCCTCGATATTGATCTTGAGATCGGCAGGGGTGAATTCGTCTCGATCGTAGGACCTTCCGGTTGCGGCAAGAGCACCTTGCTGCGGTTAATCGCGGGACTAATGCCAACATCGAGCGGCCAGATCTCGGTGGCCGGCAAGGTCGTCGCTCAGCCCATAACCGATGTCGGCATCGTTTTTCAGAAGCCGGTTCTTCTGGAGTGGCGCAGTGTGATTGACAATCTGCTTCTCCAGCCTGAGTTGCGCGGGCTTGATCCCGCGGCTTATCGCGATCGTGCCATCGATCTCCTGGCCGCTGTCGGGCTCAACGGCTTCGAGGATGTCTATCCGCGCCAATTGTCCGGAGGCATGCAGCAGCGCGCCTCAATCGCGCGGGCGTTGATCCACGACCCCTCGCTTCTTCTGATGGACGAGCCTCTCGGCGCGCTCGACGCGCTGACGCGCGAGCAGGTGCGCGTCGACCTCGAGGAGCTGTGGCTTGCCACCGGCAAGACGGTCCTGTTCATCACCCACTCGATTGATGAAGCCGTGCTGCTTTCGGATCGCGTCGTCATCATGTCGCCGCGCCCTGGTCGAATCGATCGGATCATCGACATCGACATTCCACGGCCACGGGGGCTCGAAGGGCGCAATTCCAAAGTCTTCAAGGAAGCGGAAGAAGAAATCACGCGCATTTTCCTTGAGCGCGGTGTGCTGAAGCGTGGCCGGCCTTTCGCCGCCATCCGCAAGCCGTGACGGAGACAGGCGCGATGGCAACGCGGCTGCGCGGTAACTGGGCGACCCTGCTGCTGCCGATCGCCGATGATGACAGCATCGATTTCAGTCGTCTCAAGGCCGAGATCGATGCGCTGATCGATGCGGAGGTCGACGGCATCTACTCCAACGGTACGGCGGGCGAGTTCCACAACCAGACGGAAGCGGAATATGACCGTGTCCAGGCGACACTGGCGAACGCCTGCACGGCCGCCGGCATGCCCTTCGTCATCGGTGCCTGCCATTCCGATCCGATGGTGAGCCGTCAGCGTGTGGGCCGAGCGGTTGCGCTCAAGCCGTGCGCCATTCAGATCATCCTGCCCGACTGGTGGCCGCTGACCGATGCGGAAGCGGTGGACTATCTGGCACTCATCGCCGATGAGGCGAGGGGGGTGCCGCTGGTGCTCTACAATCCGCCGCACGCCAAGCGCGTGCTGACACCGCCCGAATTGCAATGGGTGTTGGCGCGGGCGCCAACGGTCGAAGCTGTCAAGCTGGGGGACGGCGATGCCGCCTGGTATGCGAGTGCCCGAGAGCATCTCGACGGCATCTCCCTGTTCGTGCCGGGACATCACCTAGCGACCGGCATGCACGAGGGGGTGGCCGCCGGTGCCTTCTCCAACGTCGCCTGCCTCAATCCGCGCGGCGCGCAACGCTGGACCGACCTGATGACAACCGATATCGCGGCCTGCCTCGACATCGAGGAACGCCTGCGGACATTCATCGACACCCATGTCTGGCCGTTCCGCCGTGACCATGGCTATTCCAACGCTGCGCTCGACAAGTTGCTGGCAGAAATCGGCGACTGGGCGCCGGTCGGCACGCGGCTGCGCCGTCCTTATCGCTTCATCGAGGCCAGCGAGGCGCGGCGTCTGCGCCCCGTCGCCCGGCAGGCCGTGCCGGAGCTTTTTGTCTGATGCCCGTCATTACGGCCGCCCGTCCAATTCTACTGAGCGCGCCCTACGCGGAGCCTGACAATCTCGAGCGCCGCCGGCACCTGACATCCGGCTACCGCACGGTCGGCCTGGTGGAGATCACCTTTGCTGATGGCTCGACGGGTCTCGGCGAAGGGTATCTCGCAGTCTTCGCCCCGCTCGTCTTCGCCGAGATCGTCAAGCTGCTGGCGCCCACGGTCATCGGCCGGGAGGGCGATGCCATCAGCGCGCGCCTGATCGACCTCAGCCGAATGACCGACTATTGGAGCCTCACGGGCGCGGCACGCCACGTTCTCTCGGCTTTCGAGATCGCGCTGGTGGATGCCAAGGCCAAGCGCCTCGGCGTGCCGGCCGTGGATCTGTTCGGTGGGCGTACCGTCGAGCGGATCGCCCTTTATGGTAGCGGTGGCGATTCCACGACGCCTGCCGCCATGCAGGCCGAGATCGACCTTCTCGCGTCGGAGGGCATCCGGCTGTTCAAGATCCGCGCGCGGCGCGATGAGGTCGAGAAGGCAGTCTGGACCATGGATCGGGCCGGCGAAGCCGGTATCGCGGTCGCCATCGATATGACGCAGAACCTCGCCAATCCGGCGCAGACCGCGAGCGACGTCATTGCTTTCGTCGAGGCCGTCCACGGGCAGACCGCGCGCCGCATCACTTTCCTTGAAGAGGCGCTCGGTCCGGCGGATATCGGCTCCTACCGGCTTCTCAGAGGCCGGCTCGCGACGAAGATCGCGGGCGGGGAGATCGCGACGACGCCGGACGAGTTATGCTGGCGCGTTGCGGAGGGCCTTTACGACATCGTCCAGCCTGATGCGACGGTACTAGGAGGCATTGGCGCCGCCATGGATGTCTTTGCGGCGGCGCGGCGGGCGGGGATCGAGACCGTGGTGCACAACTGGGGCGGTGCCGTTTGCCTCGGTGCCAATTACACCGCGGCTTTCGCCGGCGGCGCGCGTCTTGCCGAATGGCCGATGCCGCGCTTCCCGCTCCGCGACGTCTTGATGCTCTCCGCGCAGCCTATCATCGATGGCTATCTCCCGGCGCCGACAGCGCCGGGAGTGGGGGTCACGCTGACGCCTGAAATCGAGGCAGCCTACGCCTTCCGTGCCGATGCCGTCTATGATTGCTTGGGCACTGCCGCGGCTATCGATCCGGCGGTCTGGCGGGTTCATTGACCCGCCGGTCCGACCTGGCCTCCGTCAATCTGTGACCGGGATGGCATTGAAGCCATCGGCAAGCTTTTCCAGGCGCGCGAGTCCCGGGAAGGGATAGTGAAAGCCCTGAACCCGCGTACCTTCGGCTGCCAGCTCGGTGTAGATTCTAAGGCGTGTCGCGACAGCCATCTCGCCATCATAGTCAAACGCAGCCTGCCAATGCGGGTGGCGTGCGAACAGCGCGGGAAGGTTGGTGACGTCCGACTGGATAAACACCGCCTCCCCACCGAACGTTGCGCGGAACGACGTGTAGCCCGGCGTGTGGCCTGGCGTGCCGACGGCTGTGATGCCGGGAGCCACTTCCTCGTCCCACGCGAAGTGTGTGACCTGACGGTTCAACTGGTCGAACACGCGTCTTGCATTGGTGAAGGCGGCCCTCGCCCGGTCGTTCGGCGCGGCCGCCATCTGTGTGTCATCCATCCAGAAATCCCATTCCGCCTGTGGAACGAGGATCTCGGCATTAGGAAAGGCGCGATGTCCGTCGCGGGTCAGGAGGCCATTGATGTGGTCGCCATGGAAGTGGGAGATAACCACGGTATCAATCTCACGCCGGTCGATGCCGGCCGCGGTGAGATTGGTCTGAAACCACCCTGACTTGCCGCCGCTTGCCTCGATATTCGCCTCACCCATGCCGGTATCGATGACGATGCGTCGCGACCCGTTCTCGATCACAATGGGCGTGAAGGTGATCGGCACGATGTCGGGATCGCCACCTGCCGCGACCAGGGCAGCGCTGACCTCCTCGCGCGGTGCGTTGGGTACAAAACCGTCCGCCAGGGGCATCGGATTGCGGCCGTCGAATACAGCGACGACGGTCGCATCGCCCACCGTATAGCGATGGAAGGAGAAGGCTGGTGCCGCGGGGGTATCAGATGATTGAGGCGATACGCTCATAGTGGCCAACAGTCTCCCGTCATTCTGCAAAAAAAGCATACACATCAGGTTATTCTAGTGAGCGCGCACCGCAATGGCCACCGCCTGTGCGCGCGTTCCCAATCCGTTGAACGCGACGCGCGCCCATGCATACCTCCCACTAGTGAGGCCTATGGGCCGCCGGCTTGCACTTCCGATTGCATTCCGCATGGTTCCGGGCAGATTCTCTGGAAGGCGTTGTTCTCCTCGGGACATCCACCGCCGCCGGCTGAGTGAGGCGGCGAGATCAGCCTGAGCCTATCTGTAGGATCCAAGCAACGACTGCGAAACCTTGTCCGCGCTTTGTCGGAGGTGCTGAAGCAGTTCCTGTTTGCGTGTGTGGGGTGTATTGGCCGGCACCATGAAGCAAATGGTAGCAGCGGGCATCCGCACGTGGTCGAAGACGGCGGAGGCGAGGCATGTCGTGTAGGGGTCCGACAATCCGGTCGTTTCCATCATATTCGCGGCGCAGGCTTGCCGCACTTCTTGAATGAACTGCGCGGGATCGATAGCCGCGCCGTTTGGCAAGGCGTAGTCCTCTGCAGGTATGAGATCCAGGATCTCGCGATCACTCATGCCCCCGACGAGAAGTCTGCCCGATGCCGTCCAGGGGATCGGTACCAGAACGCCCACTTCCGAGCTGATGCGAAAGAGGCTAGCGCCCGGATGCATGAAGGCAACGGTGTATTTCGCGGAAACGAGCATGCACAGTTGCGTCGTTTCCCCTGTTTCCCGCGACAAGCGGATCACCTCATCGCGACCGAGCCGCACCAGCGGCTGGGACGCGAGATAGGCATCACCGTAGAGATAGACCGCGCGGCCGAAGAAAACATTGTTATCCTGATCAAGCTGCAGGATCTCCGCCTCCGCGAGCCGGCCGACGATGCTGTAGATCGATGATCGCGGCGCGTTCAGCGCCCGCGCGAGATCGCCAATTCCCACCGGGCTGCGCTTGCGGTTCAAATACTCGAGGATATCGATCGTTCGACCGATGCCGGTCGACCGCTGTGTTCCATTACTCACAGAAGTCCCCCGCGGCGAAGCTCGCGATGTTCCGCGCGGCTTGCCTCAGTCTTGCCAACAGGATGGCCTGCCTCTATTGTGTCTATAATACGGACATAGTGTCCCATATACAAGACAGAGTGGAGGTTGCGAGCCCTTGTTCTTCGTTGCGGCACAAGATGTGCTGGGTACGAGGAAGGCATCGGCGTCCGGCATGCTATCGCAGCAACGGATGCCGCTAGTCAGTTCTTCCGACGAAGCAGTGGCATGTCGAAACGCGGCGGGTGCGTGCATCGCTCCGACATGAAGCTTGAGTAACGAGGCTTGCGCGCAATGATCTTGCCTTGAATGGCTTCGATCATTCCATGGATAATTCCAACTGCGTCCATGTCGGAACGAGGCCGGACGATCCGAACACCGGGATGCATGTGACGGCCGGAACAGGCTGTTTTGGGGACGGGATCATGGTGGTGGCGGAAAGCGCGGAAGAGGTGGTTAAAAGGCGGCGCCTTCCGCGCCTGAACCTTCCGCTTCTTGCTGGAGGCATCCTGTTCACCGCCATCTTTGTCCTGTTGCTTGGGCTGCCGATCGTTGTTCCGCTTGATCCGGAGGCCCTCGACTATGCGATGATCCTGACCGGGCCGTCCGCCGAGCATTGGCTTGGTACGGACGCATTGGGCCGCGACCTTCTAGCGCGTATCGTCTACGGTGGTCATAACAGTCTCACGATCGGCGCGTTGGTGATGCTGGTTACGGCCGTTGTCGGCACGGTCATCGGTCTCATCGCCGGCACGATCCGCAAGCTCGACGGGCTCTTGATGCGGTCAATGGACGTGCTGATGGCGTTTCCGGCGCTGCTTCTGGCGTTGGCCATTCTCGCGGCCTTCGGCAATACGGCGCTGAATGTCGTTCTAGCCCTTTCGCTCGTCTACATTCCGCGCACAGCCCGGATCGTGCGCGGCGAAGCGCTCGTTCTGCGCGAGCAGACCTATGTGGAGGCTGCGGAGGCGATCGGAGTGTCGCGCCCGCGCGTTCTGCTCGTGCACATTCTGCCAGGGATCCTTCCGGCGCTGATGGTTCAGGAAACATTCCTCTTCGCCTACGCTATTCTGGGTGAGGCCGGGTTGAGCTTCGTCGGCCTCGGGCTGCAGCCGCCCGAACCGAGCTGGGGCAATATCCTCGGCGAGGCGCGATCGAGCTTTCAGCAGGCATCCTGGCTGATCTTCTATCCAGGTCTTGCCCTCGGCCTCACCGTGCTCTCGCTCAATCTTCTCGGCGATGGGCTCGGCCAGGCGATCGATCCGAAGAGGAGGCAGCAATGACTGGTGCGGCGCTCATCCGTTCGGCCGCAGTTTTCCTCGATGAGCGAGGGATGCTTGTACCTGATCAGGATATCCTGGTCGAAGCCGGCCGGATCATCCATGTCGGACCGCGCGACGAGATTGCGTCCCACTACGCTGCCGCCGGGGCGAGGGTCGTCGATCTGGGTGGGCTGTTCGTCTTTCCCGGCCTGATGAACAGTCACGTTCATTTCGCCTTCAACGGCACGGACAACGTCCGGGAGGTCTATCTGGCGGAAACGCCGGAAGAGCGTGTTGCGCGGGCGCTCGACAACGCCCGCGTTATGGCGTTGAGCGGCGTCACCACCGCGCGCGACTGCGGCTCCGATATTCCCGTGATGCAGGCGATGCTGGCCGCCGCGGATGAGGGGGAGGCGGTGCTCCCCAATCTTCTGATGTGCGGGCCGCCAATAACAGCCGTATGCGGTCACCTCCATTATATGGGCGGCGAGGCGACGACCAGTGACGAGGTGAGGGCGCTCGTCCGTAAGACCCACGCCGCCGGTGCGCGCAGCGCCAAGGTTATGGCGACCGGCGGACAGATGACGCCCGGCACCCTGCCCGAAGTGGCCGCCTTTGAATTGGCCGAGCTCACCGCCTTGGTCGAGGAAGCTAGGCGCCTCGACATGTCGACCGTCTCCCATTGCCTGTCGTCCGAGGGCACGATTCGCAGCGCGCGCGCCGGCTTCGACAGCATCGAGCATTGCGCCTTCTTCGAGCGCACGAGTGAGGGATGGCTCGAGAGGGCCTATCGCCAGGATGTCACGGATGCGATCCGCGCCAGCGGTTCGGCCGTGATGATGGGACTAGCTGCCAGCACGAATGCGCTGGAACGGGTGCGCGCGACCGGCGAGGGTTCGCCTCATGAACATTTCCGTCTCGCGCAGGAGCGGCGGATGATGAAGATCTTCAAGGACATGGCGGATCAAGGCGTTCCGATGATCTGCGGCACCGATGCGGGTACGGCCGCCACACCGTTCGACGAGACCTGGCGCGAAGTGGTCATGATGGTCGAGGCGGGCCTAACACCGCTTCAAGCCATCCGCAATGCCACGACTATTGTCGCCCGCGCCATGCGGATCGGTCATGAGGCCGGGGCGATCCGCGCGGGGCTGCGCGCTGACCTGATCGCCCTCGCAGACAATCCTCTCGATGATCCAGCAGCCTTCCGCACGCCCGCATGGGTGATGGTGCGCGGCCGCGAGATCCTGTCTCCTCAATGATGGTTCCCTGACAAATCTCCGACGAATGGCTAACTCATGACCGACGATCTCGACCGCGCATGGCTGACCAATGTGAAGACGGGCATGCGATACCCAATCGGTCCGACCTTGCGAGCGCCGGACGACGGCGGCGAATTGAGCGTGACCTTCGATCTCGATGCAGCTGCCGACGTGTTCGGCGTGCGATGGAAGACGACGGGCTCAATGTGGGAGCGCTTTGGCGCGGTACTGACGCCCTTTGACCAGTCGCATGTGGTCAGCATCGGCGAGGGCAACACCCCCCTTGTACGCTCACAACGCTTCGCCCGCGAGTTAGGGCTGAAGAACTTGTTCTTCAAGCTGGAGGGATCTAACCCGACAGGCTCGTTCAAGGACCGCCAGATGTCGGTGGCGATCAGCATGGGCCGCTCCTGGGGGCGCCGCCGCTATGCCACCGTCTCATCGGGTAATGTCGGCAATGCGCTGTCCGCCTACTGCGCCAAGGCGGGCTATGACGCGATCGTTCTGGTGGCTGAGGACACCGCAGACGGGAAGCGGGACCAGATCAGCGTCTATGGCGCCCAGCTCTATCTGGTACCGGCGCCGGTATCGGGCCATGTCCGCCGGTACTGGCAGCTTTATGCCAACCTCGGCGCGTTCTGCGCGGCTCGCGACATCGTTCCCATGATCTCAGCGCGGCCGGTGAATCCCTTCATGGTCGAGGGGACCAAGACCATTGCCTTCGAGATCGCCGCGAGCCTCGGCCAGGTGCCGGATGTCATGTACTGCTGCGTCGGCGGCGGTGGCCTGCTTGGGGGCGTCTACAAGGGTTTCCAGGAACTCGTCGGCCTCTCGCAGGCAACCTCCATTCCCGTCATTCACGGCGGGCAGCGGATCGACCGCAACTATGCGCCCATCGACAAGCTGCATGAGGAGCCCTACGCTTCCGGTGACTATTACCTGCCGCTCGACGGCGACTGGGCTGATGGCGCGATCCGCGCGACCGGTGGCACGCTGACACCGCTCGGTGCCAACGAGATTGCCGAAGCGCAGACCTGGCTGGCGACCAAGGAAGGTATCTTTGCCGAGCCGCAGGGCGCCTACGCGGCCGCAGCCTTGATGGCGGCCGCGCGTCGCGGGGAGGTCGATCCCGAGGCGACCATCACCTGCGTCATTACCGGAATTGGTCTCAAAGATATGGGCGCAGCACGGCGCTTCGCCGAATTCGCGCCCCAGCGAGCGCCCATCAGGGTGACAGGATTGGACAACCTGACGATTTGATCTGGCACAACTCATAAGACAAGAGAGGGGAACTCACATGAAAAACATGCCTGTCTCAGCATTGCTCGGCTGTCTGCTGCTCGTCGGTGCCTCGCCTGTCGCCTATGCTGCATGCGAGGCCCAGGGCGGAAAGATCCAGGCTGCGATGACGACAAACGCATCAACCATGGATGCGATCCTGTCGACGACTAATGCAAGCCGCCAGGTGGCGATTTACTTGTTCGAATCTCTCGTTACCTATGACGACAACTATCAAGTTATCCCGCAACTCGCCGAGAGGTGGGTGCGCAGTGATGATGGGCTCACCTATACTTTTACGCTGCGCGACGGCATCAAGTTCCACAACGGCAAGACATTGACCGCCGACGACGTCACGGCGTCCATTCAGCGGTTCCTGAAGGTCTCCCCCGGTGCGGGCCGGTTCAAGAACGTGCAATCCGTGGAGACGGTCGATCCGAAGACGGTCAGGTTTACCCTGAAAGCGGATTTTCCCTTTCTGAGCAATCTTGCCATCCCATCGCCAACGGTGGCGATCTACCCCTCCGAAATCGTCGCCAAGTACGGCGACAAGGAGGTGACGGGTGCCGATATCATCGGGACGGGACCCTACAAGCTCAATCGCTGGCAACCCGACGTCAGCATAAGCATGACCAAATTCCCTGACTACGTCACCGATACGCGCTTCAAGGGCCCGACCGGATTCGGCGGTGCGCGGACGGCATGCGCGGATGAGGTGAATTTCCTGCCGGTGCCAGAGGAAGCAGCACGTGTGGCTGGGCTCCAGACCGGCGATTTTGACTTTGCCGAGGCAATCTCGATCACCGCTGTGCCGCAGCTTGAGGGCGACAAGGCGCTGAAGGTGGAAATCGTGAAGCCGCGCTGGGCAATTCTGCTTGAACTCGATCACAAGGACCCCTGGATCGCGAAAAAGCCCTTCCGCAAGGCGCTGGAGGCAGCGGTCAACCCCGAACAAATTCTTCAGGCCGCCTCTTTCGGTCGCAAAGACTACTACCGGGTTCAGCCGAGCATTTTCTTCCCGGAGCAGAAGCAATGGTATTCAGAAGCCGGAGCGCAAGCCTACAACGCTCCAAGTCCCGATACCGTAAAGAAGCTCCTCGCCGAAGCGGGGTATAAGGGCGAACCGATCGTTTTCATCACCAATCAGAACTACAGTTGGATGTTCAAGGCGAGCCAGGCGCTTGCGGCGCAATGGCAGAAGGCCGGCATTAACGTGAAGCTGGAGCTGATGGATTGGCCCTCCCAGATCAAGCGCGCGCAGGAGAAGGCAGATTGGGCGATCAACCAGACAGGCTGGTCTCCGCGCCTGGATCCCTTCCAGACGCTGTCGTCCCTGCAATGCGGTACCGTCTCTGCCTTTGGCTATTGCAACCAGGAGATGGAGAGCGCGCTCGCAAAGGTCAACTCGGGCTTGCCGGATGATGAACGCACGAAGGCCTGGGAGGATGTGCAGCGCATTGTGTGGGACGATCTTCCCGTTATCCGCATCGGTGACTATTTTGAACCGGAAGGCACGCGCGCCACTTTGAAGGGCTACATCCCCTTCTACGTCACACCGCGCTTCTGGGACGTGTCCCAGACAAAGAAATAGTCGGTCCGCGAGACCTGCGATGTTCAACATGATCGTGCGCCGACTGATCCTCTTCGTTCCGATGTGGATCGCTGTCAGCGTTCTCTCCTTCGTCATTGTGCACGCGACGCCCGGCGACCCCGCCGCCGGGTTCGTCGGACAGGACACAGGCGCGGAGGGGCTGGCTATAGCGCGTGCGCGGCTCGGCCTTGATCGCCCCTATATTGAGCAGCTCGGCCTATGGGTTGCCGGGTCCCTGACGGGCGATCTTGGCAACTCGTTCTTCCTCGGCAGGTCGGTGGCTGATGCCATCATCGAGCGGCTGCCGGTCACCTTCAGTCTCGGTCTCCTCGCCCTCCTTGTTGCCATTGTCGTTGGCGTACCTTTGGGCATCATCGCCGCCTTGTCGCCGAACAGCTGGAAGGATGCGTCGACTATCGGCGTGTCATTGACATTCCTGAGCATTCCGGAATTCGTCGTCGGCATGTTGCTGATTTATTTGCTCGGCGTCGAATGGCGGCTCTTCCCCATTGGTCGTTATGAGCCGCTGAGTGACGGGCTGTTGCCATGGCTCCATCACCTGGCTCTGCCGGCACTCGCCCTTGGTCTGTCCCAATCGGCACTTCTCGCCCGGATGACACGCGCCAGTCTGTTGCAGGTATTGGAAGCCGATTTCATCCGCACCGCGCGGGCCAAGGGCCTGCCCGAGCGGATCGTGATCGGCAAGCATGCCTTCCGCAACGCGATCATCACGATCATCACGATCATCGGCCTGTCTCTGGCACTGCTTCTGAGCGGCGCCTTCATCACCGAGACGCTTTTCCAGCTTCCCGGCATCGGCAGCCTGGGGGTGCAGGCCGTGCTGCGGCGCGATTATCCCGTGATCCAAGGCCTGCTGCTCGTGGCATCGTCCTTCGTGCTCATCGTCAATATGCTGGTCGACGTCGTCTATCGGCTCCTCAATCCCATGATCGACAATGACTGACAGTCTCTGGATACGCGCTGACCATCTTTGGAGCGACCGCGAAGGTCGCTTCTCGCCCGGCTTGCTCCGCATCGAAGGCGGCCTCATCACAGCGCGTGCCGAAGCGCCGTATACCCCGCCGGCCGGCGCCCGTGTGGTCGATATGGGCCAGCGCTACCTGCTGCCCGGGCTGATCAATACCCATGTGCATCTCGAATTCAGCGCGTCCCCAAAGCCTCTCGACGAGTTCTACGCGGAGAATGACGAGGAGCGGCTGATGCGGGCCATGGGCAATGCCCATCGCATGCTCTTGAGTGGGGTGACGACGATCCGCGACTGCGGCTCAAGCTGGTCGATGCTCGCGCTCGCGCGTAGGCCAGACCTGGCACCCGTGCCGCTACCGACGATCCTGTGTTCCGGCCCACCCATGACGGTTCCCGCCGGGCACCTGCACTTCATGCACGGGATCGTGGAGAACGACGAAGATATTCTCAACCATATCGACCGCATTGAAGCCGATGGCGGGCGCAGTGTGAAGGTTATGGCGAGCGGGGGGGCCATGACACCTGGATCTGATCCGGTACAGACGGTCTTTTCGCAGGACAAGCTGGACCTTATTGCCAGTGAGGCGAAGCGACGCAATTTGCCGAGCGTCTCGCACGTGCTGTCGACCGAGAGTATCCGGCGTTCAGCCCTGGCGCACATGGATAGCCTGGAACATTGCGCGTTCTATGAGCGCGACGCCCACGGCATGATGGTTCGCCGTTATGATGCCGACGTTGCCGCCGTTGTGCGCGACAGCGGCTCGGCGATGATGGCCAATCTCTCCACCGCCACACGGTCACTGGATGCCCTCCGCGCGCGGGGAGCGACCACGGCTCAGGAGGCCCATGCACTCCGCCAGTTCGACGTGATGGTGGAGAACTTTGGCAAATTCGTCGCCCTTGGCGTGCCGATGGTCTGCGGCAATGACGCCGGGGTTCGCGATACGCCTTTTGAAGACACCTGGATGGAGATTTCCTGGCTTCAGCGCGGCGGGCTCACAGCCGCTCAGTCCATTCGGGCCGCAACCTCACAGGCGGCGAGAACGCTCCTCATCGACAAGGAGGTAGGCCAGCTTGAACCATCGCTGACAGCCGATGTGATCGCGGTCGAGAGCAATCCGCTCGACGACAGGGAGGCCTTCCGGGATGTCGTCTTCGTTATGAAGGCTGGTGATATAGTCGTTGACAGGACGTGACGGGTGACCGACGCGGCCCCGTGGTTCCATGATCTAGAAATAAAGTCATAGTCTCGGCCGGTAAGGCGACCATGTGTCATCACATGGCAGAAGGCTTGGAGTTTGCCGAAGGGGGAGCAACATGGACCGCCTGAGGCGCCACAACGGAAAATGGCCGTTCCTCATGCGCCGCCTCCGGCCGCGTGAAGGCGCGCGACAAGGCCGTGGCGGCCAGCACCCCGGCTGCCACTGCCATGAAGTAGAGGACCCCGTCGATATCGAGCCGTCCCATGATCCACGATCCGGCGATAGGACCGAAAGTGGAGCCCAGTCCGCTGATCCGAATGAGCCGGCCACTGATCGCGACCGCTCGTTCGGCTGCCATATTGTCCATTGCGTGGGAAACGCAGACTGGATAGAGCGTCGACATGAAACCCCCGAGCAGGGCCGCGGCGGGCAAAACGACAACCAGGGAGCGCGGCAGGCTGGGAAGGGCCGCCGCGACGATTGCAAAGCCCACGGCCAATCCTCCAAGCAAGATCCGCCGGTCCACTCGATCGGACAGCCAGCCGATCGGCACCTGGAAAGCGAGACCACCAAGGACCGTGCTCAGCATCAACAGGGAAATCGTGGATTGCGGGATTTCACTGGCCTGCATCCAGGCAGGCAGCACGGCATAGAACGTTGCGCTGATCATTCCCCCGATCGCGCAGCCGATCGCGGCCAGTGGCGCGGAGCGAATGAGATCGCCATAAGACAGGCCGGCCTCCCGGACGATGGCTGGCGCTTCCGCGCGGGTCGCGCTGACTATTGCGAGGGCGATGGCGAACAGCATGACGATCACATTCAGCGCGATGCTGCCATAGATCGGCAACTGGCCGATCAGCAACTGGCCGAGGGCGAGCGCCAGAAAGGTGCCGACCATATAAGTCGCAAACACGCGGCCACGGGAGTCAGGAGGCGCTTTCGCATTCAGCCAGCTCTCGGTTGTCACGAACAGCCCTACGCAGCCAAAGCCGATCATCGCTCTGAGCAGCCCCCATACAGCCAGATCGGTGACAAGCGCCATCCCGGCTGACGCGGCGATGACGATCCCGCCAAACGCGGCGTAGCTCCGGATATGGCCGATCCGCTGGATCAACCGTCCGCAACTCACTGAGCCGATCGTGAATCCAACGAAGTAGGCGCTCATGACAGCGCCTTCAAAAGCAGGGTCAAAGCTTTCGAGGCCAAGTCGCAAGGCTAGCCACGTGGTGAAAAAACCGTTGGCGAGTTGAACCAGGCTCGTGGCCAAGATCAGGGCGCTAACCTGCGCCATCATGGGAGATCTCCCCGGCGTAGCTCCACGAAGATGGTCGCGAACTTTCCGTAAACATGCATTGCATTGCCGAAACGATCGGGCTGTGTTTCAAAGGCCCGTCCAGCGGCTGCGTGATATCGGCAAGCGGACGAGCACATCATAGCGTTCATGCGGAAAACGATAGGCAGGTACATGCGGCGGATCGGACAGGAGCCGGTCTCGGGGCCGCATATAGGAATGCGCCCCATGCCCGCCGCTTCCGCGCTCCGCCAGAACGACGTGAACCAAGACTAGTGGTGAGTTTCTGGTTCATCCGGACCTTTCTAGAAGGATCCGACAAACGATCCCAGAACAAGAATGGCGATCAGCGAAATGACTACGCCGACGATCACCGTCATGATCATGTCCTTGTAGCTTTCAGCATGCGTCAACTTGCTGATCTGCAGAAGCATCAGCACGGTGCCATTGTGAGGAAGTGCATCTAACGTTCCGGCGCTGATCACCGTTACCCGGTGCATCAGCGCGGGATCGATGCCGTACGTGGTCGCCAAGCTCAGGAAATGATCGCCGAGTGCGTTTAGCGCAATTGCCGAGCCTCCTGACGCGGTCCCCGTCAAAGCCGCCAGCGTGTTCATCGCCACAGTGAGCGAAATCAATGGGCCGCCAGGAATTGCGAGTACGGCATCTCGAACCTGCGCGAAGGCCGGAAGGGCTGCGATGATCGCCCCGAAGCCGACCAAGCTCGCGATCATGAGCATAGGCAGGGCCGCGGAATTCGCGCCTGCGTCGAGGCTCTCCATGAGATTGGGCATGCGGCGGAAGTTCACGAGGATGACGGTCAGGTTCGCAGCGGCGAGGGCCAGCATCACCGACCAGATACCACCAACCGCGCTGAAGTTAGTGGCCCCCCACGCCGGCTCCGACAGGAACGAGAAATCGAGGCGCGGAAGCACGACGAGCGCCATTAGAAAATTCACAACGATAACCACGACGAGCGGCAGCGCGGCCAACGCGAAAGGCGGGTAAGCTTCAGCCCTCTTCCCATGCTCAAGCTCGGCCGGATCGAAATCGCCCGTTGCCGTGGCCTGATCGCGCAGCTTCTGGTCGATCGGGGTAGGGACCTCGGCCTTAACGCCGAACCCTTCGCCCGCGAGCCTCGCCGCAGCCTCCTGGCGGGCGAGCCACCACAACCCGAAAGCGAGCGTGATCGCCGAGGCGATGATGCCGATGCCCGGAGCGGCGAAGGTCGTCGTTCCGAAATACGGCATCGGGATCGCGTTGTTGACCGAAGGCGTCCCTGGCAGCGCTGTCATCGTGAACGTGAACGCGCCGAGACCAATGGTGGCGGGCATGAGGCGCCGTGGAATATCGGCTGCCTCGAACATGCGCTGGGCCATCGGCACGAGGACGAAAAACGCGACGAATACGCTGACGCCGCCGTAGGTTACGATGGCTGACGCGAGCACGACGGACAGTATGGTCCTCTTGGTTCCCAGGCGCCGCGTCAGAAAATTGGCGATCGAGGCAATCGAGCCGCTATCGTCCATCAGCTTGCCAAAGAGCCCGCCCAGCAGGAATATGGGGAACCACTGGGCGACAAAACGCGCCGCCCCAGGCATGAAGGTCTGCGTCCAATGGGGGAGGATCGGCTCGCCAGCGATGAACGCCGCGGCGAGCCCAGCGAGTGGAGCCACCATCAGGACGCTCCACCCACGATAGGCAAGCCAGATCAGCAACGCTAACGCGACAAGGATCCCAATAAGTCCCACGGTTACTACTCCCTCGGAAGAAATCCAATGCTGCGCGTTGGGATGACTGATGCGGCTTCAACATCTCGGGCTCTTCGGTCGCCATTACCCCGTCGAACGGGCAATGCCGCCCTCGGTGGCGGGCGACACATGGCGCCTTCTGTTGCCTTCCGGCGTAGTCGCAGCCGAGGGCAATATGGGGATGAGCGCCTTGAACCCGTAAGCTCCGATCAGCATGAGCCAAGTCACGAGGACGAAGGCGGAAGTCAGTACCGGCATGCCGATCGGTTTCAGGAAAATCGCGACCGAAGCCCACAGCCACGTCGTCACAACGATGCCGAAGAGGGTATAGAGGGCGCTTTGCCAGGTGAGCACCAAGAAGAAGCCACCCAGTGCAATGGCAGTCAGGGCCGCGTTATATCCGAACAGACCGTCGCGGATCGCTCCTTCTGGTCCGCCGAACACCGCAGCCACCGCAGCCGCGAGAGCCGCCCCCAATAGGGCCATGCCTGCACTGATCCGGGAATTGACGGCAATGCCCAGAACGATGAGATATCCCGCAATCCAGTTGTCCTGGAAGAAGATCTGACCGATGGCATTGCCTATGCCCATGTACCAGGTTGGGAGGACGTAATCGACGACGGGAGCGTACTGGTCGGGCGAGACCGGCTTCGCCAGCGGGCCAGCCTCGATATTCGCGAATTTCAGCACGGCAAAGAGGAAGAGCCAGCCCACCAGTACGAACGGCATGGTCAATGCGGCGACCTTGTACGGCTGGAGCAAAGCACCGATCGTCGAGAAGACGATGCTCGTCATGGCCGCCGCGAAAATGATGTAGATGAGCATGTGCACCGAAGGCACGCTGCCGGTGCGGAAGTCCGCGCTTGTGAAGGCGACGAGCGCAAGGCCAACGAGCGCTCCATTGAAACCGAACAGTCCGTCGGCCACGAGACCGTCATCTGCTCGGAGCGCCTTCGCCGTCAACGTCGCGACGATGGCTCCCAGCAGGCAGATCACACCATAGATCCAGGAATTGAAGAAAAGCGCACCGACGATGATCAGGCCGGAAATCGGGTTGTTCTGGAAAACTACCTGTCCAACGCCGCGCAGAACATGGTCACCAAAGGCAATGATCGTGTTATTCTGAACCCGCTTCGTGTCCATGCAAGCCTCCTTCCGATGACAAGCGCGCGGGGGGTTGAACCGGCGGACGTTCACTTGCGCAATGATCTTCCATCCGAAACATGCGTGACGGCGCGACCTGGCGCCGCCGCGCCAAGCCGCCCGATGCCGGCACTCAGAACAGAAAGTAGCGTTGCGTCATGGGTAGCAAATGCGCCGGTTCGCAGGTTATCAGCTCGCCGTCGATCCGAACCTGATAGTTCTGCGGGTCGACCTCGATCTTCGGCGTCAGCGTATTGTGGATCATGTCCTTCTTGCGGATCCCACGTGTGCCCTTGACGGCAACGAGCTGCTTCTGCAGTTGCAGCTTGTCACCGACCCTGTCGTCGAAAGCCGCTTGAGAGACGAAGGTAACGCCCGTTTTGCCACGTGCTCGGCCGAGTACGCCGTACATTGGCCGGTAATGCACCGGCTGGGGTGTCGATATCGAGGCGTTGGGGTCTCCCATCGGCGCGGTGGCGATCATGCCGCCCATCAGCACGAGCGATGGCTTGACACCGAAGAAGGCAGACTTCCAGAGCACGAGATCGGCGCGCTTGCCGACCTCGATCGACCCAACTTCATGGGCGAAGCCATGGGTGATGGCCGGATT
Organism: Chelatococcus sp. YT9; assembly: GCF_018398315.1. NCBI lineage: Bacteria > Pseudomonadati > Pseudomonadota > Alphaproteobacteria > Hyphomicrobiales > Chelatococcaceae > Chelatococcus > Chelatococcus sp. YT9. Next base: position 3,607,628 of record NZ_JAHBRW010000001.1, read on the forward strand.
GATCGTGTATTTGGCGATATAGCGCTTGCAGCGGAAATTGTCGTTGCGCTCGCTATCCTCGGGCAGAGGGCCGCGCTGCACTTTCATTTTGTGAGCCGTCTGCCAGCAGCGCAGCGTCGTCTCGCCGATGCGGCCCATGGCCTGGGAGTCCGACGACATCATCGAGAAGGCACCGAGGTCGTGGAGGATGTCCTCAGCCGCGATCGTCTCTTTCCGGATCCTCGATTCCGCGAAGGCAACATCCTCTGGGATCTGGGGGCTCAGATGGTGGCACACCATCAGCATGTCGAGATGCTCGTCGATGGTGTTGATGGTGTAGGGCCGTGTGGGATTGGTGGAAGACGGCAGGACATTCTCCTCACCGGCGGCCGTGATGATATCCGGGGCATGGCCGCCGCCGGCGCCCTCCGTGTGGAACGAGTGGATGGCTCTTCCCTTCATGGCGGCGAATGTGTCAGCCACGAAGCCACTCTCGTTCAAGGTATCCGAGTGCAGAGCGACCTGGATATCCATCTCGTCAGCGACAGATAGGCAATTGTCGATAGCCGCCGGTGTGGTGCCCCAGTCCTCGTGCAGCTTCAGCCCGATCGCCCCGGCGCGGACCTGCTCGCGCAGGGGCTCTGGCAGGCTGGCATTGCCCTTGCCGAGCAAGCCGACATTGATCGGCAACTCCTCGATGGCTTCAAGCATCCGGTGAATGTACCAGGGACCGGGCGTTACCGTCGTGGCGAGGGTGCCGACCGAAGGACCGGTGCCGCCGCCAACCAGCGTGGTGGTGCCGCTCGTCAGCGCTTCCTCGGCCTGCTGCGGCGCGATGAAGTGGATGTGGGTATCGATGCCGCCTGCAGTGAGGATCTTGCCCTCGCCGGCGATCACATCCGTGCCCGGGCCGATGATGATCGTGATGCCTGGCTGAATGTCGGGGTTGCCAGCCTTGCCAATGCCGCTGATGCGGCCGTCCTTGACGCCCACATCCGCCTTCACGATACCCCAATGGTCGAGGATGATCACGTTGGTGATCACGAGGTCGGCAACCTCGGCGGCGTTCCGCTGGCTCTGGCCCATGCCATCGCGGATGACCTTGCCGCCACCGAACGTGACCTCGTCGCCATAGACAGTACGGTCCTCTTCGATTTCGATCACGAGCTCCGTATCAGCGAGCCGGACCCGGTCACCCTTGGTCGGGCCATAGAGCGAAGCGTAGTTCTCGCGGGTGATGCGTGCCATCTCAACCCTCCAGCTTTCCCATGACCTTGGCGTTGAAGCCGTAGACGACCTCGTCGCCGGCGAGCGCTACCAGCTCGACGGTACGCGCCTGCCCCGGCTCGAAGCGTACTGCTGTTCCTGCCGGGATGTTCAGGCGAAAGCCGCGGGTCTTCTCGCGGTCGAAGTGAAGTGCCGTGTTCGTCTCGTAGAAATGGTAGTGCGAACCGACCTGGATCGGTCGATCGCCCGAGTTCGCAACGTCGACAGACCGCGTCTCACGACCTGAATTGAGTTCGATCTCGCCATCCTCGATGAAGAATTCGCCCGGGATCATGGTGAAACCTCACGGAATAGGGCTATGGACGGTGACGAGTTTCGTCCCGTCCGGAAAGGTGGCCTCGACCTGGACATCGTGGATCATCTCTGGGACACCTTCCATGACGTCCTCTCGGCTCAACAAGGTTGCGCCGAAGGACATGAGCTCGGCAACCGTGCGGCCATCTCGCGCCCCTTCGAGGATAGCCGCCGAAATATAGGCGACCGCTTCGGGGTAGTTCAGCTTCAGGCCGCGTGCCTTCCTTCTTTCTGCCAGAAGTGCAGCAGTAAAGATGAGAAGCTTGTCTTTCTCACGTGGAAGAAGTTCCATGGCCTTCCCTCGCTTCAGCCAATGTTTCCGTTAAGTCGCCCAAATACGTGGCACGTTGGCGGTCTTACCCTGACACGACATTCGCAGCGTATCCCACGCTCGGGCGAAGAGGGACTTGCCGTCCGCAACCCGCGGGCCGAGATAGCGGCACACGACCACTTGTTCGAGCTGGCTGACGGAGAATACCCCCTTGCCACTATCCCCGATTGCGGCCCGCACGCGTTCGGCCGCGCCTTCGTCGACAGCGCCGGCATAGACCATGGTGCCCCAAGTCGGCTGTCCGGCGAGCGAGAAGGCGGCATGAACAATGGGGGATCCGCCGGCGAGCGCCATCCGCTCGAACCAGATCGGTTTGCCGAACCTTGAGATGGTAAGGCGCTGGCTGAGCCTACCCGTCTCAAAGCGCTCACGAGCCGCCGGCCGGCCCAGGCAGAGAAAGTCCCATCCCACGTAGCTTGCGTCGGATGCGAGAGAAACCTGAAGGTCGATATGCGCGTCAGCGCCGTCAAAGACGATCGTTTCCTGGGGCAAATACTCGCACACCGCACCAGGCCCCACGTCAATTCGGGTGGACTGTGTGCTGGCCCCGTGCTCGCTGCGATAGAATTTGGTCGCGGCGGGTGTGGTCATTAACGCGCGTGAATCAGCGGCAAGATGAAAATGGAGATTGAGTTGATCACCGCCGGCAACGCCCCCCGGGGGATGAAGGAGATAGACATGGCACGTTCCGTCCCTTTCCGGGTGAAAGGGACGCTGGACCACCAGCGGGCCATGATGGCGCCTGCGCATAAGCCGGGTCTTGCCAGCACTCGGCTCAAACCAGAGCTCGAGTGTTGCAACCCAATTTGTCGGCTGCGCCGTGTAGCGGGCGCGCGCTATCTGGGAGGCAGACAGCTGCGTTGGCTCCGCAGGAGGAATTGACATGAGCGCATTCATCTGTGGCTCATTCGCCAAATTATCCCAAAGTACTTACGCCGAAAATAGGAGGAGATCGGGCGAAACATATCGCATATGTCCATTGTTGCAGCAAATGAAATTGGCGGTTGACGCGCGGCACATCCGGCCGCCTGTGCTGGACGTCCCACGACTATACATTCCATCTCAGATCCCGCTTCGCCATGATCCATAGTATCGATGTAAGCCCGTTTTACGCGGCATCGAAATGACGACTGCCTGTTTACTGGTGCACTGGTGCGGCGCCGATATTTGCGCTAAACATAGGCTATCCTTTATCTTATCGGCTGGGCAGGACCTGTCCGGCTTGATTGCTGAAGGTTAACGGATATGGCGTCAGCGAGGGTGGGCAGACATGCTGAGAGCGATAGCCCTCAGGCGGGCATCGGAAGATGGCGTGGGCCATGGGACACCGTTCGGCCAAGCGGTGCTCCCCCATGACGAGCGCCATCTGCGCCGACGTGTGATCGAGCTGGCCGATGGCCAGCGGGTCCTGGTTGATCTCCCCGAGACGGTCGTGCTGTCCGCTGGCGACACGCTCGTGATCGAAGGTGGTGGAACTGTCGAAATCGCCGCAGCGAACGAGGCGCTCTATGCAGTTCGTGGGAAAAATCCCATTCATATAACAGAGCTCGCTTGGCATATCGGCAATCGTCACCTGGCCGCTGCGATCGAGGATGACCGGATACTGATCTTGCGCGATCACGTCATTAAGGCGATGCTTGAAGGGCTTGGCGCTGAGGTCGAGGAGGTCGAAGCGGAATTCAATCCGGTACGTGGTGCCTATTCCGGCCATAATCATGAGCGCGACCATAGTCACCGCCACAATGACGATCATGGTCATTCCGACCACCATCATGACCATGAGCACGTCCATACCAGTCATCATTCGCATTCGCACGCTCACGCCTCGCGCGATCCTCGGCATGATCGATGATGACCCGGCGAAATGCCTGCCTATCGTTCCCTGGTTAATCTGAGGGCTTTCACCCATGGCATCGAAGAATGGCCCTCTCCGCGTCGGCATCGGCGGCCCTGTCGGTTCGGGGAAAACCACACTCACGGAGAAATTATGCAAGGCGATGCGCGAGGATTTCTCCATCGCAGTCGTGACCAATGACATCTACACCAAGGAAGACGCGATGATCCTGGTGAGGCGGCAGGCGCTCTCCGAGGATCGCATCGTCGGCGTCGAGACGGGAGGTTGCCCGCATACGGCGATCCGTGAGGACGCCTCGATCAATCTTCAGGCTATCGCCGAGCTCAATCGGCGCATTCCCGATCTCGACGTCATCTTTGTCGAATCCGGCGGGGACAATCTGGCGGCCACCTTTTCGCCGGATCTCGCGGACCTCACGCTCTACGTCATCTCCGTTTGCCAAGGCGAAGAAATCCCCCGCAAAGGCGGACCCGGAATCACCCGTTCAGATTTCCTCATCATCAACAAGAGCGACCTCGCGCCTTACGTGAATGTGAATCTCGACGTCATGCAGGCGGATGCGGCGCGGATGCGCGGCAAACGGCCTTTCGGTTTCACCGACCTCTCGCGGAGCAAGGGGCTCGACGGTGTCGTCGATTTTATCATCGAATATGGCGGGCTAGCGGACAACCGGCGCAAGCAAGCCGGCTTGCAAACAAGCCAATCTTGAAACCAGCTGACTTGACCGGGATGTCATTGATGGACGCTGTTTCAGGCTTCTCGGGCGAGCACCACGCGATACCGCTCCATTTGCTGCGGCTGGTCAGCCAGGGGCTGCCTGTCGGCGGGTTCTCGTATTCCCGCGGACTTGAGGGGGCTGTTCAGGCTGGCTGGGTATCCGACGAGGCGACGGCCCGCGACTGGATTCTTGGCACGCTCCAGGCCAATGTCGCGCAACTGGATGGCGCTCTGTTCTGGCGTATGGCTCTCGCTTTGGAAGCCGGCGATACCGAGCGTTTTCGCGCGGCGGATGCGTGGCTGGCGGCAGGACGGGAAAGCCTTGAATTCCAGCGTGAGGATCGACGGCTGGGGGAAGCCCTCTTGCGCCTTCTCGCCGATCTCGATGTCGCCGCGGCCGCTGGCGTCCAGGGAGAGGGGCTGACCTATGCCGCCGCCTTTGCGCTTGCGGCCCATCACTGGCGTATTGCCCCGTTTCAGGCGTTAACCGGACTGCTCTGGATCTATGTGGAAGGGCAGGTGACCGCCGCCATCCGCCTCGTTCCGCTCGGTCACACCGCGGGCCAGCGCATTCTTATCGACGCGGTCGGAGCGATTGAAGAGGCGGCCGCTCTTGCCCGGTCCATTGACGATCAGGACATCGGCAACCTGGCTCCGGCTCTGGCGATGGCAAGCGCCTGGCACGAAAGTCAGTACAGCCGCCTTTTCCAGTCTTAGACGTGAGCTCGAAGTGCTTTAGAGAAGGGGAAACCAAATTCCTCTGAATATTGGCGGCTTCATATTGCCGATTATAAGGCCATCTTTGATTGTTGATATATCGATATCTTCTATTATATTGATAATTTTCCTATTTTCATAAACAGAAAATAAATCCGATTCGAGTATCCTTTTTGCATCGTCAATGCTGAATGCCGTGACACCGCAGCCGAGATTGAGAATGCAAGGCTCCTCTGTTTTCGAGAAAGAGAACCAATACCTGTGCAGCATGTCTCATGTCTCCTCTGCGATGACACGTCGCAATGCGTCGCCGGAAGATCGAGAATTATCCCCGCTGCAAAAGGGCATAATCCTTGACGAAGGCGTGTTCCGCACAAAGCTATTTGCTTTGCGACACATCGATTGCGTTGCCTGTGAGGCGTTTATTGCCTTGCCGCGCCTGCCGTAGCATACGGCCCTCGGCGCCCTTGAACTCCAGGGTCCAGCCGGTCTGCGGGTTAACACGAACCGAAATATCTCCGGCCTCGCGGCTTACGACGGCGCGGAACTCTCGCTTCCTACGCTCGAGGATAATCGGCCGCGCGGATCGTTCCGGGGTTTTCCTCAATCGGCAGAAAAATGAAGACGCAATCGTGCTTGCCCGGTTCGAGATTCTTAGGGCCGGCGAACAGGAGATAACCTATCAGCTCTCCCGTATTCGTACCAGTTCCAGGGTGGCCATCGTATGATATCCGCGAGCGGCGGTTCCGTCTGTTCGATCGCGGTCTGGCGTCTAGGCGTGAATGCGCACAGGAATTTGGTTTTAAGGGCAATTTTGGTGAGCGCGCTGGGGCTCGAACCCAGGACCTACTGATTAAAAGTCAGTTGCTCTACCGGCTGAGCTACGCGCTCCCTCAAGAAGGTGCCTTGAGATACGGTCTAGAAGGCTCCGGGTCAACCGTCTTGACGCGTTCCTGTGTGGAGAGCCCTAACGAAACCAACGCGGCTGCTGCTGCAACAGGCCGTCCAGGGCTCGCTGGCGTCCGCGCAAGCTCACGCGGCTTCCGCTGACAGCTGGCGCTGGGTAGGCAGTTTAGAGAGCATCGAGAGCATGCCCCGATCCTGAAGGATGACCATGCGCTCCTTCGGCTTGAGCCAGGCGCGGGCGTCCTCGATCGTCTCGGCGTCGATCAGCTTGGCGAGGGCCAGCGCGTGGTCGGCCTCGATCTGGCCGCGATGGCGCTTGAGCCCGCTCGGCAGGAGCATTTCATGCCAGGTGCGGACGTCTGCGTCGCGGTGGATTACCTCGAGCGCGTCGGCGTCGTCGAAGCCGTCGCGTTGGAACTCGGCGTTGAGCTCGCCCGCGCGCTCAGCGATGGGCGGGCGCACCGTTTCCTCGGGCGTCAGAAGCAACCCGGCGCGCTTTAGCGCCAGCCCGAGTGCCAGCGTACCGGTCGCCCACGAGATGGGGATGGCAAGTACCAGGCCGACGATCGTCGGTGACATCCAGCCGAACAGGGAGGGCGCGATCATGAAGGCGGAAATTCCGGTGATCACCCCGAGAATCGTGTGCATGCGATGCCGGCGCACTATATCCCGCAAGGGAATGGAACCGTCGTCGCGGCGTTGCGGCTGCCAGCCGGTGTCACGGCCGGCGATGATCTGAAACACGGCGCCAGACTGGATGAGCATCATGATAGGCGCCAAGAGCGCCGAGAGGATGATCTCCAGCAGGGAGGATATGATCAGGCGTAGGCCGCCGCCGCTTGCGCGCCTCTCGTGCTTGGTCAGCAGCATCAAGAGGAGACCGAACAGCTTCGGCGCGAGCAGGATGCCCATTGTCACCGCGAACAGGAACAAGGCGCGCTCGGGATCGAACCGCGGCCAGACCGGAAAGAGCGAGAATTCGCGCGTGAAATATTCCGGCCGGACGTAATGCGTCTGCCAGACCAGCACGATGCCGACCATCAACTGGAGGAGCCAGAGTGGCGAAGCGAGATAGGAGAAGATGCCTGTCGCGAAATGCTGCCGCGTCGCCAGTTTGAAGCCCCGCGCGCCAATGACGCGCGAATGCTGCAGGTTGCCCTGGCACCAGCGCCGGTCGCGCGCCGCAACGTCGATCAGCGAAGGCGGGCTTTCCTCGTAGCTGCCCGCCATTTCCGGAATCATGTAGACAGTCCAGCCGGCGCGGCGAATGAGCCCGGCCTCGACGAAATCGTGACTGAGGATATGGCCGCCGAATGGAGGCTTGCCCGGCAGGTCCGGCAAACCACAGTGAGCGGCGAAGGCGGCCGTGCGGATGATGGCGTTATGACCCCAGTAGTTGCCATCCTTGCCCATCCAGACCGCTAGACCCTTGGCGATGAGAGGACCATAGACACGGGCCGCGAACTGCTGGACGCGCGCGAACAGCGTGTTGCGGTTGATGATCATGGGCAGGCTCTGGATGATTCCAGCGTCCGGGTCGTTTTCCATGGCATGGGCGAGACGGACGATGCAGGAGCCAGTCATGAGACTGTCCGCGTCCAGAACCAGCATGTGGTCGTAGGCTCCTCCCCAGCGGGTCACGAAGTCAGCGATGTTGCCAGCCTTGCGATGCGTGTTCTTGACGCGGTGGCGATAATAGATGCGGCAATCGCTGCCGTAGCGGCGGCGGAGATCGAGGAATGCGCGTTCTTCCGCAAGCCAGATGTCGGGCTGCGTGGTATCCGACAGTATGAAATAGTCGAAATGCCGCCCGAGACCCGTATCCTCGACGGATTCCCGAATGGCGGCAAAGGCACTGAACACGCGCGCCGTTGATTCGTTGTAGATCGGCATGACGACCGCGGTGCGCCGTGTCAGTGCTTCAGGCAATGTGGCGCGGTCTCGCCGCGCGAACAGCAGTGTTGCGAAACCGAGCAGGGCGCTGGTGAAGGCAAGCGCTATCCACGAGAAATTGATGGTGAAGAGGACAAGCAGCACCCACTGCAGCACTGTGGTGCGGCTCACCGACACGACCTGATACATCTCCCAGGCGCCATAGCCGGTGAGGGCGGCGGCGCCGCCAAAGACAAGGATACGCGCGAGCCATGGCGCCCTGATGTTGTGTGGGGCGACGAAACGGCGCCGCTCTCCTTGCGACCAGGACCGCAACGACTGCGTCGGCATGGCGAGGCGTTTTTCCGCCGGCAGGGGATCGGTGGGCAGTCCTCCAGTCGTCTCATGGGTGCGCGCGGCATCCACCACCGTGATCTCCTGCGCGGAGGTGGTTTGCTTTCCGGAGGCCTTCGTCGCTGTTTCCAGCTCCTGGGGCAGGGGAGCGTCGGTCATCGTCAACTCGTTCAAGCCGTCCACCGATAAAGCCATGTCTCGCCCAATGGTTTCCCTGCGCTCTCTATGACGAGACGTAATTCGGAAGCGGGGTCCCCCCCTGGGTCCAGCTCAAATGTCGCTCTCAGTGTCTTGCGCTCGGGATAAGGCCAAAGTTGGAGCTTTGATATCTTGCCGGGCGTTGCGGTCACGGTTGCCTTCGCCTCGCGCAGCAGATTGGCGTCAGAGAACGCGTCTGCGCGGAAGTCGACCGCAAAGCGCGTCACGCGTCCTGAGCCTGTCTGACCGACGCGTGTGCCGGTCACAACGGCCATCGCCGGTCTCTCGGGCGGAGACCAGCACCAATAGAGACGACATGCAAAGCTGGCTTCGCTGCCTGCTGCCAGGGGCTCTTTTGGGCGCCAATAGGCAATGATGTTATCGTTGAGCTCTGAATCGGTCGGGATTTCGATGAGCTGCACCTGTCCTGCGCCCCATTCTCCCAGGGGTTCCAGCCAAAGGCTCGGCCGGCGGTCGAAGCGCTGCCGATCGTCCTGGAACGCCCCATAGTCGCGGTCACGTTGCAACAGGCCAAAACCGACCGGGTTTGTGTCCACGAAAGCCGAGATTTCGAGATTGCTTGGATTGCTGACGGGCCGCCAGATCCATTCGCCACGCCCATTGTGGATTTGCAGGCCTTTCACCTCATAGACAGCCACGCGCACGTCCGGCGTCGCCGCCTGATCATTCGGTCCGAAGAGGAAGGCGCCCGTCATGGCGCCGTAGCCTACATGATCAACCGCCGCACGCGGGTAGAGGCTGACCTCGAGGTCGGTGATCGTCATCTCACCGGGCCGCAGGGTGAAGCGTGCCGTGCCGGTCAGATTCTCGGAATCGAGAAGCGCGTTGATCACCATCGCGCCGGAGCCAGCTGTCGGGCGGTCGATCCAGAAGGCCCGGAAGAACGGCACTTCCTCGCCCCTGGTATCAGCAGGCTTGAGGATCAGCGTGCGGGCGAAGACACCGAATTCCTGGTTGCGCGCCCGCGCCCGGAAGAAAGTGGCGCCTTGGAAGATGGCCGCTTCCCAGCTACTGCCATTGCCGCCATCGGCGAGAACGCGAAAGCCCGAGAAACCGAGGTCCTGGTCCTCTGCCGGCGGCGGGACCTTCCCGAAGTCGAAGGCGTTGCGACTATAGCCGATACGCCGGATGATCCCGTCCTCGACCGCGAAGATCTGCACCCTGTTTCCATAGACGAAACCGCGATGCAGCGGCTCGACCGTGAACCCGCGCCCCTCGCGATGCCAGATCGCCGATTCGGGTTTGATGCGAATCCCAGCGTACTGGTCGAAGGGAAGCTTTGCGAAGGCGTCTGGCAGGTCGTTCGGTAGCGGCACGAACGGGCGAGTCGCAAGGAATTTCGCGACCTCCCCGATGCGCGCGGCGTCAAAGGATTTGCCGTCGCCCAGAATCTCCAGCGCGGCGTCGATCACATTTTGATTCTGCGCCTCCGCAGCGCTCGTACCGAAAAGGCTCGCAGCCGATGCGACGGCTCCAAGACCGATCATTTCACGGCGATCGAGCACAAGGCGATCAGTGGTGTTTGGGCACGGCTTTATCTCTGACACGACGGTCCACTGTTTCTTAGAGTGAGGAAGGCGCTTGGGGGGAGCGGGACTTCCAGCCGAGGCGGCTGACATTTAACATGGCTACCCATCGGGCCGCGAGGTGGATTCATGAATGCCGCGAATGAAGTTAGTCACCGAATATCGGCAAAGCTTTGACAGACACTTTAGAAACGGTCATCGGCTGTGGGTAGCCCCACCCTGGAAGGACGGTTGAGAAATGACGAAATCCGGTGAGCGCGCCTCCGCGCCCACTGCCAGCAAAAGCGATGAGCGCCGCTGTCTGGCAGTTGTCTTGGCCGCAGGCGAAGGCACACGCATGCGTTCCCGGCGTCCCAAGGTGCTCCACGAAGTCGCAGGCCGTTCTCTGCTCGCCCATGTGCTGACGACCATCACCGCCGCAGGCGCAGGCGAGATTGCCGTCGTTGTAGGGCCCGACCGCGCGGACGTGGCCGAGGCCGCTCGTCGGGTGTCGCCGGGCGCCCAGATCGTCGAGCAGCGCGAGCGCCTGGGGACGGCCCACGCGGTTCTTGCCGCTCGCACGGCGATTGCCCGTGGAGCAGACGACATCATAATTGCCTTCGGTGATACGCCGCTCGTGACGTCAGAGACATTTCGCCGGCTACGTGAAGCATTGGCCGGCGGTGCCGCGGTGGTTGTGCTGGGTTTCGAGGCGACCGACCCCACGGGCTACGGTCGGCTGGTGCGGGAAGGAGACAGCCTTCTCGCTATCCGCGAGCACAAGGATGCGACCGAGAGTGAGAGGGCGATCACGTTGTGCAACGGCGGCGTCATGGCGCTGGCCGGTGGCACTGCGATCGAACTTCTTGAGGCCGTTGGCAATGCCAACGCCAAGGAGGAATACTATCTCACGGATGTGGTCGGGATCGCCCATAGCCGTGGCCTCCCGACACGCGCGCTCACCGTGACCGAGGATGAGATTCAAGGTGTGAACGATCGCGCGCAACTGGCTCAAGCAGAAGCATCTTTTCAAGAACGGCTGCGCGGTGCGGCGCTGGCTATGGGCGTCACCTTGGTCGCCCCGGAGACGGTGTTTCTCGCGGCCGATACAGCCTTCGGCATGGATGTCGTCGTTGAACCGAATGTCGTGTTCGGACCGGGAGTCACGATCGGCGACGGCGCCGTGATTCACGCTTTTTCGCATATCGAAGGTGCGACGATAGGCGCAGGGGTATCCGTGGGCCCGTTCGCACGTCTAAGGCCTGGCGCTGATCTGGGCGAGGGGGCCCGCGTCGGCAATTTCGTGGAGATCAAGGCAGCTACCTTGGGCGCCGGCGCCAAGGTCAACCACCTGACCTATATCGGCGATGCCTCCATCGGCCCGGCGACTAACATCGGCGCAGGCACGATCACCTGCAATTACGACGGCTTCCGCAAACATCGCACCACGATCGGCGCCAACGCCTTTATCGGCTCGAATTCATCGCTGGTCGCGCCGGTGACGATCGGCGATGGCGCCTTTGTCGGCTCCGGATCCGTCATCACCGCCGATGTGCCGTCCGATGCCCTGGCGCTCGGGCGCGGGCACCAGGCCGTGAAGGAGGGGTGGGTACCTCTATTTAGGGATAAGTTCGGTCCAAAAGGGGATCATTGATCGCGTTTTGAGGCAGGACACAAACGTTTATGCAACTTGATTTGGTCAGACTGCCGCGCTTCTGCTAGCCCTCACGGGCTTGGATGGGGCTTTGTAGCGAGGTGGTCGGCTGATGTGCGGCATCGTTGGAATTCTCGGCCGTGGGCCGGTGGCGGGGCAGGTCGTCGATGCGCTGAAGCGGCTTGAATATCGCGGTTATGATTCGGCCGGCGTTGCCACGCTCGACGGCGGCCGGCTGGATCGTCGTCGCGCCGAGGGCAAGCTGCGCAATCTTGAAGAGAAGCTCGCCATTGCGCCGCTGCCGGGCGCCAGCGGGATCGGCCATACACGGTGGGCGACCCATGGTCGTCCGAACGAGACCAACGCCCATCCCCATGCGACGTCACGCATCGCGGTCGTCCACAACGGCATCATAGAGAATTTCCGCGAATTGAAGGCGGAGCTCGCTGCCGAAGGCCTGGTCTTCGAGAGCGAGACCGATACGGAGGTCGTAGCCCAGCTCGTCTCGCGCGAGCTGGAGCGCGGCCGTTCACCGGCCGATGCCGTGGCCGCCGTTCTACCACGGTTGAAGGGTGCTTTCGCCCTCGCCTTTCTTTTCACTGGCGAGGACGATCTGATGATCGGCGCCCGCCATGGCGCCCCGCTCGCCGTTGGCTACGGTCAGGGGGAGATGTATCTGGGGTCGGATGCGCTGGCGCTCGCGCCTTTCACGGACAGCATCACCTATCTCGAGGATGGCGACTGGGCGGTGCTGACTCGCGCAGGTGCGATCATTCACGATCACTCGGGGAAGGTTATCCGACGGTCGCGTCAGCAGATCGCTCAGAGTGCCTTTATCGCCGATAAGGGCAACCATCGTCATTTCATGGCCAAGGAAATCCACGAGCAGCCTGAAGTGGTCGGGCGAACCATCGCCCATTACGTCGACCTGGCGAGCGGCCGGGTAAAGCTGCCCGCCGACCTGCCTTTTGATTTCGGGAAGCTGAGACGCCTCGTCATTTCCTCCTGCGGGACGGCCTATTACGCCGGTCTCGTTGCCAAATACTGGTTCGAGCGCCTGGCGCGGCTACCCGTCGATATCGATGTCGCCTCCGAGTTCCGCTATCGTGAGATGCCGCTCGACGAAGGCGAACTGGCGCTGTTCATCTCCCAGTCCGGTGAAACCGCCGATACGCTGGCCTCCCTGCGGTATGCCAAGGGCGAGAAGCAGCACGTCCTTTCCGTCGTGAATGTGCCGACCTCTACGATAGCTCGCGAGAGCGACGTGGTGATGCCGACGCTCGCCGGGCCGGAAATTGGCGTGGCCTCGACCAAGGCCTTCACCTGCCAGCTCTCGGTGCTCCTGGTGCTTGCGATCGCGGCTGGCCGGGCACGTGGCGTTCTGTCGGAAGCCGAGGAACAGCGTCTCGTGGCCTCCCTCGTCGCGGTGCCGGGCGCCATGGCCGACAGCCTCGTTCATGAACGTGAGATCGAGCAGTTGGCCCGCGAGCTCGCGAAGGCCCGTGACGTCCTCTACCTCGGCCGGGGGCCGGCATTCCCGCTCGCGCTCGAGGGTGCGCTCAAGCTCAAGGAGATTTCCTACATCCACGCCGAGGGTTATGCGGCAGGCGAGCTCAAGCACGGCCCGATCGCGCTCATCGATGAGAGCATGCCGGTCATCGTGCTCGCTCCCCATGATGGCGTCTTCGACAAAACCGTATCCAACGTGCAGGAAGTGGCCGCCCGAGGCGGCAAGATCATCCTGATCGGCGAAGAGCGGGCGGTCGAGGAGACAGGTGTCGCCGCCTTCGCGTCTATCTGCATGCCTGCGCTGGACCCGATCATCGCGCCGATCGTTTATGCGGTGCCGGTGCAACTTCTCGCCTATCACACCGCGGTTGTGATGGGGAAGGATGTCGACCAGCCTCGCAACCTCGCCAAATCGGTGACCGTGGAGTAAGGCGACGGCGCCGCTGACCAGCCGAGCCTTTGTCACGCTGGCGTGATCTTACCGCACTGCAACAAGGCCGGAAAGCATGCTAACCTCGGTCCTCGCGGCCATGGCGTGCGCGTGGAGCGAGGACAGGCGCGGCGGAGAAGTGGGTGGCTGTGAATACCGGGGATCAAAACGAGAGACCGCTGAGTGACGCAGAGGGCGTGCTGCTTCCGAGTGCTCACGAGGTCGTGCGCGACATGTCCGCCCTAGGCGGTTCGACCACAATCGGCGCCCGCCTGAAAACCTATTTTTTCACAGGCCTTATCGTGGCGGGGCCACTCGCCATCACCGCCTATATCATCTGGTGGCTGGTGACTTTGGTGGATGGCTGGGTCAAGCCTTTGATCCCGCTTTCTTATCTGCCGGAGACCTATCTGCCCTTCGCCATTCCGGGGTTCGGCCTGATCGTGGCTTTCGTGGGATTGACGCTGCTCGGCTTCCTGACGGCCGGCCTTGTCGGCCGCACCCTGCTCGGCTTCGGTGAGCGGGTCCTGGCGCGCATGCCGGTAGTGCGTGGGCTCTACAAGGGCGTGAAGCAGGTCTTTGAGACTATATTTTCCCAGTCCGGCAGTTCCTTCCGCAAGGTCGGGCTGGTGCAGTTTCCAGCCCCGGGCATGTGGTCCATCGTCTTTCTCTCGGCACCGCCGTCGGAGGAGATGGCCTCGCATATGCCGGAAGCTGGTGACTATGTCAGTGCCTTCATGCCCTGCACGCCCAATCCCACGACGGGCTTCTTCTTCTTCGTGCCGCGCAAGGATCTGATCGAGGTGTCGATCAGCGTGGAGGACGCCGCCAAGCTGATCATGTCGGCAGGCATGATCCAGCCGGCAGCGAATGCTCAGGTCAAGCTCGCCCAGCTCGCGGAAGTCGCACGCCTCACTACCGATCCGGCTCTTGCGCAGCGGGCGATCGAAAAAGTGGATTAGCTTACAGGCATTCAGCCGGCACCCCGCAGCAGCCGGATCGCCTCGTCGCGCTCGAACAGATACAACAGGAAGCGCAACGCCTCCCCGCGTGACCCGGTGAGCTTCGGGTCCCTTTCGAGGATGAGACGCGCGTCGTCGCGAGCGGCCGCGACGAGGTCAGCATCCTGCTCGATCCGGGCGAGCTTGAAATCCGGAGCGCCGGACTGGCGCGTGCCGAGGATTTCCCCTTCTCCGCGCAGCTTCAGATCTTCCTCCGCAATGCGAAAACCATCCTCCGTCTCCCGGATGACGCCGAGGCGTGCCTTGGCGATCTCGCCGAGCGGCGCCTTGTAGAGAAGGAGGCAGCTAGACCGCTCCGCGCCGCGCCCGACGCGGCCCCTGAGCTGGTGAAGCTGGGCGAGGCCGAAGCGCTCGGCATGCTCGATCACCATGATCGTTGCTTCCGGCACATCGACGCCAACCTCGATCACCGTGGTCGCGACGAGGATGCGCGTCTCGCCGCGCTGGAACGCGCCCATCGCTGCGTCCTTGTCGCGGCCGGCCATCTTGCCATGGAGCAGGCCTACCTCGTTACCAAAGAACTGCTGGAGCATGGCATGTCGCTCTTCGACGGCCGCCACGTCGAGTGTCTCGGATTCGGCGACGAGCGGGCAGACCCAGTACACCCGTGCGCCCTGCTTCAGCGCGCGGCCGATGCCGGCCACGACCTCGTCGAGCCGATCGAGCGGCAGCGCGCGGGTGTCGATCGGCTTGCGGCCGGCAGGCTTCTCGCTGAGGATCGAGACATCCATGTCGCCGAAATAGCTCAGCACCAGCGACCGCGGGATCGGCGTCGCGGTCATGACCAGGAGGTCGACCGCCTCGCCCTTGGCGCCGAGCGCGAAGCGTTGGTGGACGCCGAAACGATGCTGCTCGTCGATGACGGCGAAGCCGAGATCCTGGAACGTCACGCCCTCTTGAAAAAGGGCATGCGTGCCGACAACGAGGTTGAGTTCGCCGCTGGCGAGCCTGGCGATGGTCTTGGCGCGCTCGGCGCCTTTGTCCCGCCCCGTCAGAAGGCCGACTTCGATGCCGGCTGCCGCGGCGAGCGGTGCGAGGCGCGCGTGATGCTGCCGGGCGAGGATTTCCGTGGGCGCCATCAATGCCGCCTGCCGGCCCGCCTCGGCGGCGTTTGCCATGGCCAGCAACGCCACCACAGTCTTGCCTGAGCCAACATCGCCCTGGAGCAGGCGCACCATACGGTGGGGGGAGGTGAGGTCGGCGCGGATATCGGCGACAGCCTTCTCCTGCGACGCCGTCAGCGCGAAGGGCAGATGCGATCGGATCGCATCGGCGAGGTGACCGTCAATGGCGAGGCTGCGCCCGGTCCGTCGGCGTCCTTGCGCGCGCATCAGGGCCAGCGCGAGCTGGGTGGCGAGCAGTTCGTCATAGGCTAAACGCCGTCGCGCGGGCGCCTCCGGCGCGAATGGCGCCATGTCGAGCGGGTGGTGCAGGGTCCTTAAGGCGGTATCGAAAGCAGGGAACTCCCGTGCCTGGACCCAGGCACTGTCCTGCCATTCGGGGAGTGAGGGCAGCCGCTCCAGCGCCTGGCTGGCGACGCGCGCGACAAAGCGAGCCGACAAGCCTTCAGTGAGGCCGTAGATGGGCTCTACCGGAGGGAGCCTGTCCGCCTCTTCGGCGTCGAGGATACGGTCGGGATGCACCATCTGGCGATGGCCGTCCCAGAGCTCGATTTTGCCCGATATGATGCGCTTGGCACCAAGCGGGAGCATCTTGTCGAGCCGCGCCTGCGTCATGTTGAAAAAGGCGAGCGTCACGTCGCCAGTCTCGTCTTCCACCACCACGCGGAAGGGCGCGCGGCTGCGCCCGGGCGGCGGGGGACGGTGCTCCGTCACCGTGACCTCCAGCGTCACCACTTCGCCCGGCACAGCTGCTGCGACCGTCGGCCTGGCGCGCCTGTCGATGCCGTTATGGGGCAGATGAAAGAGCAGGTCGATGACCCGCGCCTCCCCTGACGGGGCATCGAGCAGCCGCGTGAAGAGTTGGGCCATGCGCGGGCCGACCCCGCTCAGGGTCGATAGGGGTGCGAACAGGGGATCGAGGGGAGTCGGACGCATACGATGATAGGTGAGCCAGCTAGGTGAGAACAGCGACTCGTTCCTTATAGCGCAGGCATCACCGTGCGACGACCTTGCATCCGCGCATCGGCATGCCCCACCTGACAGGCGCCACGGATCGCCTTATACCAGGCTTCATCGGGTGAGGTGGAGATGATGATGAACGACGAAAGTGACGCGCATGCGGTCCGGCTACGGCGCCTGAAGTTTCGCGCCTGGCATCGGGGGATGCGTGAGATGGACCTGATCTTTGGCCGTTTCGCGGATGCTCGGCTCGCCGAGCTCGACGAAGCCGATCTTGCCGCTTTCGAAGCCCTGCTCGACGAGCAGGACAAAGACATTTTCTCATGGTACTGCGGAGAGGTTTCCGTGCCCCCGCACTACGACACCCCTCTGTTCGCCAAGCTGCGCGCTTTCCCTGTCCACCGGATGTAAGCGGCAACGCGCAAGATGACAGCCAATTCTTTAGCTGCCGGGTTATTGACATGGCAATGACAGATGTGCCTACTTGCGAACTTAGTAGCTTAACTGGAAGGGCTATTTGTAGTTTACTAATTTTATGATTTCGATTTACTCATATCCATCGGAAATATCTAATATAATAGAGATAATTCCATGGCTGAAATAATTTTTTCATATAAAGATAGTTATATGTTCAGTGATTTATTCAACAATAAAAAGTTGAATCCGCCTCGCGTAGTAAATCGTTTAACATTGGTCGCGCATGGAGTCGGTGGATCAGTTCTGATTGACGGCGTGAGAATGAATGCGATGGATTTTTTCAGTTTTTCCCGTCGCTTTATTGATCCAAATGATCTTGATTACATTAGGTTGGAGAGTTGCTATTCCACCTGGGGTGGGGGCTCTTCCTTTGCATCGGAATTATCGAAAATATTCGAAAGAGGATATGTCAAGGGTTATATGAGACAAGTGTGGGTGTGGAATATACCGGACCAAGTTTTTAGTAATATGCAGCAGTATGGATTGAAGGGCGCGAGCGTAATGTTAACTAAAGAAATTATGCTGGGTTATTCGATTGCGAAGGGATACGCCGATTTTCACTCGATGGTATTTCGCAGGGGGAGGGTGATCAAAGAAAGAATATTGAACCCTTATATCTAAGGTCCGTTTCGCTTAGAATTCAGAGCTGGCTGACGTAGACTCGATTTGCGGTCACCAACTAAGGACACAGGTCTCGGTCCAAGGTTGTCCAGTTCTCGTGGCGATGTTGTGCTGGGCTGACCCGAGCGGGTCCCTCGGACGGGAGGGTTAGCTGGCATGTTTCGCCGTAATTTTGATCTCGTACAGGACCGCCCCGACAGAGGGGCTTATTGTGACCAGTGGGTCGGAAGAGGCCAGTATCAGCACATCTCCGTCGTGCATTAGGGCGGGCTGATTACTGATTGCGGCGATGCCGCCCTTGGCAAGGACGAGTGTCGTCACTTCATGTGGGCTCTTGCTTTGCCTCGCCCCGTCATCCGTGCCTTGGCTGATCCGCAGGTTGACGCCGCGATGGCGGGTGACGGTCGCGGTGGCGCGTCCACGGCGCACCATCACATTGAGATCGAGGAGGGCGGTTTCCACCGCGGTTGCGGCCGTCGGCACGTCGGCTGGGAAGGCGAAGGGTGTGCTCGCGTCGTCGAGGATACGGGCGGGCGCGTCCCCTACAGCAAGCGTCATTGGTCCGCCCGACAATATAGTGAGCACGCGGTCGCAGCCGGGGAAGGCTGAGAAGGGCCCCGGCACCTCGACGAGGGCCATGCTCACTCGCCAGTCGAAGGTGTCGAGGGCCGCGCCTTCCGGGGCGGCGGCGACTTCATAAGTTGTCCCGCCGCCGTTCTTCCACGGCATCTTCTTGTGGTCACGTTGCTTCAGAAGACGCATGGCTTATCCTTCGAGCCAGGTTACCTCAGAGAGGGCAGATCGAGCCCGTTCTCGCGGGCGCAGTCGATGGCGATGTCGTAGCCGGCATCCGCATGGCGCATCACGCCGGTGGCCGGATCGTTCCACAGCACGCGCGCGAGGCGGGCGTCGGCGTCGGTTGAGCCGTCGCAGACGATGACCATACCGGCATGCTGGGAGAAGCCCATGCCGACGCCGCCGCCATGGTGCAGCGACACCCAGGTCGCGCCCGAGGCGGTGTTGAGGAGCGCGTTCAGGAGCGGCCAGTCGGAGACGGCATCCGAGCCGTCGCGCATGGCCTCGGTCTCGCGGTTCGGCGAGGCGACCGAGCCGGAATCGAGGTGGTCGCGGCCGATGACGATCGGCGCCTTGAGTTCGCCGTTGCGGACCATCTCGTTGAAGGCGAGGCCGAGCCGGTGGCGGTCGCCGAGGCCGACCCAGCAGATGCGCGCGGGCAGGCCCTGGAACTTGATGCGCGCGCCGGCCATGTCGAGCCAGTTGTGGAGATGGGCGTTGTCCGGGATCAGTTCCTTCACCTTGGCGTCCGTCCGGGCGATGTCCTCCGGGTCGCCCGAGAGCGCCGCCCAGCGGAAGGGGCCGATGCCCCGGCAGAACAGCGGCCGGATATAGGCCGGTACGAAACCGGGGAAGTCGAAGGCGTTACTGACGCCTTCATCAAGCGCCATCTGGCGAATGTTGTTGCCGTAGTCGACGGTCGGGATGCCGGCGTGGAAGAAGTCGAGCATCGCCTTCACATGCACGGCCATAGAGGCCTTGGCGGCCTTGGCGACACCCTTGGGATCCGACTGGCGGCGCTCTTCCCATTGGGCCAATGTCCAGCCGGCCGGGAGATAGCCGTTGACCGGATCATGGGCGGAGGTCTGGTCTGTGACCGCGTCGGGCTTGATGCCGCGCTTGACCATCTCAGGCAGAATTTCGGCGGCATTGCCGAGGAGTGCCACCGAGACCGGTTTCTTGTCAGCGCAGGACTTCGCGATGATCGCTAGAGCTTCATCCAGCGTATCGGCCTTCAGATCGACATAGCCCGTGCGCAGGCGGAAATCGATGCGGCTCGGCTGGCATTCGATGGCGAGGCACGAGGCGCCGGCCATGGTCGCGGCGAGCGGCTGGGCGCCGCCCATGCCGCCGAGGCCGGCGGTCAGGATCCACTTGCCGGAGAGGTCGCCGCCGAAATGCTGGCGGCCCATCTCGACGAAGGTCTCGTAAGTGCCCTGCACAATGCCCTGGGCGCCGATATAGATCCAGGAGCCAGCGGTCATCTGGCCGTACATGGCCAGGCCCTTCTTGTCGAGCTCGTTGAAATGGTCCCAGTTCGCCCAGTGCGGTACGAGGTTGGAATTGGCGATCAGGACGCGCGGTGCATCCTTGTGGGTGCGGAACACGCCGACCGGCTTGCCGGACTGCACGAGCAGGGTCTCGTCGTCCTCCAGCCTGCGGAGCGCGGCGACGATGCGATCAAAGCTCTCCCAGTCGCGCGTGGCTCGGCCGATGCCACCATAGACGACCAGTTCTTGCGGCTTCTCGGCGACATCGGGATCGAGGTTGTTCATGAGCATGCGCAGAGGCGCTTCGGTCAGCCAGCTCTTGGCACTGATCTCGGGGCCGCGTGGCGCGCGGATAACGCGGGCATTATCGATGCGGGTCTGTGAAGTCATGGGAGAAGTCGTCATGGCAGCGGTCCTCTCACGAGCGCGCGAAAGCGAGCACGGACGTCAGCAATTGGGTGAGGAAGGCGCGCATGGGCGCGGCGTAGGTGGAGTCATAGGGTGAGGGCCAGTTGGCCTCGTTCACCGTGGCGGGCTCGTGCATATAGCCGCGGCAGCCGAGCTCCATCTGGACGGCATGCACACCGGTCTCCGGACGGCCGTGGTCGCGCGTGATCCAGCCGCCCTTGAAGCGTCCGTTGAGGACGCTGGTCTGGCCTGATCCTGCGCAGGCCTCGACAACGAGCTTCTCGAGCGCGGGGGCGCAGCTCTTGCTGCTGTTGGTGCCGATGTTGAACTGCGGCAGCTCGCCATCGAACAGCCGGGGAATGGTCGAGCGGATCGAGTGGCAATCATAGAGCACGACCTTGGGGTTGGCGGCGCGCAGACGCTGGAGCTCGGCGGCGAGGGCGGCGTGGTAGGGCTCGAAATAGGCCGCGCGGCGCGCGTCGATGTCCGCCTCGGTGGGGCCCGCGCCTTCCTTGTACAGCGGCTCGCCGTCGAAGCTCGTCGTCGGGCAGAGTTCGGTCGTCGCTTGCCCCGGATAGAGTGAGGCGCCGCTCGGATCGCGGTTGACGTCGATCACAGTGCGCGAGATCGCGGTGTGGATGATCGTCGCGTCGAGATCGACGGCGAAGTCATAGAGCTTGTCAATCCACCAGTCGGCGTCCTTGCGGGCGAGCCACGGCGAGACGAGGCGGCTCTCGATGTCGGCCGGAATCTCCGTGCCGGTGTGGGGCAGGCTTACGAGAAGCGGCGCGCTGCCGCGCCGTACCGTCAGCCAGGAGTGTGAGGCCTCCGCCATGATCAGCTCTCCAGGCTGGGCAGGGCATGATTGGCCGCCTTGATGACCTCGCCGGCGGTGATGAGCGCGTTGGCCGCTGCCATGTCCGGGTGGAAATAGCGATCGTCTTCCAGCGTTGGCACGTCACGGCGCAGCCGCGCGCGCACGGCTTCGAGGGCGGGGCTGGAGGCGAGCGGCTTGTGGAAGTCGCAACCCTGGGCGGCCGCCAGCAGCTCGATGCCGAGCACGCCGGTGAGGTTGTCCGCCATGCGGATGAGGCGGCGGGCACCGTGAGCGGCCATGGAAACGTGGTCTTCCTGGTTGGCCGAGGTCGGGATGGAATCGACGCTCGCGGGAAACGCGCTTTGCTTGTTCTCGGAAACGAGGGCGGCCGCCGTCACCTGCGGGATCATGAAGCCGGAGTTGAGGCCGGGTTTCGGTGTGAGGAAGGCCGGCAGTCGCGATAGCGCGGGGTCGGTCAGGAGCGTGATGCGGCGTTCCGACAAGGAGCCGATCTCGCAGATGGCCATGGCGATCATGTCGGCGGCGAAGGCTACGGGCTCGGCGTGGAAATTGCCGCCGGAGATCACCTCGCCATCCTCGGCGAAGACGAGCGGATTGTCAGATACGCCGTTCGCCTCGATGGTCAGCGTAGTGGCGGCCTGGCGCAGGAGGTCGAGGCATGCGCCCATCACCTGCGGCTGGCAGCGTAGGCAATAGGGGTCCTGCACCCGGTCGTCGCCGGTCAGGTGCGACTGGCGGATGGCGCTCCCCGCCATGAGGCTGAGCAGAACGGCGCCGACCTCGCGCTGGCCGGCATGGCCGCGCAGGTCATGGATACGCCGGTCGAAGGGAGCGTCCGAACCACGCGCCGCGTCGGTCGACAGGGCGCCGGTGATCAGAGCGGTCTGGAAAAGGCGCTCGGCTTCGAACAGGCCAGCCATGGCGTTCGCGGTCGAGAACTGCGTGCCGTTGAGAAGGGCGAGGCCTTCCTTGGCGCCGAGCGTCAGCGGCTTGAGCCCGGCTTGTTCCAGAGCCTTCGCAGCCGGCATGCGTACGCCATCGACGAAGGCCTCGCCGACGCCGATCATGACCGTGGTCATATGGGCGAGCGGGGCGAGGTCGCCCGAGGCGCCGACGGAGCCCTGCGCCGGCACGACCGGAGTGATGCCCTTGTCGAGAAAGGCGAGTAGCAGGTCGATGGTCTCGAGCTTCACGCCGGATGCGCCGCGGGCGAGGCTTGCGAGCTTCAAAGCCATCATCAGCCGCGCGACCGGCACCGGCATCGGCTCGCCGACGCCGGCGGCGTGGGAGAGCACGATGTTGCGCTGCAGGGTTTCCAGCTCGTCGAGACCGATCTGGATCGAGGCGAGCTTTCCGAAGCCCGTGTTGATGCCGTAGATCGGCTCGCCCTTGGCGACGATCGTGGCCACGGCTTCCGCGGAGCGCGCGATGGCGGGGCGTACGCTCGGATCGAGTTTGACCGATGCGCCGCGATAGATGGCGCGCCAAGCGTCGAGCGGAATGCGGCCGGGCTCAAGAGTAATCGCAGTCATTGTCCTCTCCACACACGTGCATGGAGCGGGCTGAACCCCATGCGATAAACGAGTTCTGCGGGACGCTCGATGTCCCAGATAGCGAGATCGCACTGCTTGCCGACCTCTAAGGTGCCGACGCGGTCGAGGCGCCCCAGGGCGCGCGCCGCCTCGCGCGTCACGCCGAGCAGGCATTCGTCGACCGTCATGCGCATCAGGGTCGCTGCCATGTTCATGGCGAGCAGCAGCGAGGTCAGCGGCGAGGTGCCGGGATTGCAATCCGTCGCGACGGCCATCGGCGTGCCGTGCCGGCGGAAGGATGAGATCGGCGGCTGATGCGTCTCTCGCAGGAAATAGAAGGCACCAGGGAGGATGACGGCGACGGTGCCGGCCGCCGCCATGGCGGCCACGCCTTCGTCGCTCGCATATTCAAGGTGATCGGCGGACAAGGCGCCGAGCCGCGCGGCGAGCGCCGCACCTCCGAGATCCGAGAGCTGGTCGGCGTGGACTTTCACCGGCAGGCCGAGCGCCCGGGCGGCCTTGAAGAAGCGCTCGCACTGGGCGGGCGAGAAGGCGATGCCCTCGCAGAAGGCATCGACCGCATCCGCGAGCTTTTCCTTGGCGACCAGCGGGAGAATGTCCTCGATCAGCACATCGATAAAGCGGTCCTTGTCGTCGAATTCGCGCGGCAAGGCGTGGGCGCCGAGGAAGGTCGCCACGATGTCGGCGTGCCGCAGCCCGCCGAGACGTCGGGCGGCGCGCAGCTGCTTCAGCTCCGCATCAGCCGAGAGTCCATAGCCGGATTTCACCTCCACCGTGGTGACGCCATCCGCCATCAGCCGATCAAGCCGCGCGAGGCTAGCCGCAACCAGCGCGTCCTCGCTCGCCGTGCGGGTGGCGGTCACGGTGGAATTGATGCCGCCGCCCGCCCGGGAGATCTCCTCGTAGCTTGCGCCCGCAAGGCGCAGCTCAAACTCATGGCTGCGGTCGCCGCCGAACACGAGATGGGTATGACAATCGATCAGGCCCGGTGTGATCCAGCGGCCTTCGCAGTCGATGCGCTCCGCGTCGGTGAGCGCGGGCAGATCCGCGGCATCGCCGACATAGATGATCCTTCCGCCCTCGGCGGCGATCGCCGCGCCTTCGATGACGCCGAGGCCCTCGCGGCTAGGGGCCATTGTCGCGATGCGCGCGTTCAGCCAGATGCGAGGGCGGACAGGCCTCGCTTCGGATGCGGCGGAACGTGCGTCATTGGCCGTTGTTTCGCCTGCCATGGTTTTCACCCTCTGCTGGTCTGGCGGAAGTTGGGCTA
Source organism: Chelatococcus sp. YT9 (assembly GCF_018398315.1). Lineage (NCBI taxonomy): Bacteria > Pseudomonadati > Pseudomonadota > Alphaproteobacteria > Hyphomicrobiales > Chelatococcaceae > Chelatococcus > Chelatococcus sp. YT9. The sequence goes on from NZ_JAHBRW010000001.1 coordinate 3,631,593, forward strand.
CGGCATCGGGCCGAATACCGGCCCGATGCCGTAGCTCGCTTTTTGCGCATCGGCTTTGTCCGAAAACCGCGGTCCACTTTTCGGACCGATGCAGTATAATGCCTATACATATTCTTTGTATAGACATATAAGATGCTGTCAAGCGCAGTCGATGGGAGAGTGACATGGTTCTGTGGTTTCAATCGGCCCTGACGGCGGATGGCTGGCACGATGGGGTTCGCCTCCACATCGAGGCTGGACAAATCGCCGCGGTGGAGGCCGGGGTTGCGGCCGAGCCCGGCGACGAACGCCACGCCATCGGCCTGCCCGGTATGCCGAACCTCCACAGCCACGCCTTCCAACGCGGCATGGCGGGCCTTGCCGAAGTACGCGGCGAAAGTCGCGACAGCTTCTGGAGCTGGCGGCAGGTGATGTACCGTTTTCTCGACCGGTTGACGCCCGAGGATGTGGAGGCCATCGCGGCGCTTGCCTACGCGGAGATGCTGGAGGCGGGCTTTACCCGCGTCGGCGAGTTCCACTATCTGCACCACGACTGTGACGGCGCCGCCTATGCCGATATCGGCGAGCTCAGCGCGCGGATCGCCGCCGCTGCGGAGGCCACCAACATTGGGCTGACATTGCTGCCGGTGTTCTATGCCCATGCCGGTTTCGGCGGGCAGGCCCCGGCCGAGGGCCAGCGCCGCTTCATCAACTCGCTCGATCGATTCGGACTGTTGATGGAGCGCGCGCGTGCGAGCATCAAGGATCTGCCCGGCGCCAATCTGGGCCTTGCCCCGCACAGTCTTCGGGCCGTCACGGCTGAAGAGTTGGTCGAGGTCCTTCTACTGGCTCAGGAAGGGCCGCTCCACATCCATGTTGCCGAGCAGGTGAAGGAGGTCGAGGACAGCGTCGCCTTCAGCGGCAAGCGACCCGTCGAATGGCTCATCGAGGCGATGGCCGCGAACGGCACGCCGGTCGACAGGCGCTGGTGCCTGATCCATGCCACCCACATGACCGAGTCCGAGACCACTGCGCTCGCGGCGAGTGGCGCGACCGCGGGCCTCTGTCCCTTGACCGAGGCCAATCTGGGCGACGGAATTTTCCCGGCCGATCGTTTTGTCGACGCGGGCGGCTATTATGGTGTCGGTACTGATTCCAACATCTTGATCGATGTGCCCGGGGAGCTCGCGATGCTCGAATACAGCCAGCGACTGGCGCTGCGCAGCCGCAATGTGATGGCGGCCGGCGCCAGCAGATCGACGGGGCGCAGCCTGTTCGATGCGGCTCGTCAAGGTGGCGCGCGTGCGCTCGGCGTCGCGCCCATGGATCTGGCGGTCGGCGCTGTGGCCGACATCGTCTCTCTTGACCCCTCTGCCTTTGTGGAAGGGCAGCGCGACGATCGTATCGTGGACGGCTGGATATTTGCCGCGCGTCGTCCCATCGTCGACTGCGTCTGGCGCCACGGGCGGCAGGTGGTCAAGGCTGGGCGCCATGTGGCGCGCGATGCCATCGCAGCGCGTTACAAGGCGACGCTCGCCAAGGTTCTGGCTGAATGAACGATGCTGCCGCCCCTGACATCACGACGCCGCTGAAGCGTGGACAGCCCGACTCCATTCACCAGCGGATCAGGGCCGATATCGAAGGCAAAATCGTGTCCGGGGCCTGGCCGCCTGGCTATCGCATTCCCTTCGAACATGAGCTGATGCAGGAATACGGCTGCTCGCGCATGACCGTGAACAAGGTCATGTCGCGACTGGCTGAAATCGGGCTGATCGAGCGGCGTCGTCGCGCGGGATCCTTCGTGGCGCGGCCACAGGTCCAGTCAGCCGTGCTCGAAATCCCCGACATCAAGGCCGAGATCATCAGGCGCGGCCAGACCTATCACTACGAGCTGCTTTCGAGTCGTCGCCGCCGCGCCACGCGCGAGGACCGCGAGCTTCTGGTGGTCGAGGCAGGGACGGACGTTCTCATGCTGACCTGCCGCCATGTGGCGGCGGGTGTCCCCTTCGCGTTCGAAGAGCGGCGCCTCAATCTCGCCGCCGTGCCGCTTGCCGCCGAGGTCGACTTCGCGCAGGAACCACCCGGCACATGGCTGCTCGGCCATGTGCCGTGGACGCAGGCCGAGCACCGCATCCGCTCGCTCAATGCGGGCGAAGCCTACGCCGCGTCCCTCGACATAGCACCGGAAACGGCCTGTCTCGCCGTTGAGCGCCGCACCTGGCGCGGGGGCGAATCGATCACCCATGCCCGCCAGGTCTTCCCCGGCAGCCTCTATTACCTGTCCGCGACCTTCACACCCGTACAGGAATAGAACGGGTTTTTCCGTCATGGCCGGGCTCGTCCCGGCAATCCGACAAAGTAAAGCGTCACAGCTGCCGTTTCTCACCTCTCCCCGGCGGGGGAGAGGTCGGCGCGGCGCGCCGGGGCACCTCAGGAGAAGGTCTTAAACCCCGTCCTCATACCAGGTGCGGCCGTCGCGCTCGATCAGGGCGATGGCGGCTGAGGGGCCCCAGGTGCCGGCGGTGTAGGGCTTCGGCCCTTCGGTCGTGTTGCGCCACGCGTCGATGATCGGGTCCACCCAGGTCCAGGCGGCTTCCACCTCGTCGCGGCGCATGAACAGTGTCTGATTGCCGCGCACCACATCGAGGATCAGCCGCTCATAGGCGTCAGGATTGCGTGCGCCGAAGGCCTCAGCGAAAGTCATGTCGAGCGGCACATGCTGCAATCGCATGCCGCCCGGCCCGGGATCCTTGATCATCAGCCACAGCTTCACGCCTTCGTCGGGCTGCAGGCGGATGACGAGCCGGTTGCTTTCAATGTCCCCGGCATCGTTGCCGAACATTGAATGCGGGATTTTGCGGAAGGTGACGACGATTTCGGACACGCGGCCTGCAAGCCGCTTGCCAGTGCGCAGATAGAAGGGCACGCCCGCCCAGCGCCAGTTGGCGATCTCGGCCTTGAGCGCCACGAAGGTTGCGGTGCGGCTCGACGGCGCACCGAGTTCTTCCAGAAAGCCCGGCACGGCTCCACCGGCAGAGGCGCCGGCCCTGTACTGACCGCGGACTGTGAGAGCCGCGGCGTTGGTCGCATCGATGGGAACGAGAGACTTCAGCACCTTCAGTTTCTCATCGCGCACGGAATCGGCGGCGATCGAGGTGGGCGGTTCCATGGCGACGAGACAGAGCAGCTGCAGGATGTGGTTCTGCACCATGTCGCGCATCGCGCCGGCCGTCTCGTAATAGCCTGCGCGGCCTTCGAGCCCGAGCGACTCGGCGACCGTGATCTGCACGTGATCGATATGGGCGGCATTCCAGACCGGCTCGAACAGCGCATTGGCAAATCTGAGCGCCATCAGGTTCTGAACCGTCTCCTTCCCCAGGTAGTGGTCGATGCGGTAGACGCTCTCCTCGGGGAAGACCTTGCCAACAGCGTCGTTGACGGCTCGCGCCGACACGAGATCCTTGCCGATCGGCTTTTCCACCACCACGCGGGTGTGCTCGTCCACGAAGCCATGGCTGCCGATCCGTTCGCAGATCGGCCCGAAGAGATCTGGCCCGGTGGCGAGATAGAACACGCGGATATGGCCGTTGTTACCGGCCAAGCGGGCACCGAGTTTGTCCCAGCCACGATCCGAGCCCGCCTCCGTGCTGACATAGGACAGGCGATGCAGGAAGCGGCCGAGCGGCTCCTCCTGCAGCTCATGTGCCGGCACGTGGTCAGCGATCGCCTTGCGGGCAAATGCCTGAAATTCGTCATCGCTGAGATCGCGCCGAGAGGTGCCGATGATGACGGCTTCGTCCGGCAGCTGGCCCGCGAGGTCACGATGGAAAAGGGCGGGCAGAAGCTTGCGCTGGGCGAGATCGCCCGTCGCGCCAAAGATGACGAGGGTGAATGGCGGTACGGGGATCACGCGACTGGCCATGCGGACATTTTCTCCTCACATACTTCGGCGGCAGCGCCGTGCTCTTTCAGCCAAGATTGCATCGCAAACACCTATTGGTCACGCCGCCTTCTTTCGCTCGGCGATTCTTGCCAGATCGCGCATGATGACGGTGGTTCCCTTGAGGCGGTGCGCCGGCGTCGCGAAATCGTCGATGAAGACGATGCGCATGTCGGGCCGCACCTTGGCGAGCGATCCCTGTTCGGCGACATAGGCGACGAGCCCTTCGGGATTGGCGAAGGCATTGTCGCGGAAGGAGACGATGACGCCCTTCGGCCCTGCCTCGACCTTCTCCACATTGGCCCGCCGGCACAGGGCCTTGATCGAGACGATCTTGAGAAGCTGCTCCACCTCTTCCGGCAGCTTGCCGAAGCGATCGATGAGCTCGGCGCCGAAGCCCTCGATCTCGGCGTCGGTGTCGAGGGTCGACAGCCGCCGGTAGAGTTCGAGCCTGACATCGAGATCGGGCACGAAACTGTCGGGGATCATCACCGGCGTGCCGATGGTGATCGTGGGCGACCAGGCTTCCTCCTCGGCCTCCTCGACGCCGGCCTTGAGCTGGGCGACCGCCTCTTCCAGCATCTGCTGGTAGAGCTCGTAGCCGACTTCCTTGATATGGCCCGACTGCTCCTCGCCGAGGAGGTTGCCGGCGCCGCGGATATCGAGATCGTGGCTGGCGAGCTGGAAACCCGCCCCGAGCGTATCGAGCGACTGCAGCACCTTGAGCCGCCGCTCCGCACTCTGTGTGAGCCGCCGGTTGGCCGGCACGGTCAGCAGCGCATAGGCGCGCAGCTTCGAGCGGCCCACACGGCCACGCAGCTGGTAGAGCTGCGCGAGGCCGAACATGTCGGCACGATGGACGATCAGGGTATTGGCGCGGGGAATGTCCAGCCCTGACTCGACGATAGTGGTCGACAACAGGAGGTCGAACTTGCCTTCATAGAAAGCCGTCATCACATCCTCGAGCTGGCCTGCGGCCATCTGGCCGTGCGCCACCGCCACCTTCACCTCGGGCACCTCGCGGTCGAGAAATGACTTCACCTCGGCGAGATCCTCGATGCGAGGACAGACGTAAAAGGACTGGCCGCCGCGATACCGCTCGCGCAGCAGCGCCTCGCGAACCGAGAGCGGGTCGAAGGGCGAGATGAAGGTGCGCACCGCCAGGCGGTCGACTGGAGGCGTGGCGATAAGCGACAGCTCGCGCACGCCGGTCAGCGCCAGCTGCAGCGTGCGCGGGATGGGCGTCGCGGTCAGCGTCAACACATGCACCTCGGCGCGGAGATCCTTCAGGCGCTCCTTGTGGCTGACGCCGAAGTGCTGCTCCTCGTCCACGATGATCAGGCCGAGGTCCTTGAAGCGGATCGCCTTTCCGAGCAGCGCGTGAGTGCCGACCACGATGTCGACGGTGCCGTCGGCAAGCCCGGCCTTCACGGCTTTCAGTTCGGCGGCCGGCACGAAGCGCGAGGCTTGCGCGACCTTGATGGGCAAGCCCTGGAAGCGTTCCTCGAAGGCGCGGAAATGCTGGCGCGCCAGGAGCGTCGTCGGCACGACGACCGCGACCTGTCGGCCGGAGAGGGCGACCGCGAAGGCGGCGCGCAGGGCGACCTCCGTCTTGCCGAAGCCGACGTCGCCGCAGACGAGGCGATCCATCGGGCGGCCCGAGGATAAGTCCTCCAGCACCGCATCGATAGCATTCTGCTGATCCTCGGTCTCGTCATAGGGGAAGCGGGCGGCGAATTCATCGTAGAGCCCATGTGGCGGGACAATGCGCGGCGCCTCCTTGAGGGCACGCGCGGCCGCGACCTTGATGAGGGCGCTTGCCATCTCGCGGATGCGCTGCTTCAGCTTGGCCTTGCGCGCCTGCCAGGCCGCTCCGCCGAGCTTGTCGAGGGCGACTTCCGTATCCTCGGACCCGTAGCGCGAGAGCAGGTCGATGTTCTCGACCGGCAGATAGAGCTTGTCTCCGCCGAGATAGTGCAGCTCGAGGCAGTCGTGCGGTGCACCTGCCACGTCGATGGTTTGCAGGCCGACGAAGCGGCCGATGCCGTGATCGACATGCACCACGAGATCGCCGGCGGACAGGCTCGACACCTCCGAGATGAAATCCTGTGCCCGGCGAGACTTGCGTGTCTGACGGACGAGCCGGTCGCCAAGGATGTCCTGTTCGCCGAGCACCGCGAGATCGCCGACTTCGAAACCGGCTTCCAATCCCCAGACCGCGAGCCCGACTTCGCCGGCCGGCAGGCCGAGCGCGACGGAGAGCCGCCCGACCGGCGTCGCCTTCTTCAGGCCGTGATCCGCGAGAACCGAGCCGAGGCGTTCGCGTGAGCCTTCCGACCACGCCGCGACGACGACCTTGCGCCCCTCTCCTTGAAGATGGCGGATATGGGCGACCGCCGCCTCGAAGATATTGACGGTGCCGTCGGCGCGTTCCGGCGCGAAATTGCGGCCCGTCTTGCCGGCCGCGTCGATGATGAGGCGCGCCTCGCTTTCAGGCTGGGCGAAGGGCGAGAAGCGTAGCGTGGCTCCGGCCTTGAGACGCTCGCTCCATTCCCGCTCGCCGAGATAGAGGGCCTCCGGTGGGAGTGGCTTGTAGGGTGGAGCTCCGCCGGTCGCGCTGGATGCCGGACCCGCGCGGCGCGCGTCATAATAATCCTTGATCTGGGCCAGCCGCTCGCCAGCCGCGTCCTCCGCGAGGGGATCGAAGGCAAAGGGCACGCCCGGCACATAGTCGAAGAGCGTATCCAGCCCCTCATAGAAGAGCGGTAGCCAGTGTTCAAGGCCGGGGTGGCGGCGCCCCTCGCTCACGGCCTCATAGAGCGTGTCGTCGCGGGTCGCGGCACCGAACGCCGTGACATAGCCCTGGCGGAAGCGGCGGATGGTATCGGTGGTGATCTTCACCTCGCTCATCGGCACGAGATCGAGGGAGCGCAGCTGATGCGTGGTGCGCTGGGTTTCCGGATCGAAGGCGCGGATCGACTCGAGCGTATCGCCGAAGAAATCAAGGCGCAGCGGCTCGGGCAGGCCCGGCGCGTAGAGATCGACGATGCCGCCGCGCACCGCATATTCACCGGTGTCGCGCACCGTCGCGGTGCGCTGGAAGCCGTTGACCTCTAGCCACTGCACGAGGGCGTCCATGTCGACCGTATTGCCCGGCGCGGCTGAGAGGCTATCGCGGGCCATGAGGGACACGGGCGGCACGCGCTGCAACAGCGCGTTGACCGTGGTGAGAAGGAGACGCGGCTTCTCTGCCGACGAGCGGGAGGATGCGAGCCGCGCCAGCGCCATCATGCGACGCGCCGTGATGGCGGCGGTGGGCGAGACCCGGTCATAGGGCTGGCAGTCCCAGGCCGGCAGGCTCAGCACCTCGAGCTCGGGCGCGATGAAGCCCAGAGCCGCCTCTGTCGCCGCGAGCCGGCGGTCGTCGCGCAGCACATAGACGAGCGCGGCGGCATTGTCTTCACCGGCCAGTGCCCGCGACAGATCAGCGATAATGAGCCCGTCTTGCCCATCGGCAACGCTGGTGAGCAACGGGTTATCGCCCCGCCGAAGGGCATCAACGGCGCGTTGGAGCGGATTCATCGGATCGACCTGTTCAGACAAAAAGCAGAGGCTTGACGTGCGAGCGTTCATCGCGGACTGGGACGTATAAGCCCGCAATTGCGGCTACTCAACGACTCATGTCCACGGGTATGCTGTTTGAGAGAAGGGCCCCGCGTGGACGCATGCTCAGGGTGCCGGGCGTTCCGCACCGGCGCGGCATTGCTGGAAGGCTCCGCTCAGCTGTTGCCTTTCCTGCGGCAGGAGGCTGTTGGCGCTCATCTTCTCCCACATGTTGAGGCGCGTGATGGCATCGCTGGCGCAGCTGCAATAACGCGCGCAGGTCACGGCATCGCTGCCGTTGTCGACGCATGCCTTGGCGCAACTGCGCTGGAACGGCGTGGTGCGCGCAGGCTGCACCACCTGGATGAAAGCCCAGAGTACGCCTAGCAGGACAAGCTGATGGGTGAGATAGATGAGGAGGCTGTGCCGTCCGGCGATGCCGAGCCCTCGGGCTATGGGGCCTGCCGCGTCCTGGCTGAGCCAAGCCGGCAGGGGCGCGCGTCTCAGGATGAGCCTGGCGACCGCCACGCCGGCAAGCACGCAGCCGAACCAGGGGAAGAGCGGGATATAGTCGTTGGTTGTGGGAACACGGGTTGCAAGGCCGAGCCAGAGCCAGCCGGGCGCATTGAATAGGGGGGATGAGGCGATTTGCGGCAGCGCGAATGCGATCGCCGCGGCGATCGCTGTCACGAACCAGGGCAGCCGCACGAACGCAAGGCCCAGCACGCTCGTCAGAGCGATGCCGTGGAGAATGCCGAAGAAGATGAAGCTTTCCGGGAAAAGGAAATAAGAGCCAAGCGTGACCGCCGCAGCCGCCAGAACGAGGAGGCCGAGGCGCCGTAGGAAGGGACGCCAGCGGATGTGATCTCCATGGGCAAGCACCAGGCCGATACCAACGAGGCCGAGAAAGGACCCGGCGATCATCCGGGCGAAGAGCCGCCATCCCGGCGCCGTGGCGATATCCGTTTCGATCAGGCCGAAAAAGCTCAGATCCCAGCTGAAGTGATAGATGACCATCGCGACGATCGCGACGCCGCGGGCCACATCGACCATAGGGAGGCGGGGACGTAGGGGGCTTGCAGGCTGGGCTGGTGATGTGTGGAAGTCCACGGGTGGCTCTTCATCAATGCTGTTGGCAAAAGGTCAGGCAAGATCAGTGATGTGACAGATGCGGGATGATTCTGACACCGCGCGTCCTTCGGATGGTAATTTCAACGGCTGGCGGGTTGCGGATCACCGTCGCTGATGATTCTTGGATCGCCATCGCCGCAAAGGCATAGTGACCGACATCTTCGTCGGTTATGGTTTTGCACGGCAGTAGACCGTTCGAACGCGTAAATGGGAATGGACTGATGCAAGGTTATGTAGAGCGTATCCGGCGGTGCGGCGTGGTCCCCGTCGTCACGGTTCCGGATATTGAAGCGGCGGTTCCTCTCACGCAGGCTCTGGCCGATGGTGGCATCGACGTCGTTGAGCTGACGCTTCGGACGGCTGCGGGCCTAAAGGCTGTCGAGGCGGTGGCCAGCAAATGCCCCAATGTGCTCGTCATCGCCGGCACGTTGACGTTGCCGGAACATTTTGCGGCCGTGAAGAACGCCGGCGCTTCCGTGGCGGTCAGCCCGGGCTTCAATGAGGCGCTGCATCATGCCGCTGTTGCCGCTGATCTGCCTTGGCTGCCCGGCGTGGCAACGGCGTCAGAGCTGATGAGCGCCATGGCGCTCGGCCGTTCGTTGGTGAAGTTCTTCCCCGCGGGCCTAGCCGGAGGGGTCAAGATGCTGAAGGCGCTCTCGGGCCCCTTCCCGGACGCCACCTTCTGTCCGACAGGCGGCGTCGATCCCGACAATCTGAAAGATTACCTTACCTTGCCAGAGGTCATCTGCGTCGGCGGTTCATGGCTCGTTCCGCTAAAGGCTGTCACGGAGCGCAACTGGGGACAGATTCGTATGCTCGCACATGACGCGCGCGATCGCGTGGACGCCTTGCGTGATAACTGAGTGATGGCGCTTCCAGCTGTCTAACATTCGGGAGTGCAACGGAAAGTTGTGCTCCCGCTGTCGTTTTTTTCTTTTCCCTGTGCAATAAGATTTTAAGATATCTCCATGGCGGGTGGGCCAAGCGCATGCCTTTCTGACTTTGCCGCCTAGGACGCGATGTTATTCTCGGACTTGTAAATTGACATTTGTGATTCGGCTGGTGGTTCCATGTCCAACGATTTTGAAACAAGTTTAATTGGTCCGAAAATCGGACAACAGAAAGCAGACGAGGCAGTTTCTGGCCTCTCCTCAACCGACGTTGCCGAGGGAGAACCCCCGCTCGATCTCGTTGAAGTGGTTGGGCGCATCAAATGGTTCGACGTTTCCAAAGGGTTTGGCTTCATTGTGCCAGACAACGGAATGCCGGACGTACTCCTCCATGTATCCTGCCTTCGCCGCGACGGATATGAGACCGCCAACGAAGGCGCGCGTGTGGTTTGCGAGGCGGTGCAACGCGCACGAGGGCTTCAAGCCTTCCGCATCATCTCGATGGATGAAACTTCGGCGATTCATCCCTCCGAACTTCCTGCCCGCACCCGTGTGACGGTCGTCCCGACAAGCGGGCTCGAGCAGGTCGAGGTCAAATGGTTCAACCGTCTGCGTGGGTTTGGCTTTGTTACGCGCGGCGAGGGGACGCCCGACATCTTCGTTCATATGGAAACGTTGCGTCGCTACGGCCTCATGGAACTGAAGCCCGGGCAGATGGTGCTTGTCCGCTTCGGCAATGGTCCAAAAGGGCTGATGGCTGCGGAGGTTCGTCCACTCGATGGCGGTACGGCGCCGGCATCGCATTAAGTCTTCAGTGAACGACTTGAATCCTTTTATCTGATTTTACCACCAAGTTACTGATTTTAGTCAATTTTCGTTACGGTTGCAAAACTTAGATGGGGTAACTGACTTATCTGGGCGATCCATGGTGGCTTCCGTGGGCTGGCCATGGACTCGGCAATTGATCGCCTTTTGCAGTGGGGAGCGTCCGTTCGGCTTGTTCAGGCCCGAACGGCGCTCGCGTGTTGTTCTGTCAAGTCAGCGACCGTCACGCCGGTTCCTTCGTGAGAAGCGGAACCTCGCATCGCTTCCTCGTAGGATGTGATAGGGGAGGCGCGATCGAACGCATCTTGTCTGCGATGAGAACGTAAGCGACCATCGCCGCGCTTTGCCTCAAGAGGGTTTCCATGGTCGTGTTCACCGGGTTCGCTGCGGCTTTCAAGCTTTTGCTGATCTCCGCGTTACTGGCGCCCCTCGTCTGGATTCCGCCCGCGCAGGGCCAGCCGCATCCGGGCGATGCGATCATGCTGGTGAATGCCGAAACCGGTCTTGAGGACCTCACGATCAGCACAGCGAGCGGTCGGCATGTCTTCTCCGTGGAGGTGATGCGAACCGCCGCGCAGCGTGGCCGCGGCCTGATGGAACGCCGCTACCTGCCCGCTGATCGCGGCATGCTCTTCGATTTTCAGGAGGTGCAGCCGGTGACCATGTGGATGAGCAACACTTACTTGCCTCTCGACATGCTGTTCATCCGCAAAGATGGCACTATCGCGCGTATCGAGGAGCACACAGAGCCATTCTCGGAGCGTCTCATTCCGTCAGGTGAGCCCGTCCTGGGCGTCCTCGAATTGAACGCCGGCACGGCGGCGCGCATCGGTGCAAAGCCAGGCGATCGCATCGCCCATCCGATGTTTCGGTGAACGCCGCATTGCCATCCTAGATCGCGCGGGCGAAAAATATTGAAAATCAGCCATTTATGACGCGCTCCTGAATCTTTTTGTACGATAAGGGAGCGGCTGACATCGCGTTGCGAGCGTCTCTAAGCGGCGGCCCAGAAAAAAAGCAAGGCTTTCGCCTTGCTTTCGAGAATGGATTTTCTTTTATCGCCTCCAACTAAGCGTCTGTACGCTTTTTCTCTGAACGGCGATATTTCCTCCCGAGACCTGGACCGTATCCTGATACCAGTTAACCCCGGTCAGGACATTCATCCGCCACAATCCATAGTCGATCTAAAACGGGTTGTCATCCTTTTGAGCATAGCATGCCTGCATTTTTTGCAATTGCAGGCAGTGCGCTGCGAGAGGCTTGAGATGCAAGAGAAAGCCGCGGCCAGAATGCCTTCACATTAGGCGGCAGAGGCATTGGACCGATGCACAAGTTGCCGCCGCCTCGCGATGTGCCGGGGAGCGTAAGGCCGCAAGGCAGTGTTCGTGGGAGCTACGATGCCCCCTGGTGCGCAAAGAACAGGGCGTGAATCGCAATATGACGGGGGACTGCTTGTCTTTTTGGCGACAGAGGTGTTGTGTCGGTCCTCTCGAATCTCAATGATCTCCTAAGTCTCTTGATGCAAGGTCCCGATGCGCCTCAGCCGCTACTTCCTTCCCGTCCTGCGTGAAACGCCCAAGGAAGCGGAAATCGTTTCTCATCGCCTCATGCTGCGTGCCGGCATGATCCGTCAGGAATCGGCCGGGATCTATGCCTGGCTGCCGCTCGGGCTCAAGGTCCTTAACCGGATCTCGGCCATTGTTCGAGAAGAGCAGAATCGCGCGGGTGCGGTCGAGCTTCTCATGCCGACGATCCAGTCGGCAGAGCTTTGGCGCGAATCCGGCCGGTATGACGCCTATGGCAAGGAGATGCTGCGCATCGCCGACCGCCACGAGCGCGAGATGCTGTTTGGCCCCACCAACGAGGAGATGATCACCGAGATCTTCCGCGCCTCGGTGAGGTCCTACAAGGACCTGCCGCTCAATCTCTACCACATCCAGTGGAAGTTCCGGGACGAGATCCGGCCGCGTTTTGGCACCATGCGCTCGCGCGAGTTCCTGATGAAGGACGCCTATTCCTTCGATCTGGACAAGGAGGCGGCGCGTCACTCCTACAACAAGATGTTCGTGGCCTATCTCAGGACCTTCGCGAGGCTCGGCCTCAGAGCCATCCCGATGCAGGCCGACACCGGGCCGATCGGCGGTGACCTCAGCCACGAGTTTATCATTCTGGCAGACACGGGCGAGAGCGAAGTTTTCTGCCACAAGGACTTCCTCGATTTCCCGATCCCCGGCGCCGACACGGATTTCGACGATGTGGAGGGCCTCCAGCGGGTCGTTGATTCCTGGACTTCTCTGTACGCCGCGACATCCGAGAAGCATGACGCGGCGCGATACGCGGCCATTGCCGACGGCGAGAAGCTTTCGGCCCGTGGCATAGAGGTGGGCCACATCTTCTACTTTGGCACGAAGTACTCGGCCCCGATGGGCGCGACCGTGACCTCGCCGGATGGCCGGGAAGTACCTGTTCACATGGGTTCCTATGGCATCGGCCCTTCGCGCCTCGTCGCCGCGTTGATCGAGGCGAGCCACGATGACAAGGGCATCATCTGGCCTGAACCCGTTGCGCCGTTCGATGTCTCGCTCCTCAATCTGAAGGTGGGGGATGTGGCGACAGATGAGGCCTCTCTCAAAATTTATCAGGCGCTCAACCTCCGCGGCCGCGAGGTGCTTTATGACGACACCGAAGACCGGCCCGGCGCGAAATTCGCTACCGCCGACCTGATAGGCTTGCCGTGGCAGGTCGTCGTCGGGCCTAAGGGCCTCGCGGACGGAAAGGTGGAGGTGAAGCGGCGCGGCAGCGACGAGCGCGAGCTGCTCTCCGTCGAGGAGGCTGTCAACAAAGTCGCGGGTTAATCCCTTGTGCGTAAACGAGGAGCCGGAAACGGGCAAAGAATGAGCGCAGAACCCGGGTCGGATTCGACGCGTCCCTTCGCTGCTTTCGAGTGGATGCTGGCATCGCGCTATCTCAGGGCAAGGCGGCGTGAGGGATTCATCTCCGTCATCGCCGGCTTCTCTTTTCTGGGCATCATGTTGGGCGTGGCGACTTTGATTGTCGTCATGTCGGTGATGAACGGCTTCCGCGAGGAACTCCTCAGCAAGATCGTCGGCGTGAACGGCCATATCTTCGTTCAGCCGATCGAGCAGCCGCTGACCGACTATGCCGCCGTGGCGCAGCGAATCGCCGGTGTCGAGGGCGTGACGCTCGCGGTTCCCCTCGTCGAAGGGCAGGCGCTCGCTTCCGCCTCCCAGAGCGGCAACAACGGCGGAGCGCTTGTCCGGGGGGTGCGCGAGCAGGACATCACACGTATCCCCTTCATCGCAAACACCATCCGTGAGGGCACGCTTGCCGGTTTCGATGAGAAGGGTGGCATTGCCATTGGCCGGCGGCTCGCGGAATTTCTCGGTGTCAGGGTGGGAGATACGGTCACCATCATCTCGCCGCGTGGTTCGGCGACCCCGATGGGCGTGGCGCCGCGTATCAAGGCCTATCCCGTGGTGGCGGTCTTCGAGATCGGCATGTCGGAATTCGACGGATCGTTCGTCTATATGCCGATGCAGGAGGCCCAGGCCTTCTTCAATCGTGACGGCGACGTGAGCCTCATCGAAGTCTTCCTGCGCAACGCGGACGACGTCGACGCGGCTCGTGACCGCATCGATGCGGCTGCCGGCCGCCCGATCATGATGAGCGACTGGCGGCAGCGGAATCGCACGTTCTTCTCGGCCCTCGAGGTCGAGCGAAATGTCATGTTCCTCATCCTCACCCTCATCGTCCTGGTGGCGGCGCTCAACATCATTTCGGGCCTCATTATGCTGGTGAAGGACAAGAGCGAGGACATCGCCATCCTGCGGACGATGGGAGCAACCCGTGGCGCCGTCATGCGGGTCTTCCTGATCACCGGCGCGTCCATCGGCATCGTGGGCACGATCGCGGGCTTTTTTCTCGGCCTGCTCATTACGCTCAATGTGGAGCGGATCCGCGCATTCATGTCCTGGCTCACCAACACCAACCTCTTTCCGGCGGAACTCTATTTTCTCAGCCGCCTGCCGGCGGTGATCGAGCCGGGAGAGGTCGTGACGGTGGTTACGATGGCGATCGTGCTGTCGCTTATTGCCACGCTCTATCCAAGCTGGCGGGCCGCGCGGCTCGATCCTGTCGAAGCCTTGCGTTACGGATGAATGGATGAGTACCGCTGCGCCTCCGCCCCCCGCCCTGTTCCTGTCCCGCGTGGAGCGGCGCTACATCCAGGGATCGGCAACGCTTGATATCCTTCGCGGCGCCGACTTCGCGGTCTGGCCGGGCGAGATCGTGGCATTGGTTGCCCCGTCCGGGACGGGTAAATCGACGCTCCTCCACGTTGCGGGCTTGCTCGAACGGCCGGACGCGGGGGAGGTCTATATCGGCGCGAAGCCGACGGTCGAACTGGATGACGGTGAACGCACACGACTCAGGCGCGTCGATATCGGGTTCGTCTATCAGTTCCACCACCTTCTGCCGGAGTTCTCGGCGCTCGAAAACGTCGTGTTGCCGCAGCTCATTCGAGGGCTTGACCGTAAGGTGGCGGAGCAGCGCGCCACCGATCTCCTGACCTTTCTCGGCATCGGGCAACGTCTGAAGCACCGCCCGGCCGAATTGTCCGGTGGTGAGCAGCAACGCGTGGCGATTGCCCGGGCGGTAGCCAATGGCCCCCGCGTGCTCCTCGCCGACGAGCCGACGGGCAATCTCGACCCCAGTACCGCGGATCACGTCTTTCACACGTTGATCGCGCTGGTGCGCGCATCGCGCGTCGGCGCTGTCATCGCGACGCATAACCTCGACCTCGCCCGCCGAATGGACCGTCGGGTGACGATCCACGATGGTCTCGTCGTGCAGATGGATTGAACGCCCGGCCGCGATCTTGATCATTCCCAGCCGAAAAGCCGCGACGCGAAGGGGAGCGGGAGCTCGCGCTGGATATTTGATCCGGGCGGGGAGGAGGCGTATCATTCCCCTGATCGTCGCTGTGGTGAGACGGAACCTCGTCCCCGGCGTCGGACGTTCGGGAAGAGCGCCCGCTCCAGATCGAGGACGCACTGATCGGACAGGCTCACCGGCCATTCTGAGGGCCGGCGGTCAAGCCTGAGAAGACCTCGCCGTTTCGCGCCAGCGGCCTTGCCGACTGTTCGCTCGGGAGCGCGAGATGACGATACGTAATCCGGTAGAATGGACGTGGTCGCAGTTGAACCAGACTGCCCAGGTCGCGGGCGGGTTCGGCAATGCCGTCTACCACCCAGGAGATGCCGTCCGTGCGCGGCGACTCCATGTCAATCGCATCGGTTTCAGCGATCTCCGGGAGGCGCTCCGTCGAGGGTGGCAGGATTTCATCAGCTACCGCTCGGACGTAATGTTCGTGGTCCTGATCTATCCGATTGCGGGGCTTATATTGAGCCAGTTGGCTGTCGGCCGCTCGATGCTCCACCTCATCTTCCCGCTCGCCTCCGGCTTCGCTCTGCTTGGACCGTTTGCCGCAACAGGGATCTACGAGGTCAGCCGACGTCGAGAACTGGGGCAGCAGAGCAGCTGGTTCGAGGCTTTCAAGGTCTTTTCCTCGCCGGCCTTCGGCTCGGTCGCCATGCTCGGCTTCGTCATGACCCTGTTTTTCTTGCTCTGGTTGCTTGTCGCGATGGGCATCTACCACCTCACGCTCGGGCCAGCCTATCCCGCATCCATGGACCAGTTCATCGCCGATGTATTTGGTACACCAGCGGGTTGGGCGCTCATCCTCATCGGAGGTGGCGTCGGCTTCCTGTTCGCCCTTGTGGTGTTGATGACGGGCAGCATTTCCTTTCCGCTGCTGATAGACAGGGATGCTGGCATTGTTGCGGCCGTCGCAACATCCATACGCGCCTTTACGACTAATCCAGTGCCGATGCTGACCTGGGGAGCGATCGTCGCTGGCGCGCTCGTCCTCGGCTCACTGCCGCTTCTTGTGGGGCTGATCGTGGTCATGCCGGTCCTTGGCCACGCCACGTGGCATCTCTACAGACGCCTCACGGCGCCTTGAATAACCAGGTGGAGCGGATTTACCAGGCAAGCCATTAGCATTTTCGTAACCACGATGAGGCTCTGACGCGCCTTTCTTGCCTTTTGTGCGCTCACAGCCCCAACTCCCTCTTTGGTTGCAATTTATCCTGTGGAACAACCGTTTCTCCGGATGGTTCTGCTGATGCGATTGTGCACAGGAGTTGTTGTCATGAAGTCATTTTTCATTATGGGTGTTGCCGCTGGCCTTATGGCCGGCATTGCCGGTGCCTCTGCTCAAACCTATGTCACCGCGGCTCCAGTCGTGGCAACGACGCGGGCCGTTGCCGTCACAGGCTTCGGAACGACCCTCGTCGAAGGCGTTCTTCCGACCGTCGCGAGTGGCATCAAGGTCATACCGGGCAGCATCTTGCCGGCTTATGTCCCGTTGACCCATACGGTCAGCGCCATTCCCGCGACTGGCTACGTGGCCTTCGCCCCCGGTATCGGCCAACTTGAATGGATGCCGACGGGCACAGGTTTCATGCGCCTCGGGGTCCGCGGGTGGAGCAGCCATGTGATCATGCCGGCCATGGCGAGTTATTCTTATTTCATATCGCCTGACCGGAAGATGGTTTTCGTGAACCCGCTCACCCGCCAGGTCCTGCGTATCGTCACGCTCTGACCAAACGAGAGAGGCCTTCGTCGGCAGCCGCAGGCAAGACCTCGACCAGGCAAGCGTTTGACGCGAATCGAAACGGCGCGCTCTCCCCTGAGAGGGCGCCGTTCTTGTGAAAACGATCAGAAATGGCTGAAAGTGAAAACGCCGATCAGAATGAACGAAACCAGGATGGTGGTGACGAAAAGGCTTGCCGGCATACCCGATTCTTCGGGGGTGCCGACCGAGCCATGGGGATCTGAGGTGGCCATGAGGTCTCCATATAAGAATGACGGCAGACGCCGTAAGGATTTCACCGGGCACTATGGCGAACCTCGGCGATCTGGGCAATCGCCAAGATAGTCAATCGCCACGATCGCGCGTTGTCACCACCGTCCGTGAGCGGAACGGGCTATCAAGAGCGGACGGCACTATCGGAAAACGACTCCCTCGGCATGACCACACGCGCAGCTTCTGTTCCGGCGGCGACGGCACCTGCCCCGACGGCAGAGCGCCCGCGCCTGTCCGGCGCGGGCGGCTGCGACTGATCTCGTGGGGCTGCAGTCAGAACCGGTAGTTCAGCCCGGCGCGAAACATTTGGACTGCGGACGAATTGCGGGCGCCGAAAGCGACACCCGCGGTCGCGGAATCAAGGGGGGCTGCGGCGACGTTGCGTCCCTTCATCTGCACATGCAGGAACTCGCCCTTCACGGAGATATCGTCCGTGACGGCGTATTCGGCGCCAGCGCCGAGAGCCCAGCCGTAACGGTATCCCGACCCGCTTTTTCCCACTGTGCCGAAGAGACCGGCGGTGGGTGCAGGCGCGACGGCGGCAGGCTCGGCTGCGGCTGGATCGATGGTCGGATCAACGACCGGCGCCACGCTCGCGCCCGTGACGGAAAGAAAACCCTGCGAACGCTGGCTTGCCCGTGCCACAGCGAGGCCGCCGGTGCCGTAGACCATGAAACGGTCAAAGGCGGCCCATCCAATGCGTGGGCGCAGCGTTGCCAGCCAATGCAGGGACTGGCTGCTGCGCAGCGCTGCATCGACGGTCTCTCCGGTTCCTTCATCGACGAGGCGAGCGGTGGCCAAGGCACTGCGCTTCATCTTGAGCGCGTTGAAATCCGCCTCGACGCCGAGCACGACTGAACCCATCTGGTAGTTGTAGCCGACTTGCGCGCCACCGGTGAAGCTGCCGCGCGACCGTCGTGCCGCGCCGAGCCCGGTTATGAATGCAGGATCAGCGGCAATGGCGTCCTGCCGGCCGGCCCACCCGACCTTCGTCCGAAGACGGCCCATGGCATAGCCCGCGTTCACGCCGGCATAGGGACCGGTCCATGTGAAGGCAGGCGGAATGGGCGCAGGAGGTGAGGGACGGGGGGTCGAAAAATCCGCCGCGGACGCATTGGTCGTGACTCCAATTACGCCGACGAGGGCCAGTCCTGCCATGAAATAGCTTACGTGCATCGTATTTTCTCGCGATTGCATTATAATTAAAGAAAAATGAAGCGTAAAATAACAATAGGGATCATCTCAATGCAAAGTATCCAGTGCACAATTGCCGTAATCATTGCAAATTACGCATGGTAGGCGGGATAACGTGCAGGTTTATTGCCATTTATCGTTGTTTTTTGCCTCATGGTATATGATTGGTTATGAATATATCTTTGGGAAGACATGTTCCACTAGTTCATGGTTAGGCCTGGATCTTCGTATTGTTTCGACGCGACTACGGACGCATGCGCCTGCGGGGGGCACTGTCGTGGCGTCCTGCGGGGTTAGCGCTTGGCATTGCATGCGTTGCACTGCTACTCTGGCGCGGAATGAGAGCGTGGCGAGGCAGCTGGTCCTCGGCCGCGCAAGGATTTACGGCCGTGGTGGTCATGGATGATGCGGGCGCCGACAGCATCGCTGTTCTGGCGCGACAGGGCGACGCTGTGGAGGAACTTCCTCGACAGGTCAGGAAGCCGCGTCGGCGCGGCCGCCGCCGGCGATGGCGCCGCAGCGGGGTGAGGACGGCTACCTACGCTGCACTCGATCTCGGAACCAACAATTGCCGGCTGCTGGTTGCCGAACCGACCTACAGGGGCTTTCGGGTGGTCGATGCGTTCTCACGCATCGTACGCCTCGGGGAGGGCTTGGCGCGCGAGAACCAGCTCGGCGAGCCGGCGATCACGCGTGCCATCGAAGCTCTGAAGATTTGCCGCGCTAAGATCGACGCCAACGGCGTGGTCCGTGCGCGCCTCATTGCGACGGAGGCCTGCCGCGCGGCGGTAAATGGCGGGCAATTCATCGAGCGGGTTGAGCGCGAGACCGGTCTCACCTTGGAAGTGGTCGACCGGCAGACGGAGGCGTATCTCGCCGTAACAGGCTGCGCCAATCTGGCCGACCCCGATGCTGACGCTGTTATCGTCTTCGACATCGGAGGCGGTTCCACGGAGATCATTTGGCTCGAGGGCGCGGGCCTGTCCGGTCGAAGAGAGACGGGCGAGCGCGTACGCGCCTGGGAATCCATGCCCACCGGCGTTGTGACGCTTGCGGAGCAGCATGGCGGAGCGGACGTCACGCGCGAGTCCTTTGAAGCCATGGTATCCCACGTCTCGGGCCTTGTCGCTGGTTTCGCCGAGCGGGCCGGCATTGCAGCCTCTAAACGCGGCTTTCATCTTCTCGGGACATCCGGAACCGTGACGACGATAGCGGGTGTCCATCTTGCCTTGCCGCGCTACGATCGCCGGCGGGTCGACGGGTTGTGGATGGCTGACCGCGAGGTCTCGAATGTCATCGATCACCTGCTCGAGACCGGTTACGAGGAGCGCATGGCCAACCCTTGCATCGGCAGCGAGCGGGCGGATCTGGTGTTGGCAGGCTGCGCCATCCTTGAGGCAATTCGTCGTGCCTTTCCCAGCGAGCGCCTCCGGATCGCCGACAGGGGCTTGCGCGAGGGTATCCTCATGACGCTTATGCGCGAGGATGGCGTTTGGCGTGGTGGATGGGACTGATGAAGTCGAAGGGTTCAGGCGATGCGCCCCGCGCGCTCAAGGTGCGCGTCAAGACTGCAGGCAAGCGGTCTCTCGCCTCCCAGAAATGGCTCGCTCGCCAATTGAACGACCCCTATGTCGCGCGCGCGAAGCGCGAAGGTTATCGCTCGCGTGCCGCCTTCAAGCTCATCGAGATGGACGACAAGTTCCATTTCCTCAAGCGCGGCCAGCGCATCGTTGACCTCGGCGCCGCGCCCGGTGGCTGGTCCCAGGTCGCGGCGGCGAAAGTCGGGATCAAGGGAGACGGGGAAGGGCCGGGACGTGTCGTCGGCATCGATCTCCTGCCCATTGATCCGCTGCCGGGCGTCGACTTTATCGAGCTCGACTTTCTGGCCGACGAAGCACCTGACCGCCTGATCGCCCTGCTCGGGGGACCGGCGGATGTTGTCATGTCGGATATGGCTGCCAACGCCACGGGTCACAAGAAAACCGACCATCTGAAGATCATGGGTCTCGCCGAGACCGCCGCCGATTTCGCGCGTCAGATTCTGGCGCCCGGGGGCGTCTTTGTTGCGAAAGTCTTGCAAGGCGGCACCGAGAACGCCCTCCTGGCGGACCTTAAACGTGATTTCCGGGACGTGCGCCACGTCAAGCCAGCGGCGAGCCGCTCCGATTCTTCGGAGCTTTATGTACTCGCCATGGGCTTCAGGGGCCGCGGCGCGTCCGATGGTGAGGTTGCGGAGAGCCCCTAGCTAACCCTCCATGCGGTTATTCCGCCGGTTGGCGTTGTTCCTCGATGCTGCCTGCTGTCGCCTTGCGCGGATCCACATGGCCCGAGACCTCGGCACCGGCATGGGGGCTGAGGCGGAGCAACACGAACACGGAACTCGCCGAAATCAGCGCGACGCTCAGGAAAGCCGGCCAGAAATCGGCTGCGACAATACCCGTCGCAGGGTGGCGGCTGCTGACCATCTCCAGCACGAAGGCGCCCATCGCCACGCCGCAGCTCAGCGAGAGCTGCTGTGCAACGCTTGAGAAGCTCGTCGCCAAGCTCATGCTGCGTTTGGAGACATCCGAAAACATCAGCGCATTGAGGCCGGTGAACTGCAGGGAGCGGAAACAGCCGCCAACGAGCAGCAAGCCGAGCATCAGCAGATAGGGCATGTCGGCGGTGAAGAAGCCCTGAACGATGAGAAATGCGGAGCCCACGACAGCGTTCACCGTCATGACACGGCGGAAGCCGTAGCGCCTGAGGATCTGGGCCGCGAGCGTCTTCATGAAGAGAGCGCCGACCGCCGAGGCGAAGGTGATCAGGCCGGAATGAAGCGGGTCTAGCCCGAAGCCGATCTGCAACATGAGCGGCAGGAGGAATGGAATGGCACCGATACCGATGCGGAACAGGAAGCCTGCGATCACGCCGATGCGGAAGGTCGGAATGCTGAGAAGCGCGAAGTCGAGGACCGGATGAGGCGTGCGCTTCGCATGCCAGACATAGCTCCCGATAGCGAGCGCGCCGATGATCGTGGCTCCCGCTGAAATGAAGGGGGACACCAGGTGACGCCCGCCGGTGGCGAGGCCGAACATCACGAGGGACAGCCCGACCGCCGAGAGAAGGGCACCCGTTACATCGAGCGGCGGCACATCCTCCTCGCGGATGTTTTCGAAGAACACTGTCGCAAGCAAGATGCCGGCGATCCCGATGGGGATGTTGATGAAGAAGATCCACTGCCAGTGGAAATAGGTGGTAATGAAGCCGCCGAGCGGCGGCCCGAACACGGGCCCGAGCATCGCCGGAATTGACAGATAGGCGAGCGCCTGAACCATCTGGTTGCGCGGCACGCTGCGCAGCAGCACGAGCCGGCCGACCGGCACCATCATTGCCCCGCCCATGCCCTGGAAGAAGCGCGCGAGGACGAATGTCTCCAGCGAATGGGAGAAGGCGCAGCCGATCGATCCCAGCATGAAGACCGCCATGGCGAGGCGAAAGATCGTCTTGGCGCCGAAACGGTCCGCCATCCATCCGCTGATCGGAATGAACACGGCGAGGCTGACGAGATAGGAGGTGAGGGCGAGCTTGAGCGCGATCGGGTCCTCACCGAGATCTAAGGCGATCGCCGGCAGCGAGGTAGCGATGACCGTCGAGTCCGTGTTCTCCATGAAGAGCGCACAGGCGACGATGAGGGGGACGAGCATCGGACGGGCCATCACGGCCTCATTTTTCGTTCGTGCAGCACAACTCGCCCCAATAGCATAGCTGCGATTGATGTGACCGGCTCCGAACGCGGGGCTGGTCGCTCCTGTATGCATAGACAACAAGGGCAAAGTCGCTGCCGTCTACTCGACGGAACGTCAAGGTCGTGGTACAGACCGCTGCCAACTCAACAGCATGATATTGAAGCGGAAGCTGATCCGGCAGGCGGGTTTCCCGTCAGTGTCATGCTCTACCCGTAGCGTGGTTGCGTGATGGCTCCCCTCAGGCCTGCGCAACCGGGAAGCGATCACCGCAAGGCTAGCCGGCCTCGGCGGACTGCTTCACAAGATTGAAGAAAGGGTTGGCGATGCCGGTCATCCATGACAGTCCGTTCCGCGAGGCTTTGACGTTCGACGACGTGCTCCTGCAGCCCGGTCATTCCGAGGTCATGCCGGGTGAGGTCGACGTCCGCACACAGCTGACGCGCACTATCAGCATCAATTTGCCCGTCATGGCCTCCGCCATGGATACGGTGACAGAGGCTCGCATGGCGATCGCCATGGCGCAGAACGGCGGCCTCGGAGTCATTCACCGCAATTTGACCCCAGAGCAGCAGGCCGACGAAGTCCGCCTCGTGAAGAAGTTCGAATCGGGCATGATCGTCAATCCGGTGACAATCAACCCGAATGCGACCCTGGCCGATGCCTTCGCGCTGATGAAGCAGCACGGCATTTCGGGCATCCCCGTGGTCGAGGAAGGCCCTAACGGGCAGCGCGGCAAGCTGGTCGGCATCCTAACGAACCGCGACGTGCGCTTCGCGACGAACCCGCAGCAGCCCGTTGCAGAGCTGATGACGAAGGACAAGCTCATCACCGTCCGTGAGGGGGTGAGCCAGGACGAAGCCAAGCGCCTGCTGCACCAGTTTCGCATCGAGAAGCTGCTCGTTGTCGATGACCACTATCGCTGCATCGGGCTCATCACCGTCAAGGACATGGAGAAGCAGATCGCTTATCCCCATGCGGCCAAGGATGAGCAGGGACGCCTGCGCGTCGCGGCTGCGACCACGACGGGTGATGACGGCTTCCGTCGGGCCGAGCTCCTGATCGACGCCGGTTGCGACCTCATCGTGGTCGATACAGCCCACGGCCACTCCCAACGCGTGTTGGACGCGGTGACGAAGGTCAAGAAGCTGTCGAACTCCGTGCAGGTAATCGCCGGCAATATCGCGACGGCAAGCGGCGCAAAGGCGCTCATTGATGCGGGCGCCGACGCCATCAAGGTCGGCATCGGCCCGGGATCCATCTGCACCACGCGCATCGTCGCCGGTGTCGGCGTGCCCCAGCTCACCGCCATCATGGACGCGGTCTCGGCGGCATCGGTGCAGAACGTGCCGGTGATCGCGGACGGCGGCATCAAGTTCTCCGGCGATTTCGCCAAGGCGCTAGCAGCCGGCGCGCATTGCTGCATGGTGGGCTCACTGCTCGCCGGCACGGATGAAGCGCCCGGCGAGGTGTTCCTGTGGCAGGGCCGTTCCTACAAGGCCTACCGCGGCATGGGCTCGGTCGGGGCGATGGCGCGGGGCTCCGCGGATCGCTACTTCCAGCAGGATATCAAGGATACGCTGAAGCTTGTGCCGGAAGGCATCGAGGGTCAGGTGCCTTACAAGGGCAGCGTGGCCAGCGTGCTCCACCAGCTCGTGGGCGGGCTCCGCGCCGCGATGGGCTATGTGGGCGCTCGCAATCTCGAGCAACTGCGCGCGAATGCCGAATTCGTCCGCATCAGCGGTGCCGGCCTGCGCGAGAGCCACGTCCATGACGTGACGATCACCCGTGAGAGCCCGAACTATCGGACCAGGGACTGACCGATGACCGTGCCGATGGTGCTGCTGCCGGTCTTTGTCCAGGTCGCGCTGGCGTTCGTCCTTCTGTTGTCGCTCGTGCCTATGCGCGCCGCGGCCCTCAGGTCGGGCAAGATCGACGTCGCGGCCGTCGCCCTCGATGATCGCCAGTGGCACGGGCGGGCGCAGCAGGTCGGCAATGCCTTCAAGAACCAGTTCGAGGTGCCGGTGCTGTTCTATGCTCTGGTCGCCTTCGCCCTCATCACGCGCCAGGCGGACTTCCTCTTCGTGGCATTGTCGTGGGTCTTCGTCGCGAGCCGGCTGGTGCATGCCTTTATCCATGTGACGTCCAACACCATAAGCGTGCGTGGGCCGGCCTTCGGTTTCGGCGTTCTGGTGCTGGCCGTGATGTGGATCATCTTCGCCGTGCGGATTCTCGCGAGCGCGTGACGGCAGGATTTTTCACATGACACCCGCAGCGCGCGTGGCCGGAGCCATTGAGGTTCTGACCGATATTCTGGAACGGCGCCGGCCCGCGCCCGATGCCCTGAAGGATTGGGGGCTGGCGCGGCGGTTCGCCGGTTCCAAGGACCGCGCGGCTATAGCCAGCCTGGTCTATGACGCTTTGCGCCGGCGGGCCTCGAGCGCCTGGGTGATGGAGGCGGAGACGGCACGTGCGCTCATCATCGGCATGCTCGCCCTGCAGCGCGGGCTCGACAGCGAGGCGATCGCGGCCCTGTTCAGCGGCGAGCGCTTTGCGCCCGAGGCGCTGTCCGCGGACGAACTGGCACATCTCCGCCGCGCAGATCGGCTCGACGAGGCGCCGCCCGCCGTTGCCTGCGATTGCCCGGAATGGCTCCTGCCACCGCTGACTAAGGCTTTCGGCCCCGCGCTCCGCGATGAAATGCGGGCGCTGACAGGTCGCGCGCCGCTTGATGTCAGGGTGAACAGCCTGAAGTCGAGCCGGCGGGCGTTGCGCGAGGCGCTGGCCCATCTCGACCCGTGGGATACGCCGCTTTCGCCCTTTGGGCTGCGCTTCCCCGTGGGGGATGACGGGCGCGGCCCGGCGCTGCAGGCCGAGCCCGAGTTCCTCGACGGCTTGTTCGAGATCCAGGACGAGGGCTCGCAGCTCGTCAGCCTGCTGAGCGCCCCGGCTCAAGGATCGCGCGTGGTCGATCTCTGCGCCGGCGCGGGCGGCAAGACGCTGGCGCTCGCGGCGCTGATGGAGAATACCGGCGAGATCGTTGCGACAGACGTCGACGCGCGCCGGCTCGTCGCCAGCCACGCGCGGCTCCAGCGCTCTGGCGCGACCAATGTCACGGTGCGCACGCCGCGCGGCCGCTACGACCCACGGCGCCCCGACCCGCTGGCCGATCTGGCGGGGACAGCCGATCTCGTCCTGGTCGACGCGCCGTGCACCGGCAGCGGCACATGGCGGCGGAACCCGGATGCCAAATGGCGCCTGCGGCCAGGTGGGCTGGCCGAGCGTTGCCGTGACCAGTCGGTCGTGCTCGATCGCGCCGCCGCTCTGGCCCGGCCGGGCGGCCGCATAGCCTATATCACCTGTTCGGTTTTGCCGGACGAGAACGACGATGCGATCTCGGCCTTCCAGAGCCGTCACGGCGGTTTTACTCTTGTGCCGGCGGTGGAGGTCGCGGCGGCAGCCGGCTTCGCCGAGATGGCGCCATGGACGACCCCGGGCGGCGGACTGCTGCTGTCGCCCCATCGCACCGGCACGGATGCCTTCTACATCGCCATGATGCGCCGCCAAGGGTGACGTTTCACGCCTTGGCCGTCCAAAGCTTCCTATCCAATGACGCGGTCATTGCGGCGCCTCGCGTGGGCGAGGAGCCCGGCACCGACGGCATCGCGCAAGGAGAGTGCGGCACCGGCATCTTGGCGGTTGGTGCTCCTGGTCATAGTTCGGGCTCTTTGGCCCGCCAAGAAATGACGCCGTAGCCCCGTGCGCAATCAAGACACCTTAGCCTCCGAGGTCTCGGCCCCAGAGGTAGCCCCCGAAGTTTTGCCGGAGGTTTTGCTGCCCGTGGTTTTCGCCGCCTTGCGGCCGTTCTTGTATCGGTAGTAAAGGCTCTTGAGCCGACTGCGGAGAGCAAGCAGATTACGCTCGACGGCTGATAGCAGCACCGTCCCGGCGTGCTCGCCCGGGCGAGCATCGAAGCTCAGATCCGCAATCGGCTGCCGATCCTTCCAGAGCGAAGCCATGAAGCCGGTGTCGTCATGGGAGCAGGAGTCGATGAAAGCGACGGCGGCATCGTTCATGAGGCGCAGTGTGTAGTCCTCGACCAGCAGGACACCCGGCGAGTATTCGCGCAAGGCCTCGTCATAGGCGATCTTCCAGGTGAAGTATCCGCGCCCCGATCGAGCCAGGATCTGGATGGCGGCTGCCTTGCCATCGAGCCGGAGGGCCTCGATGATGACGTCGTTTGTCTCAGCCATCAGCGGAAACACGGCCCGCACGAATTGCGTATCACCCGGATCGCTGAGCACCGCCGTGCCGGCGCGGCCCTTCCAGCCCGCTGCTTCGAGTGCCAGGAATTCCTCGAGGGCGTCGGTGATCTCGGCGGGCTTCGCGTGGCGGGTTGTCGTGACTTCACCTTTCTCGCCAAGCCTGCGACGGTATTGTCGCAGCTTCTTGCGGGTCGAGGCGGACGGCGTGAAGGCGGCCGGATCTTCCCTCCGCGCCAGCGCGCGACGATAGGTGACGGAAACGGCGAGCGGAGTCTGGCGCCGATTGAGCACCGCTTTCAGGCCGGCCATCACCGAATATTCGTCGCCCATCAGGGAGAACGACAGGCGCGTTGGCACACCTGATGCGACGATCGCGTCGAGAATAGCCTCGATGACGGGCTCGATGCATTCGGCATCGATCAAGGGGGTCGAAAGGAAGGCGAAGTCGTGGAAGCGGCCCTCGAGGCTCGCTGTCCAGAGCCGTGTGGCGCGGCGTTGCCGTTTCAGGACAAGCGCGCCAGTGAGAGCCTCCGGCGCTCGATCGTCGCCGCGCCAGGCGAGAATGACGATAATGGCGTCGGGCCCATGTTCCGCCGCCGCTGCCGTGATGAAGGCGGGATGCAGGAAAGGATTGGGCTCGGCTGCGCGGAGCGCGAGGTTGACGAGCGCGAGGGCGCGCTCGCGCGCGGCCGGTCCGGCTGCCATCGCATTGCCGTCAAGAAGTTCCACCGTCAGCGACAGCGGTGCTTCCGCTTCTACCGGTTCCGGATTGTTGAGCATGTCCGTGGTGGGGACGACGGTTGTCATCGCTGGACCATCGGGCTCCGTCAAAGAGGCGGGCATGTCAGCACCTGCGAGGGGAGGGCGGCGCGTTGCCCTTGCAAGAATATTGGCGATCCATGGCCCACGACACGTTCGAGATCCTTGCATCTTGGGAAGCTATCCCGTAGCTCAATGCCATGCACGACAGCATCCTTATTATCGACTTCGGCAGCCAGGTCACCCAGCTCATCGCGCGCCGTGTGCGCGAGGTGGGCGTCTACTCCGAAATCGTCCCCTTTAGCAAAGCAGAAGAAGCTTTCGCTTCTCTGAAGCCGAAGGGCGTGATCTTCTCGGGTGGTCCCGCTTCGGTGACGGTTGATGGCAGCCCGCGCGCTCCCCAGGCCGTTTTTGATTCCGGCGTGCCGATTCTCGGCATCTGCTACGGCCAGCAGACACTCTGCCTACAGCTCGGCGGCGAGGTGGAGGGCGGCCACGCAGCGGAGTTCGGTCGCGCCGACGTCGAGATCAAGGCTGCGAGCCCCCTTTTCGAAGGGGTATGGGAGGTCGGCCGGCGCTATCCCGTCTGGATGAGCCATGGTGATCGTGTCACGCGCCTGCCTGAGGGCTTTACGGTCATCGCGACGTCCGAGAACGCGCCTTTCGCCATCGCGGCCGACGAGAGCCGCCATTACTACACCACGATGTTCCATCCCGAGGTGGTGCACACGCCGGATGGGGCAAAGCTCCTTGCCAATTTCGTTCACAACATCGTCGGGCTGAAATCGGATTGGACCATGTCCGCCTATCGGGCCGAGATGATCCGCAAGATCCGGGCGCAGGTTGGTGACGGCCGCGTGCTCTGCGCCTTGTCGGGCGGTGTCGACTCCTCCGTGGCGGCGGTCCTCATCCACGAGGCGATTGGCGACCAGCTCACCTGTGTTTTCGTGGATCACGGCCTGATGCGCCTCAACGAGGCAGCGGAAGTGGTCACGATGTTCCGCGACCACTACAATCTGCCGCTCGTGCATGTGGATGCCTCCGAGCGCTTCCTCGGCGAACTCGAGGGCGTTTCCGATCCGGAGACCAAGCGCAAGATCATCGGCCGCCTGTTCATCGAGGTCTTCGAGGACGAGGCGAAGAAGATCGCGGCGGATGGCAAGGGAGCCCCGAAATTCCTGGCCCAAGGCACGCTCTATCCCGACGTGATCGAGAGTGTGTCCTT
The DNA here is from genome assembly GCF_018398315.1 of Chelatococcus sp. YT9. Classification (NCBI taxonomy): domain Bacteria; kingdom Pseudomonadati; phylum Pseudomonadota; class Alphaproteobacteria; order Hyphomicrobiales; family Chelatococcaceae; genus Chelatococcus; species Chelatococcus sp. YT9. The sequence continues at coordinate 3,660,078 of NZ_JAHBRW010000001.1, forward strand.
CTCAGGTGGCCCCTCGGTCACCATCAAGTCCCACCACAACGTCGGCGGGCTGCCCGAGCGGATGAACATGGAGCTCGTCGAGCCCCTGCGCGAGTTGTTCAAGGATGAGGTGCGTGTCCTTGGCCGCGAACTCGGGTTGCCCGAGCGGTTCATCGGCCGCCATCCTTTTCCTGGCCCTGGCCTCGCCATTCGCTGCCCGGGCGGCGTGACGCGCGAGAAGCTCGACATCCTGCGGAAAGCCGATGCGATCTACCTCGATGAGATCCGCAAGGCGGGCCTCTATGACACGATATGGCAGGCCTTCGCCGTGCTCCTGCCGGTCCAGACTGTTGGCGTCATGGGTGACTACCGGACCTACGAATTCGTCTGTGCCCTACGCGCAGTCACCTCTGTCGACGGGATGACGGCGGATTTCTACCCCTTCGACATGCCCTTCCTCGGCCGCGTCGCGACCCGCATCATCAACGAGGTCCGCGGCATCAACCGCGTCACCTATGACGTGACGAGCAAGCCGCCTGGGACCATCGAGTGGGAATGATTCAGGCCCATCCAAACGCCGCCGACAACGCGCCAGAATTTCCCCTAACACTCTGATTGAAAATATTTTTTTATCCGCCACCTATCGAGACCTATCGGTGGGTAGCAATCACAAGTACCGTCACGATTGACGGTGCTCGCTCATATTGATCACGGCCGTCTCAGAAAGTACCGTCGCAAGAGTTGAGGATCGTGACGGTACTTTTTTCAACGTAAGACACTGATAACAAAGTGATTTAGGCGTCACGAACCTCCCAAAACCGCATGACGGTACTTTTCGGAGGCTGCGCGAACATGTTGACGGACGCTGCGCTTAAGGCGCTGAAACCAAAAGACAAAGTCTACAAGGTGTCAGACAGGGACGGCATGTATGCCCGTGTCACGCCGACAGGTCTGATCTCATTCAGCCTGGATTACCGGCTGAATGGGCGCCGCGAGACCGTCTATCTCGGCAGGTACGGACGTGACGGCATTTCGCTCGCGCGGGCTCGCGAACTCTGCCTGGACGCCAAACGCGCAGTCCGAGAGGGCCGCTCACCCGCAATTGAAAAACAGCGCGAGAAGCGCCGCCTGAAAGAGGCCAAGAGCTTCGGTCAGTTCGGCGAGAAGTGGCTGGACAAGGCTCCGATGGCGGACAGTACCAGAGCGATGCGGCGCTCGATCTTCGATCGAGAGTTGCTGCCCGTCTGGCGCAACCGGCTGCTGCACGAAATCACCCCAGATGATCTGAGAGCTCTCTGCGCCAAGATCGTCGATCGCGGTGCGCCTGCAACGGCCATCCACGTCCGCGACATCCTCAAGCAGATCTACAGTTTCGCGATCCTGCACGGCGAGAAGGTGCCCAATCCCGCCGATGAAGTCGGCCCAGCTTCGATTGCTGCATTTCGGCCCAGAGACCGTGCGCTTTCACCGACAGAGATCCGCATCATGCTGAGGCAACTGGAGCATGTCCCGACTTTGCCGACCATTCGCCTCGGCATGAAGCTCTTCCTGCTGACGATGGTTCGTAAAAGCGAGCTGCAGGACGCCGTATGGGACGAAGTGGACTTCGAGAACGCGGTTTGGAGCATTCCGAAGGAGCGGATGAAGCGCTCCAAGCCACACAATGTGTATCTTTCCCGACAGGCGCTCGACATCATGATCGCGCTCAAGACCTGTGCCGGCAATTCCCGGTATCTGCTGCCCTCGCGTTACGATGCGGATGCCCCAATGTCGCGGGCGACGTTCAACCGCATCACCTACGCGGTGGTCGATCTGGCGCAGAAGGAGGGGCTGCCGCTCGAGCCGTTTACAGTCCATGATTTGCGACGGACCGGCTCAACGCTGCTGAATGAACTCGGTTTCAACAGCGACTGGATCGAGAAATGCCTCGCCCACGAGGACGGGCGATCTTCGCGCGGCGTCTACAACAAGGCAGAGTACGAGGTTCAGCGCCGCCATATGCTCCAGGAATGGTCGGACGTCGTTGACGCATGGGTGGAAGGTCGCAAGCGGCCTGTCACCCTTCTCCCCCCGACCATGCCTATGCTTGAGCCCGACCCTGCCCTTTGACCGGCCGGAACTTCCGCTGGGCGACGTCGGGGTGTTTGGCGCGCGGGATTGGCCGCGTGCGCCGGCTTTCGAGCCACGCTTCGACCTCGGCAAGATCCCAGACGACGCATCTGGGTGAAAGGGCAAAGCGGCGAGGAAATTCTCCGCGCTGCTCCATTTCGTAAATGGTGCTGTCCGCCAGAGGAACGATTTCTCGCAGTTCATTCCTTCGGATCGAACGTTTGACGGGCCGGTCGCTAACGGATGGCATCTGCAGCTCCTGATCGTGGTGCGGTGATGCGATTGGAGCCGATATGTGCCGATAAGGGCCAGCAGAAATTGGCCGCGGCGTATGGTCGGCGACCATGGCGTGCAGATCGGACAGGCCTGATGCTGTTTGCGGCCGCTTTCTCAGGCGGGTCTTCTCCATTTAGGCCCCACCGCGGCTCCTAGAGTGAGAGTGCGGACGGGGTTTGCCGTGACGGGTTGAAGGTCGGGAGAGAGGCTTCCGGCGCCCGTCGCGGAGACAATCTCGATGGCCAGACAGAACCGCGCCGCACGCGACGGCGGCGACCGCACCAATCTCTATGACGAGATCACCGCGAAAATCATCAACGAGCTGGAGCAAGGGCGCTTGCCCTGGGTCCAGCCCTGGGGCACGGCGGCGAAGGCGCCGCTCGCGATGCCGAGGAATGCCGCGACGGCCCGGCAATATTCCGGGATCAACATTCTGATCCTCTGGGGTACCGTTGTTCAATACGGCTATCCGACCCAGCATTGGTTGACTTTCCGCCAGGCCTTGTCGCTCGGCGGCAATGTCCGGAAAGGTGAGCGCGGCACGACCGTCGTCTATGCCGACCGCTTCACGCCCGAGGATGAGAAGCGCCGCGCGCGGGAGACGGGGGAGGAAGCTGGCAGCATCCCGTTTCTCAAACGCTTCACCGTGTTCAACACGGCGCAATGCGAGGGCTTGCCTGAGGATGTTGCTATCGAGGCGCCGCCACCGCCGCCCCACATGATCGAGCCAAGGGTCGAGGCGCTGATCCGGGCGACCGGAATCGACTTTCGCATCGGTGGGAACCAGGCCTTCTATGTTCCAGCGCACGATTATGTTCAGGTGCCGCCGCCACAGGCCTATTTCGAGCCGATCGACTGGCACCGGACCGCCCTGCACGAGCTGGGGCACGCCACCGGCCATGCCTCCCGGCTTGGGCGGGATATGTCGGGCCGCTTCGGCACCAGGAAATACGCATTCGAAGAATTGGTCGCCGAAATGAACGCGGCCTTCTGCTGCGCCTCGCTCGGCGTTGTGCCGACCGTACGCCATGCCGACTACATCGGCTCCTGGCTCGAGGTGCTGCGCGAGGACAACCGCGCCATCGTCCGCGCCGCTTCCCAGGCCAGCAAGGCGGCCGATTGGCTGCTGGCGCATCTGCCCCGCGAAGATACAGCATCGACGGATCGGAGGGCTGCGGCATGATCCTCCTGACCAGCACCCAGCGCGAGCAGCTCCTCGCCAATGGCCGCCAGAGCGATGTCGACCCCGTCCCCGTGGTAAAATTCTTCAATCCGTTGGGTAGCGGCGTCTGGCTTGCGACCGAATTGGATAGCGACGGTGACACCCTTTTCGGCCTTGCCGATCTGGGGTTTCCAGAGCTTGGAAGCTGGAGCCTTGGCGAAATGCAGGCGATCCGCTTGCCCTTTGATATGAGGATCGAGCGCGATCTGCACTTCACCGGCGATTTCCCGATCTCGGTCTGGGCTGACATGGCGCGGCGGGCCGGTGGCATCCGCGAGGCCGAGCGCATTCTTTACTCCGGCGCCCGAGCCGCCTCCACGCCGACCCGGAAACAGACCGATACACAGAGCCGGAAACACTGAATCCCGCTTCTCCGGCTTTACGATTTGCGCCGCTCTCTTGAGAGGAAGAGGGCGGCGCTTTGCTTCGTGACGGGTTGGTGGCCGGAGAGAGAGGCTCCCGGCGCCCGTCATGGAGTAAGGCATATGGCTGCTGCCGTTCAGAAGATCACCCTCGCGTCCTCGCGCGATATCCCGTTCAACAAGCTGGCGCTGAGCCAGGCCAATGTCCGGCGCGTCAAAGCCGGCATCTCGGTCGAGGAACTGGCCGAATCCATCGCCCGCCGCGGCCTGATCCAGTCCCTGCATGTGCGGCCAGTCCTCGACCCTGAGGGCAAGGAAACCGGCATGTTCGAGGTGCCCGCAGGCGGTCGCCGCTATCGGGCCCTTGAATTGCTGGTCAAGCAGAAGCGTCTCGCAAAAACTGCACCGGTACCATGCGTCATATCCGAGGCCGATGCCGACATCCTGATCGACGAAGTCTCGCTCGCGGAAAATATCGAGCGCGCGCCGCTTCATCCGCTCGATCAGTTTCGGGCCTTCCAGGCGCTGCGCAACAAGGCGATGAGCGAGGAAGCCATCGCAGCCGCCTTCTTTGTCGACCCGAAGGTCGTCAAGCAGCGCCTGCGTCTTGCTGCGGTCTCGCCCGTGCTTCTCGACGTTTACGCCGAAGACGGCATGACGCTCGAACAGCTCATGGCCTTCACCGTGTCGGAAGACCATGCCCGGCAGGAACAGGTCTGGGATGCGATCAAGGATTCCTGGCAGAAAGAGCCGCACTATATCCGCCGTCTCCTGACTGAAACCGCAGTGCGCGCCTCTGACAGGCGAGCGCTTTTTGTCGGTATCGAGGCCTATGAAGCCGCCGGCGGCTATGTGCTGCGCGATCTCTTTCAGCGCGACGACGGCGGCTGGCTTCAGGATCCGGAGCTGCTCGATCGCCTAGCAGGCGAAAAGCTGAAAGCCGAAGCCGAGTCCATTGCGGCCGAAGGCTGGCAGTGGGTCGAGGTAGCGGTGACCTTTCCCTATGGCCACGACCACGGCCTGCGGGAACTCGAGGGCTCGGTCGCCGATCTGACCGACGATGAGCGCGCCACCCGCGAATCCCTGCGCGAGGAATATGACCGGCTCGAAGCCGAATATGCCGAGGCCGACGAGCTGCCCGATGAGGTCGATCAGCGGCTTGGTGAGATTGAGCAGGCGTTGGAAGAATTCGAGCGCAGGCCGATGATCTATGATCCCGAACAGGTTGCGCGGGCGGGCGTCTTCGTCAGCATCGATGGGAACGGCAAGCTGCGGGCCGAACGGGGTTATGTTCGGCCCGAGGATGAAGCGGCGATTGATGGCGAAGATCCCGATGGCTCCTCCGGCCCGGCCACAGAGGGCGCAGTAGCTGGTGTGTCGCATGCGGTTGTCCAAGTCGGTGGCGGCAGCGAATCTCCGGAGGACGACGATGAGGCCGAGATTGTGCGGCCGCTGCCGGACCGGTTGATCAGCGAGCTGACCGCGCATCGCACGCTCGCGCTGCGCGATGCTGTTGCGATGAATCCCCATATTGCGATGACCGCGCTGCTGCATCGGCTGGTGATGGACACCTTCCTGCCGCAGCCCGCCAGGGGATGCCTCGAGGCCCATGTCCGCCAGGTTCACTTGCCGGCACAGGCTGAGGATTTGCGCGACAGCGTCTCGGCGCGGTCTGTTACCGAACGGCACGAACGCTGGGGCGATCACATCCCGGCTGACGATGAGGCGCTCTGGAACTGGCTGATCGATCTCGATGAGGAGTCCCGCATGGAGCTTCTCGCCCATTGCGTCAGCTTTGGCATCAACGCCCTTTACGAAAAGCCCAATCCCTATAGCGGCACGGGCGTCAGCCAACACGGGCTGGAGGTGCGTCTCTCCCAGGCGAACCGTCTGGTGTGCGCTACCGGTCTCGACATGGTGGTGGCGGGCTGGAAGCCGACCGTCAGCAACTATCTCGGCCGTGTGACCAAGCCGCGCATCCTCGAGGCGGTTCGCGAAGGTGCAGGCGAACGGGCATCGGAGCTGATCGGGCATCTCAAGAAGGGCGACATGGCCAAGGAAGCCGAGCGCCTGCTCGCCGATACCGGCTGGCTGCCCGAGCCGCTGCGCACGATCGATCCTGCTGCGGAGCCTGACGCTTCGGCGGAAGGCGATGTCGATGTGGACCTTCCTGAATTCCTCGCAGGCGACGCCGAGAATGACATTGTCGACGAAGAGGATGAGGCGCAGCAGGTGATCGCCGCGGAATGATCGTCACGCGGGGCGGCTCCGGCTGCCCCGTCTCTTCCTGACGCAATCGGGATGGAGCAAGCCGCGCCAGGGTCGCCCCAGGATCAATCCCCGTCATGGCTGGCGCAATGGGTGCCGTCCCCGGGGCTGAAGGATCATCGCTTATTGCCCGCGTGGTAACCAGGCTGGCGCGGCGAACCGATCCGCAACGGATATGCGGATTCCTGTCAGAGGCAGAACACCCCCCCCGCTTCCATTCGCAAACCTTGGTCTGAGCCGTCGTCTTTGCATTCAACCCGCAAGGGGTCGGCTTGACGCTTTGCGTGCCGCCCTCGCGGATCCGGACAAGCCGAACGCGCGAGGGTGATTGCAGATCCGGTCAGACACTTCGGGTGCCTGTCGCGCGGGGGATGGTCCCCCGCCTCCAAAACAGGAGCCGGAACCCATGTCCTATGCAGATGCCACCGCCTTTGCCGCCAGCCTCGCCACCACGCTGATGACTGTGATCGTCGTGTTCCAGGCCGGGGACGGCACCCATGGCGCCATGCCCGCCAATGAGTTCGATGGCGACGAAGAGATGGTGAAACTCGAACTTGATCCGTGGATCTGAGGCACGAGAAGAGCCTCATCCCGATGGCCCGGCGCGCAGGCAACGCAGCCGAGCCATCGCTTTGCGGATAATCTCTCACTGCCGGCGGTAGCGGCCATACCGCGATACGAAAGAGTTAGAGTGCGGGCCGGTTGGCCGTGACGGGTTGGTGGCCGGAGAGAGAGGCTCCCGGCGCCCGTCGCGGAGTAGTTCCCATGTCCCTCCACCGCTCATCCGGCTTCCGCCCGATCGGCGAAATCCTCGCCCGGCAGGTGCTGCCCGGGCTGCGTAGCGCCCTTCGGTATCCGCTACGGGTTTCCTGCCTCGGCACTGTCAGTTTCGTCGACGATCACGATACCAGCCAATTCGACCGGACTATCGTTCTCGGTGAATGTACCACTCCCGAAGACGCCATGACGATCGCGGCACAGCGCGTTTCGCGTGACGATATTCGCGTTGGAGAGGACGACACGCTGCGCTTTGAGGCGCGCATTGCCGCAATTCATGACTCGACCTACGGTCTGGTCCTCGCCGGAGAAATCCGGGCTCGGGCCATTGTCTGGCAGCAGCCTGTCATCTCTGACGCGCAAGCCCGCCGTATCGTGAGCGAGGCAAGCCGGTTGCGCGGCAGCGCCTCGGCGGCTTGCGATGCCCGGTCGGCGCGGAACCTGCGCTACCGCGCCAGTCTGCTCGAAACACGCCTGGTCGATCGCGGCTGGCGGGAGACCGCTGCGGAACTGCTTAGCCTGCCCCGCGCCGCCTGATTTTCACCTCTTCCACGCAATCGGCCTGGTCCTGCGCCAGGCCTCCTCATGTCCGGAGGCCGTCATGGCTGACTATTACACCCATTTTTCCTGCCTGCTCGATGTAGGCACCCCTGAGAACGCTGTCCGTGCGCTCGAACTCTATAATGCGCTGGCGGACGAAAATGCAGCCGAAGATCCCTCATCGGATGGCTTCCTGCTGTCGATCCAGCCCGAACATGGCGGTACGCAGCTCTGGATACGCGACGATCCCACCGGCGATCCCGAGCACGTTATCCAATTCGTCAGGCGCTGCGCCGCCGTGTTCGAGCTCAAGGGCCGGTGGGGCTTCCAATATGCCAACACCTGCTCGAAGCCGCGCCTCGATGGCTTCGGCGGTGGCGCACACGTACTCGATCTTTCGACCGGCGAGACAGTGGATTGGATCTATACCGACGGCTGGCTCTCGACCGTGCTGGAGGGAGGCGATCCCCATGCCTGAAATCATCGAAACCACAGTCTATCGCCTCGACGAACTTTCCGAAACGGCGAAGGACAAGGCCCGCGCCTGGTATCGTGAAGGCGGCTTCGACTACGATTGGTACGACGCCGTTTATGAGGATTTCCAGCGCATCGCCGAGATCCTCGGCATCCGCCTCAAGACCCGAACCGCTCGCCTGATGGGCGGCGGATCGCGGCAGGAACCCTGCATCTGGTTCCGGGGCTTCTGGTCGCAAGGTGACGGCGCGTGCTGGGAGGGGTTCTACTCCTACTGCAGGAACGCCTCTGCCGCGATCCGGGCTTACGCGCCGCAGGACGAGATGCTGCATGGCATCGCAGATGCGCTTCAGGATGCCCAGCGGCGCAACTTTTATCAGCTTCGCGCTGACGTCGGTCATCGCGGCCATTACTACCACGAATACTGCATGGACATTGCGGTAGAGCGGGCCAGCCCGAACTGGCAGGACATGACCGCCGACGCGGAGGACGTCGTCGCCGAGGCGCTGCGTGATCTCGCCCGCTGGCTCTATCGCCAGCTCGAGCGCGAATATGACTACCTGTCCTCGGATGAGGTGGTGGACGAGACCATCCTCGCCAATGGCCACACCTTCACCGAAGGCGGACTTCGTTTCGGCTGATCCCGCTTGAAGCATCCCCGCCTCATGGTCGGGGCGCTCTTCATGTCGCTCCAGCCAGAGTGAGAGGGCCGCCGGAATGGGTGAGCCTGGGCGGTCGAGAGAGAGCGCAGTCCGGGCTTTCCCGTTTCCGCTCTCCCGAGGTTCCCTTCCATGAATATGGTGTCTCCCGTGACCGATCCGGTCACGTCCTTAGCCGCAGCGCCCGCCATCCTCGCTGCGGCAACCACACTCCTTGGCCATCTGGAACGCGGCCAGCACGTCAGTGCCGCCACGCTTCGCGATGCGATGGAGGCGGCTTTCGGCGCTTCCGATTCGACCGGCGCCTGGGACTGGAAGATGGGTTATGAGACTTGCGAAGTCGCCACAGTCCTTTTCCTACGCAAATACGGAAAGGCGCTTTTCCGGAAAGCCGCGTCTCCGGCTACACGGTTTTCCGCAATTGCCCGGATCGTGGACCGGTTGCCGACCCACACGCGCCGATCCGAGGAAGGCCAGGCGCTCCAGCAATTCTCGACGCCCGCGCCGCTCGGTCTCGCGGCCATGGCAGCCGCCGCAATCACCCCCGGTGACGTGGTGCTGGAACCGTCGGCCGGAACCGGCCTCATGGCGATCCTGGCCGAGATTGCCGGCGGCAGGCTGGTGCTGAACGAGCTCGCCGATACCCGCGCTGAGCTGCTTTCTTCCCTCTTTCCGGCTGTTTCCACAACCCGCTTCGATGCCGCACAGATCGACGATCACCTCCAACCGGCAATCGTCCCCTCGGTCGTGCTGATGAACCCGCCATTCTCGGCGATGGCCAATGTTTCGGGACGAATGGCTGACACGGCGTTCCGCCATGTTGCTTCTGCTTTGGCGCGGCTGGCCGATGGTGGGCGGCTCGTAGCCATAACAGGAGCGAATTTTGCTCCTGATCAAGCTGGCTGGCGGGATGCTTTCGTCCGCTTGCAAGAGCAGGGCCGCCTTGTCTTCAGCGCTGCCATCGCCGGATCGGTATACGCAAAGCATGGCACGACCTTCGCGACGCGCCTGATCGTTATCGACAAGACGCCGGCCGAAGATCCATCTCAGTTCTCTCCCTCATCCGGCACTGCGCCCGATGTTGCGACGCTGCTCGCTTGGGTCGAGGCGCAAGTTCCACCACGCTTGCCGGTCGCAAGCCCGAAATGCCGGGAATTCATCCCGGCGGCCGCGCCAAAGACAGTGCGCGGCTATCGCACGGGCGTGGCCCCGGTGCGATCCGTCACCGATACAGTTGGCGATCCCGAGGGCGTCGAGCTCGCTTATGAGACGGTGGACTGGGCACCGCCCGAGGGCACGCGACTAAGCGATGCGATCTATGAGCAATACGGATTGCAGTCGATCCGGATTCCCGGTGCACAGCCACATCCAACCAAGCTTGTCCAATCGGCTGCGATGGCGTCGGTTGCACCACCAAAGCCGTCTTATCGGCCGATCCTGCCTGCCGACATCCGCGAGCGCCTCTCCGATGCCCAGCTCGAGACAGTGATCTATGCCGGTGAGGCCCATGCCGATTATCTGGCCGGCGCCTGGTCCGTGGACGAAACCTTCGAGACGGTCAGCGCGGCGCCCGCGGACGCAGAAGGCGCTGTACGGTTCCGCCGGGGGTTCATGCTCGGTGATGGCACCGGAGCCGGCAAAGGCCGTCAATCGGCCGGGATTATCCTCGACAGCTGGCTGCGCGGGCGGCGCAAGGCGGTCTGGATCAGCAAGTCGGACAAGCTGATCGAGGACGCGCAGCGCGACTGGTCGGCGCTCGGCATGGAGCGACTTCTGATCACGCCGCAATCGCGCTTCTCGCAGGGCAAGCCGATCACGCTGTCGGAAGGCATCCTTTTTACCACCTATGCCACGCTGCGCTCGGATGATCGCGGCGAGAAGGTTTCGCGCGTCCGGCAGATCGTGGATTGGCTGGGATCGGATTTCGACGGTGTCATCATCTTCGACGAGAGCCATGCCATGCAGAACGCCGGTGGCGGCAAGGGAGAACGCGGGACTATCGCGGCATCGCAGCAGGGGCGTGCCGGGCTGCGGCTCCAGCACGCCTTGCCCGATGCCCGGATTGTCTATGTCTCGGCCACGGGCGCAACGACGGTGCATAACCTCGCCTATGCCCAGCGGCTCGGCCTCTGGGGCGGCGAGGATTTCCCTTTTGCCACCCGTGCCGAGTTCGTTGAGGCGATCGAGGCTGGCGGCGTGGCGGCGATGGAGGTGCTGGCGCGCGATCTGCGTTCACTTGGGCTCTATACCGCGCGGTCCCTTTCCTACGATGGCGTCGAATATGAACTGGTGGAGCATCGGCTGACGGACGAGCAGCGCCGCATCTATGATGCCTATGCCGGCGCTTTTGCGGTCATTCACAATAATCTCGATGCGGCGATGGAGGCGGCCAACATCACTGGCAGCGACGGTGCGCTGAACCGCCAGGCCAAAAGCGCCGCCCGATCCGCCTTCGAATCCGCGAAACAGCGCTTCTTCGGGCATCTGCTGACCAGCATGAAAACCCCGACATTGATCCGGTCCATCGATGCCGATCTTGCGGCCGGGCATGCCGCCGTCATCCAGATCGTCTCGACCGGCGAGGCGTTGATGGAGCGCCGCCTCGCCGAACTGCCGGCTGAGGAATGGAACGACGTCCGCGTCGACATCACGCCAAGGGAATACGTACTCGATTATCTCGCCCATTCCTTCCCGGTGCAGCTCTACGAACCCTTCACCGATAGCGAGGGCAATCTCTCCTCGCGGCCGGTATTTCGCGATGGCCAGCCCGTCGAATGTCGGGCGGCCGTTGCCCGGCGCGACGCGATGATCGAGCACCTGGCCTGCCTTCCGCCCGTTCCCGGCGCCCTGGACCAGATCGTGCAGCGGTTTGGGACCGATGTCGTGGCCGAGGTCACGGGCCGTTCGCGCCGGATCATCCGCAAGTGCGAAAGCTCAGCGGCAAGGCTGGCGGTCGAGAACCGCGCACCCTCCGCGAACCTTGCCGAAACCGCCGCCTTCATGGACGATCGCAAGCGCATTCTGGTCTTTTCCGATGCGGGCGGCACCGGGCGCAGCTACCATGCCGATCTCGGGGCGCGGAACCGGCGCCTGCGGGTCCACTATCTTCTCGAACCGGGCTGGAAGGCAGACGCGGCCATTCAGGGGCTGGGCCGCACCAATCGCACCAACCAGGCGCAGCCGCCGCTGTTCCGACCCATCGCGACCGATGTGAAGGCCGAGAAGCGTTTCCTTTCGACCATCGCACGGCGTCTCGACACGCTCGGCGCGATCACGCGCGGTCAGCGCCAGACCGGAGGTCAGGGCCTCTTTCGGCCCGAGGACAATCTGGAAAGCCCCTATGCCCGCGATGCCTTGCGGCAGCTCTATATGCTGATCGTGCGCGGCAAGGTGCAAGGCTGTTCGCTCGGCCGTTTCGAGCAGATGACCGGTCTGAAGTTGATGGATGCGAACGGCATCAAGGACGACCTGCCGCCGATCACCACCTTTCTCAACCGGCTGCTGGCGCTGACCATCGACCTGCAGGCCATCTTGTTCTCGGCTTTCGAGCAGCTCCTCCAGGCGCGAGTCGACGGGGCTATCGCCTCCGGCACATACGATCTTGGTCTCGAAACGCTCCGCGCCGAAAGCTTCACTCTGACCGGCCGTCAGGTCATTTACACCCACCCCGCGACTGGCGCTGAGACCCGGCTGCTTTCAATCAGCGAGCGCAAGCGCAACAGGCCGATGTCGCTCAATGCGGCCCTGCGTGAACTGACCGATCCGCGGGCAAAACTGCTGGTGAATGAACGCTCGGCCCGCGCCGCCGTCCAGGTCCCCACCACCAGTGTCATGCTGGACGATGGCGAGATTGAGCCGCGCGTACGACTGCTCCGGCCGATGGAAAGCACGACCTTTGCTCTTCGGGCGATGGGCGAAACGCGCTGGATCGAAGCCGATCGGGACAGCTTTGCGGCCATGTGGAACCGGGAAGTCGCGCAGGTACCGGCCTATTCCGAGGGCACCCTTTACATCGTGGCGGGATTGCTCTTGCCGGTCTGGAAGCGGCTGCCGCAGGATTCCACCCGTGTTTATCGGCTCCAGTCCGATGACGGGGAGCGCATCATCGGCCGCCGTGTTTCGCCCGCATGGGCAGCCAGCGTCACCGCCACAGAAAGCGTCAGCCTGACGGCCAATGAGGCTTACGCCGCTTTGATCGACGGGCGCACAATTCTCGACCTAGCCGAAGGGCTGCAACTGCGCCGCGTCCGGGTCGTGGGGACTCATCGCATCGAACTTACAGGCTTCAGCGAAGCCATGCGCGAACGCCTGCGCGCCTATGGGCTCTTCAGCGAAATCATATCGTGGAAATTGCGCTTCTTTGTGCCGGTCGGGGCAGCCGGCACCGGGATTATCGGCAAGCTTGTCGAGCGCTTCCCGATCGAACGCATTGCCGAACGGGAGGCGGCCTGATGTCCCGTCTTTACGCCACCGATCTGGCGCAGCGTCTCGGCCGGCAGGCCGAGTCGGTTTGCCGTCACTACCTCTCGAATGGCCATAAACAGGGCCATTACTGGCAGGTCGGCGACGTCCGCAATTGCGCGGGACGCTCGATGTTCGTGCGGCTGCATGACAGCGCCAGGGGGCCGGCGGGCAAATGGTCCGATGCCGCCACCGGCGAGCATGGTGATCTGCTCGATGTAATCCGCGAAAGTCTCGGTCTCCTCGACTTCGCCGAGGTCGCTGCGGAAGCCCGCCGCTTTCTGAGCCTTCCCCATCCAGAACCAGTCCCCACCGGGCGGCGTCGCGGAACTCCGGCTATATCGGGTACGGCAGAGGCCGCACGCCGGCTCTGGCGCATCGCACAACCGATCACGAGCACGCTCGCAGAGACGTATTTGCGGAGACGCGGCATTACGGATTTGCACGGGACCGGCGCGCTGGGCTTCCATCCGAACTGCTACTGGCGGCCCGAGCATGAAGGGCCGACCGAGACCTGGCCGGCGATAATCGCGGCGGTCACCGATCGCGATGGCGACATAACCGGCGCTCACCGCACCTGGCTCGCGCGTGACGGGTCGGGCAAGGCGCCGCGTGATCCGCCGCGCAAGGCCATGGGGGACCTGCTTGGTAACGCCGTCCGGTTCGGAAGGGCACAAGATGTCATGGCGGCGGGAGAAGGCATCGAGACCATTCTGTCGCTGCGGCAATTGCTGCCACAGATGCCGATGGCCGCCGCACTCTCGGCCGGGCACCTCGCTGCTTTCCTGTTCCCGGCCCATCTGCGCCGGCTCTATATCGTGCGTGACAACGATCCGGCAGGCGACAGCGCACGAGACAGGCTCGTCGAACGGGCGCTGGCGGCCGGAATCGAGACCATCACGCTCTCGCCGATAATGGGTGACTTCAACGAAGACCTCACTTCGTGCGGGCTGGATGCATTGCGGGTACGGCTTCGCAGGCAACTGGCTGCAGACGATGTCAGCCGTTTCATGGCTTTGGCTGCATAGCCGGGATGAGAAGCGGGCGGGGGCTCGCGTTCCGTTGCGGCATACAGGAAGCCTTCCCTATTCGGCAGGGGACCGCGCCACGGCCTTCGAGAGGGCGAGCGGCCCACAAACGGCCGGGCCGGGCAATGGCGGCGCCCGACTGATTTCCGTCGGCGGCCCGCCACCCCACGCGACGAGTCGCGTGGGGACCCCGTCTCCCCCGCCTTTACAGCGCGAAGCAAATCAGCCGGGCTTTGCCATCGAGACCCTCGCGAAAGGCTCGGGCTGCCTGGCCGGACCGCCTGCGGGCTTGTCGTCGCCATGAGGCCGCGACGGTCGCGGTCCTTGCCATCGGAGCCTGCCATGTACACCTATGACGAACGCGAACCCGATCACGCGACATCTGCCACCGGCCATGTCATCGAGGAGCTTGAGCTTTACGGCTATCGTCCGTCAGAGGACGAGCCCGATCCCCGGATCTCGCCCGAGGATCACATCATCCAGAGCGCGGTCGCTGATATTTTCGACGCCCTGATCTCCACCATGGCCGACACCAGTCTCGATTTCGACCTTGCCGAGATCCTCTGGTCGAGCGTCAATACCTTCCACCGTGCTGTCGAACGGATCGAAAAGAAGCTCGACGACAACGAGCAGGCCCAGAAGCGCCTCCAGTGCGAACAGGACGGGTCCGAGGTGAAATCCGTCCAGCTCGAGACCCTGATCGGGGTCGGGCAAAGTCTCATCGAACGCCGTGACAGTCTTGAGCTTTTCCGCGAGACCGCTGCCGATATCTATCTGCGCACCCTCGGTACGCCTTGGTCGCAGCGCTCGGGTTCACGGGTCAATCATCGCCAGATGACAGCGGCCATGATCGATAGCCGGGACTTCATCGCCGCCAAGCGACGCGCTGACAATGAGGTGCTGCTACCGGCCGGCACGAAGATCGCCTTTTCGGGTGGCGAGACCACCGATCATCGATTGATCTGGGACAAGCTCGACCAGGTTCATGCCAAGCATCCTGACATGGTGCTGCTGCATGGTGGATCGCCGAAGGGCGCCGAGCGCATCGCCGCCACCTGGGCCCACAATCGCAAGGTGCCGCAGGTCGCCTTCAAGCCCGATTGGGCCAAACACGCCAAGGCTGCGCCCTTCAAACGCAACGATCAGATGCTCGGCACGATGCCGATTGGGGTCATCATCTTTCCCGGCACCGGCATCCAGGACAATCTCGCCGACAAGGCGCGCAAATTGGGCATTCCTGTCTACCGCTTCGGGACGGGCGGCGCGTGAGCGCTGCCCGCCATTCCTCAAGGCCGTCGACGAACCGGAAGCGCCTCGACGGCCTATCATGCCGGCGAAACACATCGCCTGTAGGGCGATGGGCCGCTGGATCCGACCATGTGCAGGCAGAACAAGGAAGATGGCCGGACAGGGTCAGGGGATCTCTTTGATCCCTATTTGTTCTTAATGATCGCGGGCACTTCTGCTACTGTTCCGATCGCGCCGTGGAGGTGGTGGCAGGCGCACCGTCCAATCCATTGCACGGAGACACCACCATGACCTTTCTCGGTATTCTCGTCGCCATGGCCGCCATAGGCTTCATGTGCTGGCTGCTGTTCAACCTTGCCGTATTTGCGTTGCCCTTCTTCATCGGGGTGAACGCCGGTATCTGGGCCTACGGCACCGGCGCGGGCTGGCTTGGGGCCGTTCTTGTCGGATTACTCGCTGCCGGCCTGACCTTGGCGGCAGCCCAAGGCCTACTCATTCTGGTCCGGCCTCTATGGGCGCGGTTGCTGATCGCACTCGCCTTTGTCGCTCCGGCAGTCGTCGCCGGCTTCTACGCCACGCTCGGCATCGTCAAACATATGATGCCGTCCGAGACCTGGCAGCTCATCTTCTCGGTCATTGGCGCAATTGCCGTGGGAGTGACGACCTTCCTGCGGCTTGCGGCGATGGCGTCTGCCGAGTCTGCTGGCACGGGCCATGCGCGCATCTAGCTGCGTGCAGAATCTGGTTGGAAGCTAGAACAGAGAGATAAACTCGCCGTCCTCAGAGATAAGGGGCGCGGGATCGGCGTAATGAACTCACATCAATCTAGTGGAGTGATGCGGCACATAGCGGGAGCAGGACGGGTGGCGCGAATTTCGCGGGCACATTGCGAAACCCAGACGGGATGCGTTCTCGCAGACTTCGGTTGGGTCAAATAGCGGTACGCGTGCCAAGGACAGGGGCGACGTCACGGGCATCCGTCGCCACCGGTCCGGCGGAACTCGAATGCGCCAGACTCTACGTTCTTCTCGTATCTCTGACCGCTCCAAACGGCCTCTTCCATGGCCTGATCTGGTCGAAGACCAGCGCGCGGGGGCGCGCTTCGATCGCTTTGGCGCAACAGCGTCGTCACAACTTTCTTCCCCTGACGGCCCCACCCCATGTTCCATGGGACCCCGAGGCGCGCCATTCCTCGCGCGAGCAAGAAAGTCCCTCCTGTGCTGTCCAGTCCCCGCAAACGGGGATGCGCCAGCGATCGTCTCCGTCCCGTCGATCGCCATCGAGGCCGCAATGGTGCGGGCTCGAAACCGGAAAACGGAGATTTGAAAATGGCGACCATCGGTACCTTCAAGAAGACCGGTTCGAACGAATTCACCGGCGAAATCGTCACCCTCAGTGTCCAGGCCAAGGGCGTGCGTATCGTTCCCGACATCCGCGCAAACGGCGAGAACGCTCCCAGCCACCGGGTCCTGGTCGGCCGCGCCGAGATCGGTGCCGCCTGGTCCAAGCGCTCGGGCGAAGGCCGCGATTATCTGGGTCTCAAGCTCGATGATCCGAGCTTCACCGCCCCGATCTACGCCAACCTCTTCGATGACGAGGACGGCGAAGCCTACTCGCTGATCTGGTCCCGCCCCAGCCCGCGTCGCGGCGATTGAAGCGCAAATGGCCCCGGCGACACAGCCGGGGCCATTTCTCTGTCAGGCGCACCAATGAACGGCGCTCAGTCCAAGAGGACAGGCGTCATGGCCCTCACATGGGCGTCGATCCGCTCCAGAACGATCGATGGTATCGCATCACGTTCCGGCAATTTCCACCAATGCGCATCGATACGCCTTACAGTTTCGCTGACAGTTTTCAGGACGGCGGGCTCTGGAAGCCGCGCCCGATTGGCGAAAGCCTTCCACCGCGACAGCGTCAGTGCCTTGAACGCGCGTTCGCCGCCAAGCGACAAAGCCAGATTGTCAGCCGGGATATAGGGAACCGTCGAAAGCACGTCGTAGATCGGCGCCAGGGCGGGCGAATTGCCGTCACCGGGATAGATCAACGACCAGTTTTTCAGGTGCATGTCGCCATTACCCATGACCACCGACAGGGTCAGGCGGCGGACGAACTCCAGCGCCGCTATCGGCGAGATCGCCACATTCAGCGCTGCGGCTATGTCATGATAGGCCGCGCCTTCATATTTTCGTGCCGGATAGATACCGAAGACCTGGGCGAAATCCTCGATATGAATTCGTCGCGCGCCGGAGGCGCGATCGAACCGCCGGATAAGAAGGACCAGACCCTCGGCCAGGGTCTCGAACTCTCCAGGGATGCCTTCGAACTGGTCTTTGCCCACCAGTTCGCGTTCGGGCACGTCCATGCCGATGGCTTCGGCCAGCGCGAGATTGGCGAACTCGTTCTCCGACACGCCTGGAAAGGCGGTCGAAGGAAACTTGGCGATGTACTGACCGTCGCTGTCCCCGAGCGGCACTGTCAACCCGCCGCCCTTGCCGGTGTTCTTCATCACCGAAAGCTTCATCTGCACGCCGGCGAGCGAGAAACGCGCTTTCGGCTCGCCCTCAACTGCAGCGGTTGCAGCGACGATATCTCCGTTACTCGGGATAACCCGCACAGCGCCTGGCAGGTCGGCGCCCAGCGCGGCCAGCAGATCGAAATCATTGCCAGGCCGGACGGTCCGGGCGTGATGCTTTTCCATCGCCTCGCGCAGCTTGTCCTCGGGCAGGAGGTTGGCAAAGAAGGGCGGCAAGGCGCCTGCCACCGGGCGTGGATCCTTGCGCAATCCTCCCGTCGCCGCGCGGAAGGACAGGCTCAACACGGGATGCCCTCCGCTCGCGCGGTAGGCAGGATCGAAGCTGAAGGCGTTGAAGTCGCCCGGTGTCCTGACGATCGTGCCGACCTTCACCTCATTGAGGAGAACATCGAGAGACAGGACGGTTTCGGCGGAGCGGGCTCTATTCATCGTCACCCTCCGCTTGTGGGCTGAAAGCCGGCCGGTCGTCCTCGCCCTCATGGCTGAGCAGCGCCTCAATGGCCGGGACCATCGCCTGAGGAACCAGCATCATCTCCAGGCCAAGCGCCCTTGCAACATTGATCAGAGTCGTGGCGCGTGCCGCTGCGGCTCCGGTTTCGATGTCGCGATAGCGGGGACGGGATATGCCGGCGAGATCGGCGACCTGTTCCTGCGTCAGGCCCGCCGCTAGCCGTGCGCGCCGAAAATGGTCGCCGATCATATCCAGAGCCTCTGCTTCGGTTTTCATGTGAATCCTTTACAGATCAATTTGCTCGATTTGATTCGGAAACGTATCACAAGGCGGTCTGGAAGGCAAGAATTTGATCCGCAAACATATCTCAGTAGGGCGGATTGATACGTTTGAGCGTCATTCAGCGTTCTTTGGTGGGTCAATCCATCAGCCTTGGGCGGCCGAATCAGTCGTCCGACAACAAAGGTCAGCGACGCCGTAGCTGAGGAACAGAGGCCCAATTACCGATGACTATTTGCCCAGAACGACTATTATAGTCGTAGTTCTGGAGTGCGCGCCGGTCGCAATGGGAGGTGATCATGCATGATCACCGCCCGACAGTCGCGGGCCGCGCGCGCCTTGCTGGGTTGGACACAGGAGACGCTTGCTGACAAGGCCCGTGTATCACTGACCGCGCTCAAGCGCCTCGAATCCGAAAGCGGCCTCGAGGTGTACGAAAGCACGCGCGATCAGGTCCGTCGGGCTCTCGAAGCAGCCGGTGTCGTCCTTCTGTCGACCGAGCGTGGACACGGAGTGCTGCTGGTCCATGATGGTGGTGACAAAAAGCGCTGACAGGCAAGCGGCAGACGCCGTATTCCCTCCAGGCGATATTCTCCCAAAACACACAATCCTGGAGTATCTGGTATTACCCCGCGTCCTGCAGTGGGCAGCACGCACCAGGCAACTGACATGCCCCCGATAGAACCCTTCGAGGATGCTCCGCCGGTCTCCAGCGAATTAACCGCCTACGATCGTGCCCATATCAAGCTTTACATGCGACTGCTGGATGCCGCTGCCGATGGTGCCGAGTGGACCGAAGCCGCTCAAATCCTGTTTGGCATCGACCCCGCCCTCGAGCCGGATCGCGCGCGCCGAGTCCATGATGCTCATCTGGCGCGCGCCAAATGGATGGCGCAGACCGGTTACCGTCATCTTCTCTGGAAGCGCTAGGGCTGATGTTCGCGTCAGG